>JBILIB010000096.1:0-7834 GCA_044350215.1 Acidimicrobiales bacterium
AAGCGTTGAGCTCACGAACGATTCACGTCCGATCATCTCCGGAATCCAAAGTGCTCCGTAACCGAGTTCCTCGATTTCCGCAGCGGTTTCCTGCGCCTGAGAGGAGGGAACGAGATCAAGTTGATAGGCCCACAGGCCAACGCGTCCAAGATTCATGCCCGCACCCTAGGCATCGACAGCCAATCAAGGCGAGGCCAGACCTAGACTTAAGGGGTGCTGACGAACCCCGTCGATTCGCCAAATCAGGGTCCCCCGCCGCCACCCGCCGGGCCAACGCGTGCCCCGCATGGAAAAACCGGTCTTTGGATCGCAGGTGGCATTGCTCTTGCTGGTTGCGTTGCGGTTGGCGTGATCGACCCCAACACGACTCAACTTCTACCCGCATGCACGTTTAAGGCCACGACCGGTCTCGATTGCCCTGGGTGCGGCATGACTCGCGGTCTGCACGCACTTTTGAACGGCGATGTATCGCGTGCCCTCAGCCACAACCTTCTCCTTAGCGTCATCCTCGCTACGTCAGTCGTTTGGTTCGGCTGGAACGCGATCGCTCGACGAACCGGACGACGCGTGCTTCATTTCGAGTTCAAACGAAACACGTGGATCGCAATCGGTCTCGCAGTTGTCGCGTTTTGGGTAGTACGTAATCTCCCGTGGGCCCCGTTCAACTGGTTGGGCTCAGGGGCGTAATTGACCTGTCACAAGATCAGTCGATTCGACGCATCTGCGCCCTATACAACTTTCCGCGTTCGGCATAATCACGAACTGCGATTTCCTGAATGAAGGCTTGATTCGGTCCGACCTCGCGCAACTTCGCCGGAATTCCGAGCGCCATCATGCCGGTTGGGACTTCCATACGATTTGGTACAACGGCGTTAGAACCCACGAGCGAACCCGAACGAACTATCGCTTCGTGCAGCACAACCGAGCCGTTGCCGACAAGCGAATTGCTTTCGATCGTGCAGCCCTCGAGGTGAACGATGTGGCCAATCACACAATCGTCGCCAACAATCGTTGGGCGGGTGGGAATGCAATGAATAACAGTTCCGTCTTGAATCGACGTGCGCTCGCCGATTCGGATACCACCGTTATCTCCTCGCAACACAGCGCACGGCCAAATCGTGCTGTCGGCACCAATCGTGACGTCGCCAATAACAACAGCCTCGGGATGCACCCAAGCGTCGGGATGAATTTCAGGAACCATGTCGCCCAACGCGTAAATCGCCATGACTTAGAACGCCACCCGGCCGTAGCCGCCGCGGAAGAAAACAAGTGCTCCACCTTCGTGCTTCACGTCGAGATCGGTCACGGCACAAACGATGATGTCGTGGTCGCCGCCGTCGAGAACTGAGTGAAGATCACAGTCGATAGAGGCAAGCACTCCGTTAATGAGCGGTGCGCCGTTGCCCGAGTGCTTCCAGCCAATCTCGGAGAACTTGTCGTCTGCCTTTGAACCGAATACTCGGCTCACATCTTCCTGATCGTCAGCGAGGATGTTGACGCAGAACTTCCCAGCACCGCGCAACTTTCCCCAGCTGGCCGAGGTTTTCGTCGCACTGAAGAGAACCAGCGCCGGACCAAGAGACAACGACGTAAATGAACCGATGGCCATACCTGCTGGGCCCTCGTCAGTCATCGCAGTAATAACTGCGACACCAGTAGGGAAATGCCCAAGAACCTGTCGGTACTTGGCACCATCGAATGCGCTGGTTTCAGAATTCTCGCTCACAAGGGCGAGATCCTAGGCGAGGGTGATGCTGAGACCCTCGAACGCTGCAACGATCGAATCGACACCCATAGTGCGACCGGTTTCTCGCGCTCCGACGAGGAGCCGATCGAGTGTTTCGTCGTCGTGCGAAGGGTCGTGATGGAACAAGACCAACTGTCCAACTTCAGCTGCCGCAGCAACACGTACGGCGTAATCGACAGTGCAATGACCCCAGGTTGGCTTACACGCGAATTCTTCGGGTGTGTATTGCGCGTCGTGGATAAGAACATCGACGCCTTGGCAGAGTTCAAGAACTCGAGAGTCGACAGAAACTCCGTCAGTCGGTTGCTGATGATCGCTCACGTAGGCCACAGAGAAGCCATCGCGCTCAACCCGATATCCAAACGTGGTGTCTGTGTGTGGAACTTCGAGCGCAGTCACTTTTGCTCCCGCGATTTCGTGAACACCTTCGGTGAGGGTGAAGAACGAAACATCGCCGGGGAGATCTTGACGAGTAACCGGAAAAAATGGCGGACGCATCAAGTCGTCGAATGCGTCGGCGAATGCGACACCGTCATGGTCTGGCCCGTAGACCGAAAGTGTCGAACTAGGTACCAGCAGCGGCTGACAGAAAGGAAGCCCTTGGACATGGTCCCAGTGAAGGTGTGTCACGAGTGCGTGCGCATGTAACTGCGCACCGGCACCTTGGTCGGCCCCGAAGTAACGAAGCCCGGTTCCGAGGTCGAGCAGGATCGGATCGGCATCAGCGCTGCGCAGTACAACGCTCGCGGTATTGCCCCCGTATCGAGACGTGCTTTCACCAGCACATGGCGTCGACCCCCGAACTCCGTAAAACGTGATCTCCACTGTCCACCTCCTCCCCGAGTCCCAACGGATCGCGAACGCTAGGACAAGGGTTCATCGATGTGAAGGGAAAGTGACATGTCTCACACCTCCGCCTGAATCTCGCTACCTTCGCACCATGCAGATCAACTCCATCACTGTTCCCACAAGCGAACTCACCTACGGCTGTCTCACCGCCGGCGATTCCGGCCCACTTGCCCTTTGCCTCCATGGGTTTCCCGATACCGCCCATGGCTGGCGCTACCTCCTACCCGCTCTTGCTGATGCCGGATACCGAGCTGTCGCCCCTTTTATGCGCGGTTACGCGCCCACGTCGATCCCTACTGATGGCCAGTTCCACGTCGCCACGCTTGCCCGCGATGCCACAGTTCTCCACGAAGCACTTGGCGGAGACAGCAATGCGGTGATCATCGGCCATGACTGGGGCGCACTCGCAACCTACGGCGCAGCGTCCTTTGCCCCCGATCGTTGGCGACGAGTTGTCACCGCAGCAGTCCCACCGGCTTCATCCATGGCGTCGGCGATGATGACCTACGACCAACTCAAACGATCGTGGTACATGTTTTTCTTTCAAGTCGGCCTTTCCGACTTCGTCGTCTCAATGAATGATCTTGAATTCATCGAGCGACTGTGGGCCGACTGGTCGCCTGGTCACGACGCGACAATTGACATGCACCACATTCGCGAATCAATCGAAAGCCCAGAACATTTCGCTGCTGCTCTCGGCTACTACCGCGCAACATGGGGAACCGAACCCGTGTCGGCGGCCTATCAAGAAATTCAAGATGTGCTTGGCACGCCACCTCCGCAACCAACGCTCTACATCCACGGCCGCAACGACGGATGTGTTGGCGTCGAGTTCGCAGAGAATGCAGCAGCCGGACTCAGCGTCGGTTCACGCGCAGCAATCATCGAAGGTGCAGGGCACTTCACTCAGGTGGAAAAACCCGAGGAATTCAATCGACTTGTGTTGGAGTTTATTCAGCCCTGAGTTCTGGGAAGCGATAAAGAGCCATCGCAGCCTGCGATCGCTAAGCCATCGCGAACAAGAGAATCCGCAGCGCGCACCGCGTCGAGCTCGCCACCGTCTCGTTCATTCCAACCGCACGCGTCGCGGAACTGCTCCGGAGCCACTTCAATGCCAGTTCGCAGAACATCGAGCAGTCGAGCACGGCCTTCTCGAAACGAACCGATGAATTTCGATTGGCCTTTACTCACTGCCGCCGAGCCAATAGCCGGATCTGGTTCAAGCGAGCCTCCGCGAAACCATGAACACGTCATTGCGGTGGGGCACGCCTCGCAATGTGGCGAACGCTTCGTGCAAACGAGGGCGCCGAGGTCAAGCAAACCCTGGTTCCACGACCAACCCGTCCCAATCGGGACAATGTCGTCGGCGAACGTCTGGGCAACACGTGCGGTGAGCCGCTCGCCCCGTTGGCGCGCAAGGATTCGGCCGACATTGGTGTCGACAACGGCGACATCGCGCTCGTAAGCAAAGGCCAGTAACGCTCGAGCGGTGTACGGGCCGAGCCCTGGTAACGCAAGCAGCGCATCGAGATCGTCAGGGACCACTCCCCCATGTTGGGCAACAACAGCAACCGCAGTGCGATGAAGATTCACAGCACGACGGTTGTAACCAAGACCGGCCCATTCAGTAACGACGTCGCCAACGGGAGCCTGCGCGCAAACTGCAGCCGTAGGAAATCGATCAAGGAATTGATACCAACGCGGAACAACTCGCGCCACCTGTGTTTGCTGGAGCATCAATTCCGAGACAAGTACCGACCACGGGTCGCGGGTCTGTCGCCACGGCAGCTCGTCGCGACGACCAGCAGACCACGCAAGCACCGCCTCGACGTCAGGCGATCCGAGCACGAATCAGTCTTCTGAAAAAACGTCTTCGCCGTAGGGAAGGCCACGGGTCGGAGCAAATTCGCGCTTCCACACCATGACGCGGCGGCGGAACTCGCACACCTCTTCCGAACGCTGGTTGATCCCTTTTGTCTCGACGGTCACGATGCCGCGCTTTCCATCAGAGGTTTCCTTCTTGGCCAGCACCTTCGTGACGGCGTAGATCGTGTCGCCGTGGAACGTGGGCTTGGCATGCTTCAGAGATTCAACTTCGAGATTGGCGATCGCCGCGCCGCTGACATCGGGAACGCTCATACCCAGAACAAGTGAGTACACGAGGTTGCCCACCACGAGGGCCTGACCCATTGGAGATTCGTTCTCGGCAAACCAGTTGTTGGTGTGCGTTGGGTGATGATTCATGGTGATCATGCAGAAGAGGTGGTCGTCAGCCTCGGTGATCGTCTTCCCTGGCCAGTGGCGATACACGTCGTCGATCTCGAAATCTTCGAAGTGGCGGCCAAAGGGGCGGTCATAAACAGTCACGGCTTTTCTCCTCTACAGACGACGCCAATGAGCCTAGGAGTTTCCGCTACTAGATTCGACCCAAACACAGGGGGAACCATGACCGATCTTCTAATCACAGGCGGAACAATCGTCGACGGAACTGGTGCGGCCGCGTACAAAGCCGACGTGCGTGTCCGAAACGGCGTCATCACTGAGATCGGTTCAGACCTCATCGCTGATGGTGAAACCCTGCTCGATGCCAGCGGTTCCTACGTTGCTCCAGGCATCATCGACACGCACACTCACCTCGACGGTGCGATGTGGTGGAACCCCGAACTTGATCCTCTTCCCGCCTATGGCAACACCTCGATGGTGTTCGGTAATTGTGGAAATTCCATCGCTCCTCTGAAGGGCGACCAGCGCGACGAAATCGTCGACTTGTTGTGTTTCCTCGAAGACCTCCCGCGTAAGGCCTTCGAACAAGAGATCCCATGGTCGTGGCAGTCATGGCCTGAGTACATGAATGCACTTCGCACCCAGCCAACCTCGGTGCACGTCGCTGGCTACCTCGGCCATCTCGCGCTGCGTACCTGGGTCATGGGCCCCGACGCGTGGACGCGCGCTGCTACCACGGAAGAAGTCGCCGAGATGTGCGCTGTCCTTGACGAAGGTCTTGCCGCCGGCGCACTCGGCCTCAGCATCAACCACTTTGATCGAGACCGAGCTCTTCGTCTTGTCCCTGGTTACTTCGCCAACGATGACGAGTATCTCGCTCTGTTCCGAGTCGTTGCCGACCACAAGCCAGCAACGGTGCAGATGATCACGCGTTTCAACGACCCCGAGCTCTCGATCACTGACGCAGAAAGATTTGGCGAACTCGTCCGCGAAAGTGGCGTGCGCGCGCAGTACACCGGCATCCCCTTCAACGAACGCGACGATGATCGTCGTGACGAGTGGTGGGCACTTCACGATCGCTTGCAATCAGCGGGTGCCGATATGTGGCCCATGGTCAACTGCAAGCCGCTTGCACCGTTCTTCGGTTTCGAAAGTTCATTGGTGTTCCAACGCGTTCCTGCATGGAACGAGGTCATCAACGGACCCACCGAACTCAAGTTGTCCACGCTTGCCGATCCCGCATGGCGCGATAAGGCCCGCACCGATTGGGACAACCGCACACGTTCAAGCCTTTCGCGCATCGATCGCCCCGCCGAAATGATTCTCACCATCTCCGAAACCGGCGCCGGGCCACTTGGAATTTCACTCCAAGATCTTTCCGATCAAACCGGTCTGCATATTTCTGATGCACTCGCCGACTGGGTCATTGCAAACGGACTTGCTTCACAAATGATGGGCATTCCCGAACGCCTCAGCGAGGCCGATGTGGTGAAAGCGCTCCGCGACCCGCACATGGTTTTCAACATCAACGACAGTGGTGCGCACTTGCAGTTGTTTTCCGCCGCTGGCGAGCACCTGTACATGCTCACTCATTACGTTCGCGATGCCGGCCTCATCACGATCGAAGAAGGTGTTCACGCCCTCACCGGACGAACCGCAGACTTCTTCGGCCTCACCGACCGTGGAGTCATTGCCACGGGCAAAGTTGCCGACATCGTCGTTTTCCGCCTCGACGAACTTGAGTTGCGCCCCGAAGAACGGGCCTACGATGTTCCCCACGGCACATGGCGATTCACACGTGCTCCTGCCGGCTTCCGAGCCACCATCACCGCCGGTGTTCCTACATGGATCAACGGCGCCAGTACAGGTGCTCGACCCGGTCAGGTACTGCAGCCAATTCCTTCCTAAGCCTGATGAGAACGCCAAGGTGACCGATGGGTAACCTTCGGCCTATGACTGCTCCGGATCTCACCACCGCCGCTTCCGTCATCGACCTCGCCCACGGGGTGGTCGACGCCGGCATCCGCCACATCGCTGCCAATGGCGGGCCCGATGTGAACCAGGTCGTGGCCTACGACATCGCCCACGCCGCGTCAGCGGTTGAAACCGGTCGGGCCATGCTCGTTTACGGAACCAAGGGCGAACTTGAAGCCAAGATCGCGTGCGCCTTTGTCGCCGATGCGATTGGTGAACTCCTTCCCAAAGTCTTCGGTCGTGAAGCCGACTGGAATATCACTCCCGGTGCACTCGACAACACAAGAGAGTTCGTTGCAACCTTCCGCGCGCCAGAGTTCTTGGCGTCGTTGGCAGACACTCCCGGGCCACGTCACCTCGAGAGCGATTTCGAAATGGTGCAGGACACCTTTCGACGATTCGCAAACGAAAAAATCGCACCCGTTGCAGAACATATTCATCGCGAGAACGCCGACATTCCCGAAGACCTGATTCAGGGTCTGGCCGAGCTCGGTGGCTTCGGACTTTCGGTGCCAGTCGAGTACGACGGGTACAGCGAAGGCGGCGAGAGCGAATACATGGGCATGGTCGTCGCCACCGAAGAACTCGCAAAAGTGTCTCTCGGAGCCGGCGGCTCTCTGATCACGCGTCCCGAAATCCTCACCCGCGCCCTTTTGGCTGGTGGAACCGAAGCGCAACGGCGCGAATGGCTCCCGAAGTTGGCCTCGGCTGAAGTGATGGCTGCTGTGGCCGTGACCGAACCCGATTACGGATCTGACGTTGCCGGCGTGAAGGCCACCGCTACCCCCACTGACGGCGGTTGGCTCATCAACGGCGTGAAGACCTGGTGCACCTTTGGCGCTCGGGCCGATGCGCTCATGCTTCTCGCTCGCACCAACACCGATAAGTCACTCACGCACAAAGCACTCACGATGTTTGTGGTACCGAAGCCGCGTGGCGAAGGCCACGGTTTCGCGTTTGTTCAGGAAGCCGGCACCGATGGCGGAGCACCCGGCGGCGGAAAGATGGAAGGCCGAGCAATCGACACCATCGGCTACCGCG
>JBILIB010000016.1:0-26288 GCA_044350215.1 Acidimicrobiales bacterium
GCATATCCCCGCGCTTGACGGGTTGCGGGGTCTCGCCGTTGCCGCGGTGGTGATGTATCACTTCGCCCCTGAAATCGTGCCGGCCGGATTCCTCGGCGTCGATATCTTCCTCGTGCTTTCCGGTTTCCTCATTACCTCGCTCGCCCTCGAAGAGGTTGACCGCACAAAATCAATGTCGGCTTCGGGGTTCTTCGCCAGACGCGCTCGCCGACTCCTACCTGCCTCAATCGCCACAATCGTGGTCGTCGTCATTGTTGCCAGGATCCTTGATCACGGGTCTGTTGATTCATCGCTGCGTGGACACGCCGTTGCCGCTCTCACCTACATCGCCAACTGGTGGTCGATCGCTCAGCAGAACTCCTACCAAGCCGCGTTCGGCACCGAATCTCCGCTCAACCATTTCTGGTCGCTTGCCGTCGAAGAGCAGTTCTACTTGGTGTTTCCGCTAGCCCTAATCGGGACAATCGCCCTTTTAAAGCGACGCATCGGGCTACACCGCCTCGCGCACGTCGCACTCATCGGTGCTGTCGTGGGCGCAGTTGGTTCATGTGCGCTCATGTGGATCCTGCGGACACCTGGTTCCGATCCGTCACGCGTCTACCTCGGCACTGATACGCGTTCGCAGGCTCTCTTCGTGGGTATTGCGATTGCCTGCATTATCCGCCTCTGGCCGGTGAATTCCTTGAAGGCCGCGACCCGCACGGTGCTCACCACAGCAGCGCTTGTTGCGCTCGCTGCGTTGATCGGCATTGCAAGTACTGCCGACTTCCGTTCAGACTGGCTTTACACGGGCGGATTTCTCCTCATAGCGATCGCGACAGGCATCGTCGTGCTCGCGCTCAATGGTCATGATTCCATCGTTACGAAGGCACTTAGTTTTCGCTGGTTCCGAACACTCGGGCTCGTCTCCTACGGGCTTTACCTCTGGCATTGGCCAATCAAAGTGTTTGTCACAGGAGAACGTCTTCACCTCAGCGACGATCAGGCCGGCCGCATCGAACTCTTCGTGATTCGAGTTGCGCTCACTGCAGTCGCCACCGCTCTCAGTTGGTACCTCATCGAGCAGCCTTTCCGACGGCGCAAACCAGCATCAAGCGAAGCAGCAACAACCAAACGACCAAGCCGCATTTACGGCGGTCTCGGAGCGCTCGGCGCCACCGCGCTTGTGCTCGGAATCGTCTGGTTCGGTGCTGCGCCATCAGCGCCGGCGCCTACCGATTTCTCCTCGAATGTTGCGCCAGCAGCAGGAGCCGCCAAAAACGCCGACCCACCCATTTCACTTCTGTGGTTTGGCGATTCCGTGGCGTGGACAATAGGTGGCGGAATCGTCGAGTTCCCTTGGCCCACCGGGTACAACTCGCCGTTCGACCCCACCCGCATCGTCATTTGGAATAAGGGAGTCTTCGAATGCCCGCTGATGCAGCAGCAAACTCGGTCGTTTGGAATCTTGCGTACTGGTGGTGGTTCGTGCGCGGGCTGGGAGGCCAAATGGCGCGACGCATCGGTGTCGTTTTCGCCTGACGCCATTGTTTGGTCGGGTGCCTTACGCGATACCTATGACGTACTTGTCGATGGAACTTGGGTCGCCTTTGGTTCGACCGAATGGATTGACCTCTACAGCGCCGAACTCGACAAAGCCGCTGCGATCGCCACAGAGAACGGCATACCGCTTGTCATCGTTTCTCAAGCCGATCCGCAAGTCTTCCCTGATGAGAAAATCGAGGACAGTCTCACGGCTTCAAATATTGGAAAGTTTGCCCAGTTGCGCCAGATCCAACGTCGGTATGCGCTTGCACATAGCGACACAACGGTGTCGATTGATCTCAATGAGTTGTTGTGCACAGGAGGACCCTGCGAGGACCGAACACCAAGCGGCGAAACGATCCGCTTTGATGACCTGCACTATTCAATTGCCGGATCTGCCCATATCGCTCCGACCGTGACCACGGCAATCGAGAGCGCGTTGAAGCAGTGGTACGCGCAGCGCCCGAACTGATGACGCTCAGCGCGCCGGATGAGTTGAGCGGTTTACGGAATTCGCAAACCAGAGATATTGCGGCTGATAACCAAGCGCTGAATCTCTGAAGTTCCTTCGAAGATCGTGAAGATCTTGGCGTCACGGTGCCAACGCTCGACGGGGTACTCACGGGTGTAGCCGTAGCCACCAAGAATCTGAATGGCCTGTTCGGTGACCCACACAGCAACTTCGCCGGCCTTGAGCTTCGACATTGATCCTTCGCCAGCCTTGAACTCCTTGCGAGTTGCGGCCATCCACGCGGCGCGATGCACGAGCAATCGGGCAGCGTCAATTTCCATCTTCATGTCGGCGAGCTTGAATGCGATCGCTTGATTCATGATGATCGGACGACCAAAGGCCTGACGCTCTTTCGCGTACTCAAGTGAGTACTCGTAGGCCGCTCGAGCAACACCGAGCGCCTGTGCCCCAACCGCGGGGCGTGTGGCTTCGAAGGTTGCCATTGCCGGCTGCTTCTGGCCGCTGCTTCCAGATTCGCGTGCACGAGCGAGTTTCTCGTCGAGCTTTTCCTTACCGCCGAGCAAGCAACGACCTGGAACACGAACATCATCGAGAACAACTTCAGACGTATGCGAGGCCTTGATGCCGTGCTTCTTGTACTTCTGGCCCATCGACAAACCCTTGGTGCCGGGAGGAACCACAAACGATGCCTGACCGCGACCCTTGAGTTCAGGGTCAACCGCAGCAACAACGACGTGAATGTCGGCAATGCCACCGTTGGTGATCCATGCCTTGGTGCCATTAAGCACCCACTCGTCGGTCTTTTCGTCGTACACCGCACGCGTGCGCAACGAGGAAACATCGGAACCAGCGTCGGGTTCGCTTACGCAGAACGCACCAAGCTGCACCTTGTCGGCAGTGCCATAGCACTGCGGCACCCATTCCATGACCTGTTCGGGTGTGCCGTTACCACTGATACCCGCGGCGGCGAGACCAGAACCGAAGATGGAAAGACCAATACCGGCATCGCCCCAGAACAATTCTTCGATTGCGAGAACGATTGAAAGACCGGTGGGATCGCCGAGGTTTGCAGCCATGAACTCCCAGCCGTACAAACCGATGTTGGCAGCTTCTTGCACAATTGGCCACGGAAACTCTTCACGCTCGTCCCACTCTTCAGCAGCGGGACGAATCACATCAGCAGCAAAGGTGTGAACCCAATCGACCAGTGTTTGCTGGTCTTCGTTGAGATCAAGGCTGTAATCGGACATTGGCGTTCCTCTCGGGGGACCCGGTTGCATCCGGGGACGACGCGTGCGTCCGCCAAGTTACCCTGCGGTAACCGCTGATGCCGACTTGGGGCGACCGGGCACAAGGGTGAGGGCGAAAGCGGCCAATGCCGCACCCACCGCGTACGGCCAACCCATGCCTGCCCATTGAAAGAGCGCCCCGGCGGCAAGGGGCCCGACAACTCGTGCGGCACCTCCCGCCGATTGCTGCCAGCCCAACCAAACGCCTGTGTCACTCCCAGCCCGACCTGCCACTGCCGAGGAAAGGGTGGGAGTCAGTAGCCCCTGCCCGACCGTGAGCAGCAGTAGGGCGACCACGAGACCCGCCCAACCAAGATCAAACGCAAGAACGAAAAGGCCGAAACAGTTCGAGATCAAACCGAAACGAAGAGTTCGCGTTTCGCCCAATCGGCGCGTGGCCGGACCGACGAGGCCACCTTGCACACCAACGAGTACGACCCCGATACCTGCGAACACGGCTGCGGTTCCCGACAACCCGAGTCCGTAGCGATTGCTCGCCAACAATGAAAATGTCGCTTCGAAACCACTAAAGGCGACAATGCCAACGAACGCAATGACGATCAGCCGAATGATTTCTGCGCGGCGGGCCGGCGAGGTGTGATCGGCATGAGCGTGATGAAACACGCCGTGAGCTGGTTCAACAATCCCTGGTCCGTCGAGTGCCGGGGCTTCGGCGATGTTTTTCGCGTCAGCGTTCGCTGCGGCAGCTTCCGCCTCGCGCGCCGCAACGACTTCGGGTCGAGCGAGCGGATGTCCCGCTGCTCCGTGCGCGGTTTCAGGAAGCCGCTTTAGTGCCACAAGCGCATTGACCGCCGCAATCGCTGCTGCGACAAAGAACGGCGCTTTCGGATCGACAAGGGCGGCAAGGCTGCCGATGATGGGACCGGCAACAAAGCCAACGCCAAATGCTGCGCCAATAATGCCCATGTAGCGAGCACGCTGACGTGCCGGCGAAATGTCGGCCACGGCCGCTTGCGCGACCGACACCGACGCGCCCGATATGCCATCAATAATCCGGCCGAGAAACAGAATCCACAACGCTCCGGCAAAACCCGTCACGAGCGAACCGACTGCCGTTCCGCATAACGACAAAATGATGATGGGCTTGCGCCCAATACGATCGCTCAATTTTCCCCACACCGGAGCGAACACGAGTTGTGCAAGTGAGAACGTTGCGGACAAGAGGCCGATAACAGCCGCACCGGCACCAAACCGTTCTGCATAGAGCGGAAGGATCGGCAGCACAATGCCGAAACCAATGAGGTCAATTGCGACAGTTGTCCAAATAACCCAGAACCCGCGCGGGAACGGCTGACGTTCTCTCTGCCTTGCCATCAGGCGGGACGAACCTGGGTACCGTCGGCGGTGTCCTCAACCAGCCAACCGGCGTCGGTGAGTTCATCGCGAATGGCATCAGCAGCGGCCCAGTCCTTGGCGGCGCGGGCCTCGTCGCGAGCACGAGCACGGTCAAGAATCTCGGCAGGAACTTCTTCGCCGCCAGCGTTGAGGACGAGCCCAACCGCGCGACAAATTTCAAAAGCCGCGGCCGCTAGCGGCGCTGCCGTTGCGGAGTCGCCCGCATCAAGCGAGCTATTCGCTTGACCAACAAGACCAAACAGCAAGGCAACGGCAGCGGGCGTATCGAGATCGTTGTCCATCGCGGTGCGGAATGCTTCGATCAAAGCGGCATCGGGTTCGCCCGCCAGTCCGGCATTTACCGAGCGACGAGCGAACGCGTCGAGTCGACGTAACGCCGCTGACGCATCTTCGGTTGTTGCGCGGGTGACTTCAAGAGGTGTGCGGTAATGCGATCGAAGAACCAGCAAGCGATACGCGCGCGGATCGGTGGATTCAACAAGGTCAAGAAGATTGGTGAAGTTGCCGAGACTCTTCGACATCTTCTCGCCACCGACTTCAACAAAGCCGTTGTGCATCCAATGCCGCGCAAATGTGCGCCCTGAGGCCAATGCTTGGGCGCGTTCGTTCTCATGATGCGGAAAAGCGAGGTCTTGGCCTCCGCCGTGGATATCGAACCCTTCACCCAAAAGATCGAGCGACATCACGACACACTCGGTATGCCAACCCGGTCGGCCTTCACCCCATGGTGATGGCCACGAAGGTTCACCCGGCTTGGTGAACTTCCAAAGCGCGAAATCAATCGGCGAATGCTTGTGGTCTGCCACTTCGACACGAGCCCCGGCCTGCAGCGACTCGATCGACTGACGCGCAAGCAATCCGTAGTCGGCAACAGCAGTTGGGGTGAAGTACACGCCGTCGTCGGAGACGTAGGCAACATCGCGAGCGATCAGGTCGGCAATGAGTGCAACCATCTGATCGACATAGGCGGTGGCGTGGGGGTCGGAGGTCGGAGGGTCGACACCGATGGCCTCCATGGCCTTCCACCACACCTGCTCACACTTCTGCGCGATATCGGACCACTCTCGACCTTCGTCGTTCGCCCGCTTGATGATCTTGTCGTCGATGTCGGTGATATTCGAGACGTAATTGACCTCGAGACCTGTCCAGGTGAGATAGCGGCGCAGCACATCGAACACGAGTGAGAAGCGACCATGACCCAAATGGGGTGGCCCATAGACCGTTGGTCCGCACACGTACATCGAGACCTTCCCCGGTTCACGGGGTTCGAAGGGCACAACCTTGCCCTGAGCGGTATCGAAGAGGTGAAGCACGACTAACAACGCTACCTGTCCCCACACCCCCTCCTGCGAGTCCTCACGTGAGTCGAACAGCCGGGGCGAACTAGCGTGATCGGGTCATGACATCGGCCACCCCCACCCCGCGAAGCAGTTGGACGGTCCCCCAAAAACCCGACCTTGAGGGCCTTGAGGCCCGCTGGGGCGCGACCTGGGACGCCGACGGCACCTATTCCTTCGATCGCACCGCCACCCGAGATGGCGTGTACTCGATCGATACTCCTCCCCCGACCGTCAGCGGCTCGCTCCATGTCGGCCACGTCTTCAGTTACACCCACACCGACACCATCGCTCGCTACCAACGCATGCGTGGCAAGTCGGTCTTCTATCCAATGGGATGGGACGACAACGGCCTGCCCACCGAACGCCGGGTGCAGAACTACTACGGCGTGCAGTGCGATCCGTCATTGCCGTACGACCCCAACTTCGCAACGCCGACACCAATGTCCGATCGCCCAAAGGAAGATCAGAAGAAACTTCCGGCCCAGATCAGCCGCCGCAACTTCATCGAGTTGTGCAACACGCTCACCGCTGAAGATGAAAAAGCATTCGAAGAACTCTTCCGCGCGCTCGGACTTTCGGTTGACTGGTCGCTCACCTACGCAACCATTGACGATCGCTGTCGTCGCGTTGCCCAGCGCGCGTTCCTTCGCAACCTTGCACGCGCCGAGGCCTACCAGGCAGAAGCTCCGGTGTTGTGGGACGTCGACTTCCGTTGTGCAGTTGCTCAGGCAGAACTTGAAGACCGCGAGATGCCAGGCGCTTATCACCGCCTGCCCTTCGTGCGCACCGACAACGGTGAACCGATCTACATCGAAACAACTCGCCCTGAACTTCTCGGCGCCTGTGTTGCGCTCGTTGCCCACCCCGACGATGAGCGTTACAAACCACTCTTTGGTTCAACTGTTCGAACGCCCCTGTTTGGTGTCGAAGTTGAAATCAAGCCGCATGAATTAGCCGATCCTGAAAAAGGCTCCGGCATCGCGATGATCTGTACGTTCGGTGACCTCACCGACGTCATTTGGTGGCGCGAACTGCAACTCGAAACTCGCTCGATCATCAGCGTTGACGGTCGCATCCAGTCCGAAGCGCCGGAATGGATCGTCGCCGCAGGTGAGAGTGCAATTGACGCTTACGGCGAACTTGCCGGCAAGACAATCAAGCAGGCTCAGGTCCGTATCGTCGACCTGTTACGCGACGCCAACCAACTTGATGGCGAACCGAAGCCCATCACGCATCCAGTGAAGTTCTTCGAAAAGGGCGATCGTCCTCTCGAAATTCTCACTAGCCGTCAGTGGTACTTGCGTAACGGTGGACGCGATCTTCCATTGCGCGAAGCATTGCTCGAACGCGGTAAAGAACTTCACTGGCATCCGCCGCATATGCGCGTTCGTTATGAGAACTGGGTAAACGGTCTCAACGGCGACTGGCTTGTCAGCCGTCAGCGCTTCTTCGGCGTCTCGTTCCCCATTTGGTATCCGCTCGACGCCGATGGTTCGCCCATCCACGATCAGCCCATCACCGCTGACGAATCAGCGTTGCCCATCGACCCGGCCACCGACACTCCCGCGGGCTACACCGAAGCGCAGCGTGACGTGCCAGGTGGCTTCACCGGCGATCCCGATGTCATGGACACATGGGCAACCTCTTCGCTCACTCCCCAGATTGCAACCGGATGGGGCGAGGACGACGATTTGTTTGCTCGCACGTTCCCAATGGACATGCGCCCGCAAGCACACGAGATCATCCGCACGTGGTTGTTCTCGACCACTGTTCGTTCACACCTCGAGCACAACTCAATTCCGTGGCGCAATGCGAGCATCTCCGGCTGGGTACTCGACCCTGACCGCAAAAAGATGTCGAAGTCGAAGGGCAATGTCGTCACTCCCCTTCATCTTCTTGAGCAATACGGTTCTGACGCCGTTCGCTACTGGGCCGCAAGCGCGCGTCCCGGCACCGACACCGCCTTCGACGAAGGCCAGATGAAAATTGGCCGCCGTCTCGGTATCAAGTTGCTGAATGCGAGTCGTTTCGCTCTTGGCCTTGGTTCTGAAGATGGCGTTGCCCAGATTCATGATCGGTCAGCAATCACCGAACCGCTCGACCGAGCCATGCTCGCTGATCTTGCCGCACTTGTTGACGATGCAACCACTGCGTTCGATGGTTACGACTACGCCCGAGCCCTCGAGCGTACCGAGGCGTTCTTCTGGCAGTTCTGCGATCAGTACCTCGAACTCGTGAAGACCCGCGCCTACGGAAGTCGTGGCGATGACGCCGCCCGCTCAGCACAGGCCGCATTGCAACTCACACTCTCAACGCTGCTTCGCTTGTTCGCACCGTTCCTTCCCTTCGTCACCGAAGAGGTGTGGTCCTGGTGGCAGAGCGGTTCAGTGCACCGTGCTCCGTGGCCCAACGCATCACAACTTCGCGATGCGGCCGCCGATGGCAGCCCGCTCGCCTACGCGATGGGTGCAGAAATCCTCAGCGCTGCACGCCGGGCCAAAACCGAAGCGAAGCGTTCGCTCAAGTGGCCGGTCGATCTCATCGACGTCACTGACACCACCCCGCGCACCGAGGCGTTCCAAAGCGTTCTTGAAGATGTTCGCGAAGCAGCAAACGCAACGTCAGTCAGCGTCACCGTCGGCGCCGAAGCCAGCGTCGCTGTCACCCTCGCCGACGATCCCGACGCCGTCTGACGACGGCATATTCGCCTTGGCTGCTGCCGTCGGCGGCGGCGCCTTTGGTGCTGGCGTTTCGGTGAGCACTACTTGGGTCGGCGAACCGGCATAGGCAAACGAGATGCCTCGTTCGTCGAAGGTTTCCTTCATTCGCGCGCGCAACTCACGTAACACACCAAACTGCGCCGCGGGTTCGGTCTTAATAACCATACGGACGTGCACACCGTCGGCGTCGAATTCCTGGATGCCCCAGATCTCAGCGCGTTCCATGATCTTTGTTGACCATTCCGGATCGGCCTGAATGGTGTCGGCAACTTCCTGCATGACATTACTGACCGCCGAAATATCGGCATCGTACGGAAGCACCACGTCGATAAGCGCGCGCGCCCATTCCTGACTCTTGTTCGCGACCTTCACAATCTGACCGTTAGCGACGTGCCACATCGTTCCCTCAGGATCACGAATGTGTGTCGCGCGCAGTGTGATCCGTTCGACAACTCCTTTGGCGCCACCGCCGACATCGATAGTGTCGCCAACGCCGAATTGATCTTCAGCGACGATAAAGAAACCGCTGATGAAGTCGCGCACCATGGTTTGGGTTCCAAAACCCAACGCGACGCCGACGATGCCGGCCGTGGCCAACAGCGGTCCGAGACTTATGCCCAACACTTCAAGGGTGAAGAAAAGCGCGAGGAACCACACGAACGCGGTTCCGATGGAACGAAAGACTGCGGTAAGAGTTTCGAGTCTTGCTTGCGTTCGCACCGAGGTATCTCCCGATGCAAGGAGTACTTCAGAGGTCCGACGACGAAGCTTGCCCTTGCGGCTGTGCTTTTTTTCTGAGCTGCCGGCGAACAATTGGTCCATTGATCTCGAAATCATTCGCCGCACGATCATTGCAACGATCCCCGCAACGACAACAACGAGCAGAATTGAAAGCGGCTTGGCGATAAACCATTCCGCGGCGCGAGCCCACGTCTTTGAACCTGTCCACTCAAAAACACGCTCGCAGAACCATCCGGTGTTATCGCCGCACGCAGCCTCGAGCGCAGCGGGATCGGTTGCGGCGAGGACCAGAGAATCAATCACGACTGATGACGGTACGCGAAACGGGACCCCGATAGGGGTCCCGTTCGAGAATCAGGCACGTGGTAGGGATCAGGACGCCAAATTGGCGTTGACAAATTCCCAGTTGACGAGCTTGTCGAGAACAACCTCGATGAACTTGGCCCGTGCATTGCGGTAATCGATGTAATAGGCGTGTTCCCAGACATCGATGGTGAAGAGGGCCTTGGCGCCGTGCTTCATGGGAAGGTCGGCGTTCGGGGTCTTCATGATGGCGAGCTTGCCGTCTTTCTCGACGAGCCATGCCCAACCTGAACCGAACTGCGTAAGGCCAGCGTCGGTGATCTGCGCACGGAAGGCGTCGTAGCCACCGAAGTCGGCAGCGATGCGATCGGCGATTGCACCGGTGGGCTGACCGCCACCATTGGGTGACAGTGAGTTCCAGAAGAAGGTGTGGTTCCAGACCTGGGCTGCGTTGTTAAACAGCGGGCCTTCGGCCTTCATGATGATGTCCTCAAGCGAGGCATTCTCGTCGGCGGTTCCGGCGACAGCCTTGTTCAAGTTGTCGACGTAGGTCTGATGATGCTTGCCGTAGTGATATTCCATGGTCTCGGCACTGATTGTCGGTGCGAGCGCATCTTGGGCGTACGGCAGAGCGGGAAGCTCGAAAGCCATGAAGGTTCCCTTCCTCGGAAGTTCGTTGGTAAGAATCGGCAATCTAGCGGAGGGTCGCCGCAACCGTGCAGGTGGGCGGCGACCCTCTTTCAACGAGCGAATTTCGACTAGCGAAGTCCGAGGAGTCTGGAACATCCGGGCCAGGCGCCCCAGCCGGAGCGTTCAAGCACCCGCTGCGCCACCTCAATCTGCTGTTCACGGCTGGCATCGGCGGCGATCTCCGCGAATTCTCTTCCTCCCATGGCCCTCCAGGTTCCATGATGGAAGCCGAGGCCACCGGAGAAACCGGGAACCGAATCAGTGGCCCAATTTCCACGAGTCTCACAATGAGCCAGCGCATCCCAGACGCCTGGATCGGATGGGTCAACCCTCACTTCAGGTCGGGTCTGTACCCGCCGAGCAGGCACGGTCGTGGGAGGAGGTGGAGGAGGAAGCGTCGCAAGCGCCGCAGCGATATCGGCCATGGCGGTGTACATATCGACCGGCACCGTTGCAGCGACTGGCACGAGCGCGGTGGGCTCTTCGCCCTTGGCACTGGCGGCGCCGGTTACGACGCCGACGATCACGATTGCGAACACCAACCCAAACGCCATTGCGACCACGGCTCCGTGAGTGAGGCGATCTGCCGAACGTGAGAGAAACGGAACTGCTGACATTGCGTGCTCCTTTCGTGCGCCTCCACGAGCTCCGCGACCATCACGGAGACGCCGACCGGGCGAACCCGTTCGTCATGGAATTGCAACAAAGCACCCAAAGGTTTGTTGGGTTTGTCATCAAACTGCAATGACCCTCGGGCCCATTTCGGCGTGACATTGGACACGCCCCAAGGCCCCCTTGGGATCGCACTAGCAATGCAACAAGTTATTCACAGGAGATCCACAAGGCGCGGACCCCTCATTTGACGTCAATTCTGCGAACCGCGGACCTTCAGACGCCGGAAATGCCCACCGGGCAGGTCACTCCAGTGCCGCCCAAACCGCAGTAGCCATTCGGATTCTTCGCCAGATATTGCTGGTGGTAGTCCTCGGCGTAAAAGAACGGACCAGCCAAACCGATCTCGGTTGTGACGGCGTCAAGGTGCGCAGCCGACAGCATCTCGCCGAAGCGAACGGCACTGACCTTGGCTGCAGCGAGCTGCAGTTCGTCGGTGCAGAAGATCGCTGAGCGGTACTGCGTGCCGATGTCGTTGCCCTGGCGATGGCCTTGGGTCGGATCGTGGTTCTCCCAGAAACACCGCAGTACTGCGTCGAGGTCAGTCTGGGTTCGGTCCCAGACCACAAGCACAACCTCGGTATGGCCGGTCAGACCCGAGCAGGTCTCTTCATAGGTTGGGTTCGGCGTATAGCCACCGGCGTAGCCAACTGCGGTTGTGTAGACGCCGGGCAATTGCCAGAACTTTCGTTCCGCGCCCCAGAAGCACCCCATGCCCACAACGATGGAGTCGCAGTTCTCTGGAAACGGCGGAGTCATTGGCGTTCCGAACACAAGGTGCGCAGAAGCCACTGGCATCGTTACATCGCGCCCAGGAAGCGCTGCAGAAGGGTCGACCATTTCAGGGGTGCGGGATCCGAAGAACATGAGCAAAGGCTACCGCCGAGGTACCCGATCTGCCCGGGTCGTAGGCTCGCCCTATGCGTGTTGAGGCCGTTGAACTGCGAGTTATCGCCCTGCCGATGGTCTCGCCGTTTACTGCGTCGCACGGAACGGTGAGCACCCGTACCGCAGCCATTGTCCGCATACTCGGGGGCGAGGACGAAGGGTGGGGCGAATGTGCCGCACTCCCCGAGCCGACATACAGCGAGGAATACGTCGATGGCGCATACCTCGCGCTGCAGGAACTTCTCGTTCCACGACTACTCGCCGCCGAAGGCCCCATCACCGCGACTGATCTTTCATCGCTCTTCGTCGACATCATCGGCCATCCGATGGCCAAAGCTTCGATTGAACTCGCGCTTCTCGATGCGCAAGGCCGTCGGGCTTCGACATCGCTTGCGCAGCTCTTCGCACCCCACCCTCCTGGCCCCTCGTTAGTTGTGCCTGCCGGCGTTGCCATCGGACTACTGGAAACCCCTGAAGCTCTTGCCACTGACGTTTCGATCCGTGTGGCCGAGGGCTACGGGCGGATCAAAATCAAAATCGCTCCCGGTCGTGACATTGCTTTCGTTCGCGCCGCCCGCGAGGCAGCCGGCACTTCAATTGCACTCAGCGTCGACGCGAACGGCTCCTACTCCCTTGGCGATGCAAAGACTCTCAGCGAGCTTGATGCATTCAATCTCGCGTACATCGAGCAGCCTCTTGCCGCCGACAACTTGCTCGATCACGCGGAACTCGCACGGCGCATTTCGACGCCGGTATGTCTTGACGAATCGCTCACATCAGCAGTCGTGACCCGCGAAGCACTTGACATGGGTGCATGTTCCGTCGTTTGCATAAAAGCTCCGCGCTATGGAAGTTGGCTCGAGGCTGCTTCCGTTCTCGACCATTGCGCGAGCCTCGGTATCGACGCGTGGGTCGGCGGGATGCTCGATTGCGGAATCGGTCGCGCGGCAAACATCGCGCTCGCCGCCCATCCCAACGCAACCCTCACTGGCGACATTGCGGCTACCTCTCGCTTTTTTACCGAGGACATCTGCGCACCGTTCAGCGTTTCGGGTCCGAGCGGCAACGGAACAATCATGGTTCCCGTTGGACCAGGGCTTGGCGTCACCATCGACTCTGGGGCTCTCTCAAAACTGACGATTCGCACCGACATCATGCGACGCTGAGCCTCACTGGGCTCTAGTGTCTGCGGCCATGAGTCTCCTTGATCGTTTTCGCGTTGATGGCAAAGTCGCCATCGTCACTGGTGCCGGACGTGGCATTGGTGCTGCATCTGCCCTTGCTCTTGCTGAAGCTGGCGCCGATGTCGCCATCACTTCTCGCAGCGTCGACCAACTCGAAGAGATCGCAACCGCTATTCGCGGTTTCGGTCGTCGTGCGTTCGTCCTTCCCGGCGATGTCAATAAGCTCGAGTTCCTCGACGAGTTCGCTAACGCCGCAATCGAAGAGCTCGGCAAGATCGACATCGTTGTGAACAACGCTGGCGGATCGCCTCCTGCAGCCATCACCGACGTCACTGCCAAGTCGTTTGAAGCCGCATTCCACTTCAATGTGACCACCGCCCTTGCTCTTACGCAGGCCTGCATTCCGCAGTTGGTTGAGAATCACGGCTGCGTCGTGAACATCTCCTCGATGGCCGGACGCACCGCCGCTCGAGGCCTCACCCAATACGGCGTAGCCAAGGCCGGGCTCAGCCACCTCACCCGCTACCTCGCCACCGACCTCAACCCAAAGGTCCGAGTGAACGGTATTGCGGTTGGTTCAACGGCAACTTCGGCACTCGAAACTGTTCTCGTTATGCCAGAAATTCGCGACGCCATGATCGCCAACACACCGCTTCGCTTCATCGGCGAACCAGAGGACATCGCTCTCGGCGTCCTGTACTTGTCGTCGCCCGCGGCGCGTTATGTCACCGGCAAGATCATCGAGATCGATGGCGGTACCGAGTCGAGCACGCTCGACATTCCGATTCCCGATTTCTGATTCGAGTTTCGAGACTCAGATAGCGACGGTTTCGGTGTCGCGACCAGAACGCAGCGTGGTTCCTGGCGTATCGCCGGTGACCTTGCCATCGCGCACGATCTCGACACCATTCACGATGGTGGCCTCTATACCCGTTGCTTCTGAGTAGAGACGCCAGCCGTTGGCCGGAAGATCTTGACGGGGCACGACTTCGCCAGGGCCAACCTTGTCCGGATCAAGAATGACGAGATCAGCGAACCAGCCTTCGGCGACGCGTCCGCGATCGCGCACACCATAAAAGCGTGCCGGCGCATCGGTGAACAACTGCACCGCGCGTTCAAGCGAAATGAGTTGACGATTGCGAACTGCTTCGGCCAAGAAACCGGTATGGCACGCGAACGTCTTCATCATGTCGAGATGAGCACCCGCATCGGAACCACCAGCAATAACCCGAGGGTCGTTTTCGAGAAGTCGCACACGCTCAACCCATGACTCGTCGTCGGTACCGATGAAGCGTGGCTCGAGGCCGGTAAGCAGATCGTCGGCAACAACGATGTCGAGGAGCGCGTCGATTGGTGCAATTCCCTTTTCGTTTGCAATGTCGGCAACGAGTCGGCCGACGTACGGGCGCAGTTCATCTTTCGAAACATCGATGATGCGATAGTCGGCAAGCGCGGCAAGCGAGTGCTGAGGTGGCATCTGTGAAAGTGCGGCAGCAATCGTTGCGCGTACTGCAGGATCAGTAAGTGCCGCTTTGCGTTCGGGCAGCGGCAGGTGAATGACGTCTTTAATTCCGGGAAGGATGTCGAGAACAAACCCGGTGGCGAAGCAGAGACGCATGCGCATTGGCTCGGGAAGACACAACCCAACGACATGACCGCCCTTGGCTGCAGCAACATCTGAAGCCGACAGTTTGTTTGCACGACCTTCCGCGGTAGCGGGATCAGAAGAAACAACCATCACGTTCCAGTTGAGCGAACGCTGGGCAGCGACGCTCATGTCGGCCATGAGATTCATTTCATCGTCATTGAAGAACGCCGAGGCCGATGAGATAAATTCAAGTGAGGTCCCTGCGTGCTGACCAGCCGCAGTCGAAAGCGCAATAAATTCATCGCGGGTCGCCCAACGCGATGGCACCGGGTTGCCTTGATGATCATTGTGGGTGTTCGACGCGGTGCTGGAGAAACCCATGCCGCCTTCTTCGATGCTGCGATGAAGAAGTGCGACCATTGCGGCAATCTGCTCGGGAGTTGCCTCGTGTCCGACTGCATCCTCGCCCATAACAACTCGACGAAGCGCGCTGTGTCCGACCATGAATCCGGCGTTGACCGCAAGGTTTCCTTCAAGACGATTCAGCCATGAACCGAATCCGTCCCACATGAGATCGAGCCCCGCTTCAAGAGACTCAACCGGCATACCTTCCACGCGTGCAAGCATGGGGATGAGGTACTCCGCTGCTTCAGGAGTTACCGGTGCAATAGAGAAACCACAGTTGCCGCCGAATACTGACGTGACACCGTGCAACGACGAAGGAGTTGCCGCTGGGTCCCACATGACCTGCGGGTCGTAGTGGGTATGGAGATCAATAAAGCCGGGGGTGACGACGCGCCCTTCGGCGTTGATCGTCTTGGCAGCCTGTTCGTTGATGTCACCGATGGCAACGATGCGGCCGTCGCGAACACCAACGTCGGCGCGGAATCGTTCACGGCCAGTTCCGTCGATAACGGATCCGCCTTTGATCAGAAGATCGAGCATTTGAGTCCTCCCCCATTTGGCCGCAAGGGCCTTCGAACTTCCCCCATCCTGTCACCCATCAGCGGTAAGAGGAAACGCCGGCCCCACCGTCGGTAGGCGCTAACAAGCGAATCCCTAGACCCAGGCCTGGCGCTGGATAACTGCAATCGCCGCAGTCGCCATCAACTGCTGGAGCGAGGCACTTGGAACCGTCCCCAAACTCACCGGAGTAAATGCTCGTTGGCTGGGGGTGGGTGAAGCCCCAGCTCCGCACCTCGACACAGGCGTGAACCACGTGCGGCCGAGAAGCCACGGGCCAGGAATGACCGGTAATGGGCAACGATCGGTCTGAAAGGACACTTCGACTACATCGATTCTCTTCGCCCATGCTGCTCCAGACTCGACCACCCCCTGTACGGCTTGGCGAATCTGGATGTTGATCGCCTCGGCAAGAACGGTTTGTTGCCAAGGAACAAGGACACTGAACTGTGGCTCGGCAGGGAGATAGGTGGCGAAGAGAAGTTTTGCGTTTTGTGTGCTGGCCAAGACATCAAATGCGATCGCCATCACACGTTGTTTGACTAACTGCCGATCAAGAAGTGCGTTCACACATGAAAGAAACTGCGCTTTATCAATTCCGTCAACAGACCATTTCGCGCAGGTTCGAACTGCCCCCGCCGGCTGCTGCAGGATCGCTTCCCCGCCGATCGTTGCGAGGACAATGTCAGGATCATCGCGTTCGATGCGTTCAAGGAGATCGTGTTGCGCTCCTTCACTGGGAGCATCATCATCCGGCGGAAGGTTCAACCAACTCGCAAGACTTGAGCCAGTGACTGCATAGTTGGCGAAATCCACCGCACCCAGTTGACTCGCAACCTGTGCGGCCCACGACATCTTGTTCGCCATCCCAAAATCGGCGCTGAATGAGATCTCATCGACGGGCGAACCCGGCCCGTTCGCTCCGTTCGAGGAACAGCGAGTTCCTGCGGTCGTTGCAGTGCCGTCTCCGATCCACTTCGGACGACATTGCGTTGCGTCAGCGATTGGAAGCGCTGCACCAGAACGATCGACACCAAATCCGGCGGTAACGGCGTCACCAAACGCTCGAATCCGAAGTGAAGCAGGCACCACTCGCGGAGTGGTTGTCGCCGATTGCGCCTGCGCCAGGTTCGATACACAAATGAGCGTTACGAAGCCGAGACCGACTGCAAGGGCAAACCGAAACATCGACCGTTGGCGCACGAGTTCTGACCCTACCGGTGACGACCGAAAAGAGGACAGCGCAGGCCCCATAGACTCGCTCCTCGTGCCTGCCGACGATGCCTCAGACGACTTTCGTCCGGCCTATCCCCCGCCTCGACATGCGATGAGCCTTTTGGCACTTGAGTCCGAACAAGATGAAACGGGCGATGTACGCGGCTGGCTGCCTGTCACCCCATTCACGTCAACTCCCGACGGGATGGCCCGGCTCGCCACAGTGGCCATGCTCGTTGACGCTCTCGGCGGAATGCGCTCCATCACCGCTTCCGACCCTGACTGGGCCTTCACCGCCGACATGTCGATCCACCTGCTTCCTGTGGGCCCCACCGAACTACTTCAGGCCAACCTCCATGTTCGTCGTCGCGGACGGCGCACCCTCGTGATCGAAGCTGAATTACTCGCCGATGGTGAACGGCCCGCGGGATCAGCTCTTCTCACGTTCGCCGTTGTTCCCCGCCCCGAACACCTCGTGAACATCACGATCGACATGACACCCGGGCGTCGAAAGATGAATGCGAATTCGGCCCACGAGAAACTTGAGACGAACTATCTCGATGAACTCAAACTTCTCGTGAGCCAACCAGGAATCGCGTCAATAGAACTCCGACCCGTCGTGTGCAACACCGTCGGCGCGCTCCATGGCGCAATTCATGCGTCACTCGTCGACGAAGCATCGGCATCTCTTGCTCGTTCATTGTTTGACGGCGGGGCGGTCACCACCGATATGCACTTGGCCTACCTCGATCTCGGTCGTGTGGGACCGCTCACCGCGACCGCAACCGCAATTGGTGGCCCATCAGGCGGACGACTCACAACCTCGGTCGATGTCCACGACGGCAACGGCGCACTTGTTTCCACCGCCACAACCAAAGTGGTTGCGTTATGAGCGGATTCGGCAGTCCCGCAGAAATCGGCGTTGCGCAGTACCTCCTCATGATGATTGAAGAGATCGGCGACGGAACAGCCGCACTGCCACACACAGTCGGCCACTTTCCGGGAACACCCAACACGCTTGATGCGGATGGACGACTCGGCACTGACCTACTCACATGCATCATCGATTCCATCGGCGGGATGACCTCTGGCCTTGCCAGCCTCCCGGACTGGATCGTCACCACCAATCTCATGATTCGTCGCGCGCCCAATGCATTGACCGGTTCTTGCGGAACTGGAGAACTCACTCTGAACACACATGTCCTGCGTCGAGGTAGATCAGCGGTCGTCACTCGCGTTGAGGTCACTGACGTCACTGGCTCGCCAGTCGCCACGTCGTGGATGTCCTGCGCGATCCTCACCCCGGCGAATGGACCACCTGCGTTCAACCGCCCGGTCAAGCCATTCGAGCGCGACGTTCCCAACGATCCGATCTTTGCGGCACCCACCCATGAGTTCTTCAACCTTTCGGTAAGCGATACCCCCGGCGTGGTGCACCTTTCGATCGAGCAACGACTTCGAAACCCATGGGGAATCCTCCATGGCGGTTCGAGCGCAGTCGCGCTTGATGCCGCAGCCCGCAGCCTTGTGGTTGGGCGATCGACGGTTGAACCGACGCCCGAAGCCATCGTCACCGACCTTGCCGTTCACTATCTGAGCCCCGGCCGAGTTGGGCCCATTGTCGCTACTGCGACGTCTGCCGGCAGGAGTGGCCCGGACCATTTGGTCCGTGTTGAAGTTCGGGACCAAGGGGCCGAAGACCGTCTCATGGCCCTTGCGATGACCACAGTTCATCAGCTCGATTGACCAGCATTACCGACCGGTAGCAAAGCATGCCGTCTGTCCCGTAGCGTCTCCTCCGTCAGACATCGGGAGGGAACCATCGTGGGAATGACATTCGAAGATGCAGTGGCGGTGCTTACCGGCCCCGGCGCACCATTTGAGATCACTGAAGCCGAGGTTCTGGGTCAACCCAGTCGCATTTTTGCCAATCTTCCCCCAACACTTCGATCGCTCTTCGAGATGCTCAAACAGCGTCCAGCCGACGACGTGTACATCGTCTTTGAAGATGAGCGCTGGACCAATGCCGAAGTACTCGCAAGTATCAACGAAATCGCGCACGTTCTCGTCGAGCGTTACGACGTCAAGAAGGGCGACCGTGTCGCCATCAACATGCGTAACTTTCCCGAATGGATTACCGCATTCGGCGCAGCAACCTCAATCGGTGCAATCGCCGTCTCGGTCAACGCTTGGTGGACCGGTCCGGAAATTGAATTCGGTCTCGTAGACGCTGGCGCAAAAGTTCTCATTACCGATCGCGAACGAGTCGACCGAATTGGCGATCGACTTGCCGCACTAAACATCCACGGATTGGTCATTCGCGCTGAAGGTGAACTTCCTGCAGGCTGCGACCATCTCGCCGATGTCGTTACGACGGGTGCACCGATGCCGGCCGTCGATGTCGACACTGACGATGACGCAACCATTCTTTTCACTTCAGGGACAACTGGTGTCCCCAAGGGTGCGGTTTCAACGAACCGAGGTGTGCTCTCAGGACTGTTCGCATTCGCGTGCAGAACAACAGTTGAAGCGATTCGCTGGGCTCCCGACACACCGCCTGATCCCGCAACCACCCCTGCGCCAGTCCCGCCCTGCTTCATCCTTACCGTGCCGTTGTTCCACGTCACCGGCTGCGTTCCAGTAATGCTTGGATCTGTGGCAACGGGTGCAAAACTTGTGATGATGCATAAATGGGATCCATTGCGCGCATTGCAGCTCATCGATCGCGAAAAAGTCACGAACTTCGTTGGCGTCCCGACGATGTCGCACGATCTCATCAGTCATCCTGATTTCGACAAATACGACACTTCAAGCCTCAAGAACGTCGGCGGTGGTGGCGCACCGATGGCCCCCGAACTCGTTCGCAAGATCGAAGGTTCGTTTGCCGGCAAGGCAAGCCCGCAACTTGGCTACGGCCTCACGGAAACCAATGGTTACGGACCAGGAAACACTGGCCCCGACTACATAGAAAAGCCATCAAGCACCGGTCGCGTTGTTCCGATCATGCAGGTCAAGATCGTTGATCCCAACGATTCCGAGCAACCTAATGGTGAAGTCGGCGAAGTCTGTCTTGCTGGGCCAATGCTTATTCGTGGGTACTGGAATCGTCCTGAAGCAACTGCTGAAACCATTCGTAACGGATGGCTTCATACTGGCGACCTTGGCTACCTCGACGATGAAGGATTCCTGTACGTCGTCGATCGCATCAAGGACATGGTGATTCGCGGCGGAGAGAACGTCTACTGCTCCGAGGTTGAAGCGGCGATCTTCGAATACGAAGGCATTCACGAGGTTGCGGTCTTTGGACTTCCCCACGACCGTCTCGGCGAAGAAGTGGTTGCTGCAGTTCATCCCTCGCCGGGTACCTCTATTGATCTTGATCAGCTCTCCGCATTCCTCGCCGAACGGATTGCACCATTCAAGATCCCTTCGCAGTGGTACATCCGTGAAGAGCCACTGCCTCGAGGCGCAACGGGCAAGATCCTCAAACGAGAAATCCGCGATCGCATCCTCGACGGCAATTTCTAGATTGCCTCGCAACAACGCATCGCTGCAGTTCTAACTCCAGACGCGACAAAGGCCTCCACATTGTGGAGGCCTTTGTACGTTCCCCCCGGAACAGCGACGGGCCGTAACGGCCCACCGATCAAGCAGGTCGACGAGTGTTCAGCTCGGTGACGTTGTCGCGCATGATCATCTTTTGCACGGCAGGTGAGAACTCCTTGAGTTCGTCGATGTAATCAAGTGGTTCCGGCATGCCCTCGATGTGGGGCCAATCGGAACCGAAGATCACGCGATCGGAACCCATAAGTTCAACAACCTCATGGACATCGTCTTCCCAGAATGGATTGATCCAGATGTTGCGACGGAAGGTTTCCGAAGGCTGCTCGGTGAACCAACCAGGCATCTTCTTTGCCGTGTTATCCAGCTTCTTGAGCAGACCGCGAAGGAACCCTGAACCGTTTTCGACTGATGCGACTCGGACGTTCGGGAAGCGGTCGAGCATCTTGTCG
This sequence comes from Acidimicrobiales bacterium, assembly GCA_044350215.1. GTDB lineage: Bacteria > Actinomycetota > Acidimicrobiia > Acidimicrobiales > Acidimicrobilacustridaceae > Acidimicrobilacustris. The sequence continues at coordinate 20,980 of JBILIB010000016.1, forward strand.
CAGACAAGCGAACCGAGGAAGTCTTCGATGGGACGATCAAACATCGTGGCCATACGCAACGGCTGCGGACGTGTTTGCTGTCCAAACCCTGCGGAGAATCCGTTGTCTTCACCGTAACCATGTGCGGTGTAGCCGGAGTCGCCGGCATGAGCCACAACAGTGATACCCGATTCATTCACAAGACCCCAGAACGGATCGAACATGGGATCGGCAGGTGAACGCTGACCATCGACGGTGGTCGGTGCAGCCGGGCGCATGACAACCGTGGTTGCGCCGTTGTCGAGCGCGAACTTGAGTTCATTCACGGCCCAATCAACATCGACAAGCGTGATGTACGGAGCGGTGAAGATGCGGTCCTTATGATTGAACGACCAATCTTCGAGCATCCAACGGTTGAACGCGGTGAATACCTGCATAACTGCCCACGGATCTTTGTGGAGCGGTTCTTCGTAGATCATGCCAAGTGTTGGGAACAGCCAGCACTTTTCAAGACCGTGCTCGTCGAGCGTCGCAATACGTGCGTCCTTGTCGCGATACGCCGGACGAATTGGTTCGCGTTGCTTGAGAAGTTCGATCGGGTTTTCGTTGTTCGGGTTGCCGCGGAAGTAATCCTTGAGCACACCAGGAAGCGCAACTGGATCGAAGGTCGGGTTCACCACTGCATGGCTGACCTTGCCGCCAATGACGTGGTACTGACGGCCGTTGATCGTGCACCACTCAATGGTGCGTGATGCAGTACGAGGATCAAGATGCCGAGTAAAGGCATCGACGGCCTCGTAGTAGTGGTTGTCGCAGTCGAAGACAGGGAAGTCGAGTTCGGTCATGGGGACCAATCTACGACACAACGGGCTCCTCTGACAACCTTATGTAGTACGACGTCGATGCTTCGGCCCACAGACCAAACTGGCGCTGGAAGACTTTCCGGGCCCGGGTCCCGATCCAGTCCTCCGGGAGCAATTCTGGGGGTAACGACGGGTCGACGCTCAGAAGATGGCGCCACTCATGAGCCATACGGGTCCGGAGGGCAAAGGCCTCAGCGGCATCGGCCGGCATCGCGATTTCGAATTGATCAACGAACGCCTCGTGTGCCGCAGCGGCGGTGGCCAGATCCCAGGCCATGGCCACGACTTCAGCCGGGGTCTCGGCGCCCTCAACCGTGGTGGCATGGAACAGCAGAGCCTCGTCTTGGAGTCCGCAGGCAGTGAGAACAACCTCGGCCCCTTCTCGCGACCCCTCACCCACCGCAACCCACGTTCCGGTGCCAAGCGTGCCAAAACCTTCAAAGTCGAGGCCCACCGCCAATCGTTCTCTCGCCTCGCGATCAAGCGCAGTGCCAGTGAGCATCAGCAGCAAGAACGTTCCGTCCCACTTTTGATCGGCGACGATCGAACGCTGCACGCGAGGCACCGCCGAGCCAATCATTCGGCGACCGGAACTTGTTAGTCGCCATCGGGTGTACCGACCAACTGACTCGCCTTCGAGCCATCCGTCGGCTGCGGTTCGGTTCACCGCTTGGCGCGCTGCCCGAGGTTCGATTCCGAGTGCTTCAAGCGCGCCAACCAACGTCGCTGTCCACACTGGCGTGTCATTCGGGCCAACCCATTGCCCCAAGACGCTAATGAGCAGCGATCGCGCGCTCGGGCCTCCATCAGCCCGGCGACGAGTTGCAGTCGCAACAACCATTACGGAAGATCGCCCTCAATCTCACTCGGTGAAATTCCGAGGTAGCGCTCAAGCGCAAGTTGGTTATTCAAAATACGACTTTCCTCTTGCGACAGCGTGATCCGCGTAAACCCTGGTTGATGCAAGCCTCGCTGTGCCGTTCGCAACATGTCGAAGTCTTGGTTGAAGACAGTGCCGAAGGCCATGGAATCAAGCGGGACTTCGAGTTTCATCGGCTTGTTGCGCGGAGCGTTCGCTCCAACTCGATCGAAATTGAAGATGTCGAGCCAGCATTCATCGGTCGAATCGCCCGGACGCGTGCGAAGAACCGAAAGGAGGTCTGGATGGATCAAGACGGTGATGTTGGGGAACACGTTGTGCTGATCCATCATCATGATTTGCATATCGGTGTACTCGGAAAGATCAACACCCTTCGCGGCTTGCGCTTCGCGCACGCACTTGGCCATGACCTCGAAAAGACTTGAGCCCTCCGGGATGGCCGGTGCTGGGCCAGGTGCTGCGGCATCGAGCCCAGCGCGGGCCGAGTACACCGAAGCGAATGCTTCCCATACTTCTTGGTCGGTCGGCGTAGGACGAATTCGCGGAGACGGAACGCCGTAAAGCTGGCGACTACGGCCGACGTGATCCCAGAACACCTGATGGTTATCGAGATCAGCGAAAACCTTGAGCAACTCGGGATGCAACCCCTGCACGTGATAGGTCTCGCTGAATCCATCGGCGGCGGTTTTCCAATTGGCCGGCACCTTCACGCTGATTTCAAACCGGCAATGGAAATCGTCCAACTTGAGGTAGTCAGCATCAGTCGGTGCCCCACCTAGATAGGTGGCAAGGCTCATTGCATTGGTATCGAAGTTCACAAAAACAAGAGGGCCCCATGTGTCGACAAGGACCGGAGGCAACCCGTAGGCGTCATTGTCGATAACCCCGAAATCTCGGCGGCTCGGGATCTCACTCAGAGAACCGTCGAGGTTCCAGCACCAACGATGAAAGCCACAGCGAAGTTCGGTGCGGCCAGTCCCCGATCCTTTACAAAGTTCAATACCGCGATGCATGCAGACGTTTTGGAAGGCACGAAGAACGCCATTCTCATCGCGAAGAATGATCGCCGATAATTTTCCAACAGAAAACTCGACCCAGTCACCTGGATCGCAGACCGCGTCGATCGTTGTTGCCAATTGCCAAACCCGCGGCCACATGCGCTCTTCTTCAAGGGCGGCAAATTCAGGTGAGTAGTAGCGCTCTGCCGGAACCGTGATCGGACGGCGAGTTGTTGGCCCTGCGCCTTCGGCCCGGCTCCGCAGTGTTCCGATGTCTTTGACGGGAACTTCCGTCGGTTCTGTGAGATCAGTCATCGTGTCGGCCCCCCGAATGGCGTGCGCCATGATCCTGCCACAGAGCAGTCAGTGCAATCGCAAGACCAAGCTCATGAGGTAGGACGCCGATGCACAGTTACGACGTAGTCCGGGCCCTCACCCAACACCTCGCCCTCCCACCCCGCCTTATGTTCGACCGGGACAAGACCTTCACCGGAACACCATTCATCAAACTCTTCAATCGTTGGCCACGTGGCCTTGAGTTGATTGCCCATCACCAACCACCCACCGGGAGCAACGTGCCGAGCACAGTTCTGCACTGCGAGGGAGCGCTCTGGAGCGTCAACGAAGCCGATCACGTTTCCGGCGACCACCACGAGCTCAAACTGACGGCCGAGGTCCACCGTTGCAAGATTTGCGAGTCGCCAATCGAGTTCCGGCGCCCGACGCTTTGCCCGCGCAAGCAAGTCGGGGTCGAGATCGACCCCGATGATTTCCACACCACGAGCATTGAGTTCGATACCAACCCGTCCGAATCCGCAGCCAGCATCGAGCGCCGTCTTCGGTTCGAACTGCATGACGAAATCGACTTCACCGTGCGGGTTCTCGCCATTTTCGGCCATGCGATCCCAGCGAGATTCGTAATCGTCGAGATCAACCGCCTTGCGCCACTCAGCCCATTGCGTTGAACCGACTGTTGGGTCGTCAGCCACTGGTGTCCTTACCTTGTTCGAAAACTTGGGCATCGACGGCATCGATCAAGCCCCATGCCATAGCGGTCGTGACATCAATTGGCTGACCACACAGTCCGAAATATGCGGCTCGATGCCTGCCGATCCGACGCGGGATGCTTGAGGTTCCGCCTGCTCCCGGAACGAGCCCCATCGAGATTTCCGGCAACAAGAACGTTGTGTCCGGGTGTGCAATTACTCGCGATGCAAACGCCGGCAACTCCACGCCAGCGCCGATACATGCTCCGTGGACATGCACCTCAACTTGTTGAGCAATCGCCGAAAGCGCAATTCCAGCATTACGTCGTGTTCGAATGCTGTGCGCTTCGACTGGCGCGGGCGCAGTCCCAAACTCATCGAGGTCGCCACCACTGCAGAACGACGGGCCGTTTCCGCAAAGCACCACTCGAGAGATCGTCTGATCGACATCAACGAGTCGAAATGCCTCCACCAACTCGTCGCGCATTCGCGCGCCATACGCGTTGTGAACCTCGGGTCGATTCAACGTGATCCGCAATTCATCCCGGAAACGTTGCACGTTGACAACAGAATGCTCGGGTCGAGGCCTTGGCGTATGCGATGAGCGACCAGCGAGCCATGTCAAATAGCGCTCACCACCTTGCAAAAGGCTGTACACCCAAGATTCGGCAACAACTGCTTCGGCGGCAGAGGAATGTTCACTCACACGCAGCAATTGCGTCAGGCCCATTGCCGCATCGGGTGACGCGGCAATCGAAGCGACCAGTGCAGCAACCGACTCGTTCAACAACGACCCGCAGGCCACCCAGGGAGAGGGAGCGACATCAGACGAACACAACAAGATGTCGAGACCTAAAACTGCTGAATCATCGGCCACCACATTTTCCGAAATACCAATAAGAACTACTGGTGCGGTCTGAAGGAGTTGGGTTGCTCGTAACAGTTCAGTGACACTGAACGGCGGAGTTAGATCGACGAGAACAGCCGGCCACGACAAAACCGAGTCCAACGCAGTGTCATCAAGCCCATCGGCAATGAGATCAAGGAGAGCCAAAGGCGTATGAGCGGCGATCATGAGTACACCAGCCTGCCTCGCACCCAGGTGTTGCGCACGCGCGATGCACTTGGGTCAGTGAGTACCTCGGCGAGTGACGCATCAAGGAGGCAGAGATCTGCCCGAGCACCAACCTTTACGCGACGAATGGGCCCACTCGGATCGAGGGGATCAGTGAGATACCAACCGAGCGCTGTTGCAGCCGGAACTCGCTCAGTCGCTCCCAAACGTTGACCTGTGCGTGTGGTTCGTGTCGACGCCGCAGCGATAGCGAGCCACGGATCGGCCGATGTCACTGGCGCATCACTTCCCGCCGCCACCCGAACACCTGCCTCAAGGAGCGATGCTGCCCGATGAAGAAACGGAAGATCTTCGCCGTCAACAACTTCCAAATAGTGGTCACCGCGCTCACTCACGAGCGCGGGCTGCACAATGACAGTCACTCCCCCCTCTGCGAGCAAGGAATCGAGATCGGTCGGAAGCACTGAACCATGCTCGATGCGATCGCCAGGCATCATTCCCGCGAGTGCCATTGCGGTCGCCACCGTG
>JBILIB010000097.1:0-7764 GCA_044350215.1 Acidimicrobiales bacterium
GACGCGATCGCCGCAGCGAGCGATGAAGTCTTTGCGGAACAACCCCGTGGCGACTTCATGCTCTATTCCTCAGGCACGACCGGTCGGCCGAAGGGAATTAAGCGCGAGCTTCCCGATCGAACGATTGACGATGGCCAGGGCGGAACGATCTCGTTGCTCTTGCAGTTCATGTTGGGGATGAACTCTGAGTCGATTTACTTGTGTCCAGCGCCGCTCTATCACTCAGCGGCAATTATTTGGTCGTGTGGTGTTCACGAAATCGGCGGCACGGTTGTTGTGCTCGAAAAGTTCGATGCCGAAGAGTTCCTGCGCATCGTTGAGCGCGATTCAGTGACTCACGCACAGGTTGTTCCCACGATGATGGTGCGAATGTTGGGTCTCCCCGATGAGGTCAAGTCTCGATACGACTTGTCGAGCCTTCAGTTGATGGTTCATGCCGCGGCACCGTGTCCGCCCGAGGCCAAACGGCAAATGATCGAATGGCTTGGCCCGATCGTTAGTGAGTACTACGCAGGCACCGAAGGCACCGGAATGACATTCCTCACGTCTGAGGAGTGGCTGGCGCATCCGGGTTCGGTCGGTAAGCCGATTAATGGCATACCGCACATTTGCGATGATGAAGGGAACGAACTCGAAGCTGGTGGAACTGGTCTTGTGTATTTCGAACAACCCCAAGCCAATTTCGAATATCACGGGGATCCGGATAAGACGAAGGACAGTCGCCATCCGCAGCGTGATAACTGGATGACGCTTGGTGATATTGGGTATCTCGACGAAGACGGCTTTCTGTATCTCACCGACCGGCGCGCGTTCACAATTATTTCCGGCGGTGTGAACATTTACCCGGCGGAAATTGAATCGGCGCTGATCATGCATCCGGAAGTGGTCGACGTTGCCGTCTTCGGTCTTCCCGATCCCGAGTTCGGCGAGTACGTGCACGCGGTTGTGCAGCTTGAAGCCGGGGTGAGTGGTGACGAGGCAACGGTGGAGCGTCTCCGGAACTATGCACGTGAGAACCTGGCCGGTTTCAAGGTGCCACGAGTGATTGATTTCCGTGATGAACTTCCGCGATTGCCAACCGGAAAGCTCTACAAACAACAGATCCGCGACGAGTACCTCGGTCGGTGACTGAATGGATGTCGATCGTTGTCGTCGTCGACCCTGTCGACGTCGATCTGATTTCTGGACTTGTGTGGGACATAGGCGTGAGCGGTATCGAGGAGCAAGCACTCCCCGATGGCGCTGTTGAACTCCGCATTGGTTGTGAGAAAACCATTGCGCAACTGGTTCTTGAGGTGCTGGCCGAGCGATGGGCACTAACCGCCAAATCCGTTGCTGCCGACGCAGGTCTCGATGCATGGCGTGATCATGCGCAGGTGTGGCGAATCGGTTCGGTCGTGATCGTGCCACCGTGGTTAGAGACGCCGATGGACGTCGACGAGAACGACTTGGTGTTGGTCATCGATCCGGGACATGCCTTTGGTAGCGCGTCGCACGAAACCACCCGGATGTGCCTCGAGGCAGTAGTCGAACTTGTGACTCCGGGCTGCGCCGTAGCCGACATCGGGTGCGGGAGCGGAGTGCTGGCGATCGCTGCAGCGCGTCGGGGCGCAACCACGGTCGTGGCTACTGATCTTGCTGCAGACGCAATCGTTGCGACGCTCGACAACGCACTGACGAACAATGTTGCTGATCTTGTTGAGGTGTCGACAGCAACGATTGATGAACTCGACCCAACGAGGTTCGATGTTGTTTTGGCCAACATCGGTGCGGCCACGTTGTGTTCGATCGCAGAGGAATTGGTGCGGGTAACCAAACCCGAGGGTGTTCTGGTGCTGAGCGGACTGCTTGGGGAGCAGGTCGAGACAGTCATCGAGTCGTTCGAGCAGAGCGGTGCTCTTCGGACCGAGGTTCGTGCTGATGGCGAGTGGCGAACCGTTCTCATGAAACGACCGCGCTGACAAACGGCGCGCTGCGTCACGAAAAGGTTCCCGACTGGCGCTAGGTTTCGCTCATGGCTGACACCAAACCAACTGTGACCATTCCCGACACCGCCCCTCCGGCTGACCTCGTCCTCGACGACATCGAAGTTGGAACCGGCACCGAAGCCGTTGCCGGCGCCAACGTCACCGTGCACTACGTGGGTGTGGCCTGGAGCGATGGCCAGCAGTTCGACGCGTCATGGGATCGCAACGACACCTTTGAATTCCGTCTCGGTGCTGGCCAAGTCATCGCTGGTTGGGATCAAGGCGTCGCCGGCATGAAGGTTGGCGGCCGACGCAGCATCACGATTCCGTCGCACCTCGGTTACGGCGATCGTGGTGCCGGTGGCGTCATCAAGGGCGGCGAAACTCTCGTGTTCGTCGTTGATCTTCTTAACGTCGGCTGATCGTCGAACTACGAAACCGCTGAACGCCAGCGCGAATAGCGGCTGGGCTTCGGCCAACTGGTGACCTCGGGCAAAAGCGGCTCGAGGGTTCCGGCGCGCACCGAACCGACCCACACACCCGCTCCATAGGCCACGTCATCGGCCAAGCGAAGGGCCACATAGGGCAGTGGCGCAATGTCGGGTCGGGTGCGGATCCAATCGATGATTGACGGCGCCAGCACACCAGCAACCAATGCCAATTTGAGCCGCTTCCACGGCACAAACACGATGGCGAGCGCGGTGAGCGGCCACAACGGGCGCACAAGTCCTTGGGCAATCGTGCGACCAGCGCTGAGATGCCCGCGTCCTGCGAGTTGTGCAGCAACCGGCATTGGTCGGGAGAGCGCACCAAGTTTTCCGCTGAGCATTCCCGCCGTGGCACCAACAACTGCGCCGGCCGCAATGGGATGACCTGTTGCCATAAGTCCCCATGTGGCAATGCTCCAGCCTGAAGCTTCGATCGGCGCCAACGCACCGGGATGACGTTTGGCCAGTGGGCCGGCAGAGGTGCCGTAATCGAATCGACGACGAAGCCAGGTCCACGGTGTCGTGCGGTGACGATGGCCCACCGTCACGCTGGGTTCGTAGCGAACGGTGTGGCCTGCTTCATCGAGTTTCCAAACAAGATCAACGTCTTCACCAACAGACATAGCCTCGTCGAAACCACCAGCAGCGTTGAGGGCATCGACGCGGCAAACAAGCGCAGCGGACGGAACATACGAAATGCGAGTGCGGGCTCGAACGCGACCGCGCTGAGTTCCGCGATCAAGCGAGGCATTCACCCGCTCGTAGCGGGAAAGCAAGGGGTGGTCAGGAGCACCGAGCGGTTCAATCGAGGTGATGCGTGGCGCAACAACCGCAACCGCAGGGTCGCCGAATTGTTCGAGGAGTGGTTCGAGCCAGCCGGGTCGAGGAAGGCAATCGGCGTCGAGAAACGCAACAAGCGATGTGTCGACCTCGGCGAGACCGGTATTGCGCGCGGCAGCTGGCCCACCGTTTGTTGATCGACGAATGCATTCGACTTCCACGCCGTGGACTGTTTTCGATGGAACAACAAGAAGTTCAGGACTCTCGTCGTCGACGACGATGATTTGAGCGACGTGGCCAATGCCGTCGAGTAATCCGGGTTCAAGTTCGCCGCGCACAGGAACAACGACTGTGACATCGGCAGTTGTGAACGGTGTTGTCGCGGGAACCGGTTGCAGAAGGCCGCCGTCGAGAAGACGACGTACAAGTGATGTTGCCCCCTTACCGGGCGGAACCGGGTTGCCATTCAACAAGCCATCGACGAGGTCGGCGCCCTTTTCGCTGATGCGCACAATGCGAAGCGGGGAACCGCCCAGCAGCACCGTGCCGCGCTCCTTGCGTTGCATTGAAAGATCAGCAACAACGAAGAGACCAGCAAGTTCGCTGGTCATCGAGGAAACACTTTGTCGATAGTGAGAGCAAGGTCAGCGATGAGACCAAGAAAAAGTTCGTTGCCGTGTTCGGCAGTTGCAGTGGTCGGATCGCCAAGTACGCCGTTTTCACTGACGGACTTCACGCCGCCGGACTGAAGTTCGTCGAGAAGTTCACCGAGTGGAGCCGTCGCGCCCGCTTCCAATTTGTCAGTGCGCACGCACTCGGGATCGATGGCCAGGAGGATCGAGGTTTCGGTGCGGCCGGCGTGGGCATCGCCGCCGGGAATTGAAGGCGACCACGCAACAACAGTGCGAGCTTCGAGGCGCAGGATGGCGCGCGCGGCCAAAAGAGCGTCTTGGTTTCCGCCATGACCGTTCACGAACACAACCCCGGCAAATGCATCGGCGGACCGAGCCAGTTCCACAAGCACAGTGGTGAGAGCGTCGGTGCCAATCGACAACGTGCCCTCGAATCCAGCGTGTTCGCCCGATGCGCCAATGCCAACTGCAGGCCCCACAACCAGATCCTCTCGCAGTTCACACACATGTTCCGCAATCGCAACGGCAATGCGCGTGTCGGTGTCGAGCGGAAGGTGGGGGCCGTGTTGTTCGAGGCTGCCTACGGGAATCAACACAATGCGCGGCGAGTCTCGAACCTCAGTCCAGGTGAAATCGCCAAGTGCATGTGTCGAAGCCATGGCCGACATCGTCGCACCGATGGCCGAGTCTGCCCACTCGTTAGCCAAGGAGTGCTTCCGCCAGAGCATCGGGTACAGCAGAGGGACCCGAGACACCGACGCAGCGTCCACCGACGGCACCAGCCAGTTCCATCGCGCTGTCGAGGTCGTCGGCGGGAGCGAGGACGACCAGTTCATCGAGCATGGCTGCAGCTTCAACAGGATCATCACCAGCGGTGGCGCGACCGTCGGAGAGAAGGAGCGTGATGCGACGCGAGGCCGAGGACCGCGAAAGCTGTGCGGCGGCGGTACGGAAGGCGAACGCAAGGTCGGTGGTGCCGAAACCACGTAAGCGGAAGAGTTGGTTTACAACATCTTCGGCGTCTCGCCCTGAACCCTGTGAGGCAATCACGATCGCGTCATCGGAGAAGGCAACAACGCTGGTGTCGATCGGTGCTCGCCATAACGATGCGGCTGCGGCGACAGCGGCAGTCGCCAACCGCTCGCCACCCATTGATCCACTGCGATCGATCAAGAGACACAGGGCAAGATCAGGTTTCGACCAGTCGCGAGCAGTGAGATCCTCAAGCGACGGCGCATCGCCACGAGCGCGAGCCGCAGCAATGGTTTCGAGACTGCGATCGATGTCGAGTTCTCCGCCATGATCGGCCCGTCGATGACGCAGTCGACCAATGCCATTGCGTTTCGGTGCACCGGTGCGAACAACGTCGACGACAACACGGCCGGCAAGCGAGCGCGCCAGTTCGCGCAACTTTTCATCGGTTGCGCCAACGAGCTCGGCAAGCAACGTAAGTGTTTCGTCGGGGTCGTCGCGAAGCGCGTCAGCAAACGCCTCTTCATCAAGGATGCCAACCTCCGGCGAAATCTCTTGGAACGATTCGTGCTGTTCCATTTGTCGACGTGAAGTCGACTGACGACCAGCTTCGGCCAACGCCTGTTCGGCTTCTTCGCCTTCCAGCACGCGCTCTTCGTCGGGCGCCTGTGGGGGTTTGCTACCCCCGCCACCTTGCTGAGGCGGCGGGCTCAGGCTTTTCCCGAGTTGGTCTCCGTGTCGGGATCATCAGTTTCAAGCGGATTGGCGGCCCAGAGGTCGCGCACGATCGCTTCGGGAGTGCGGCCGGAACCCTCGCGAACGCGAATGCGTCCGGAAAGTGCAGCAAGTGCCGCATCCAGTCCAAGTTCTTCATCGGTGACGTCGAGTTCACGAAGCGACGCGAGTTGTTCAGCGATGAGTGAAAGATCGATTGCCCCACGAATTGATGATCCAACCCGTAGATCGGAATGGTCGCGTGTGGCCCGAACAACGCGAACGGCGCGCCGGCCGACAGGCCCAGCGCCTGGGCCCTTGGCTTCGCGTCCAACGATTTCAGTTTCTTCCGCTTCGGACTGATAGCCCATCGCAACTCGCGAAACACGGTCGTACACCGCCGAAGAAATGCGTGCCGTGCCGATTGCATCGAACGGATTCATGGCGGCGACAACACGGAAACCCGGTTCGGCAACAACGCGACCGAGGCGGGGAATGTTGAGTTCGCGCTCGCTCATTGCCGTGATGATGACGTTGAGAGTTTCTTCGGGAACACGATTGATTTCTTCGATGTACAGCAGCGATCCGGTGCGAAGCGCATCGACGAGAGGCCCGTCGAGGAAGACATCGGCGCTGTAGCCGTCGGTAAGGACGCGAGCGGGGTCGAAGGTTCCAACCAAACGAGCAGGGGTGAGTTCAGCGTTTCCTTCAACGAAAACAAGTTCAACGCCAGAGGCGTGAGCAAGCGCTCGAAGTAGCGAGGACTTGCCGGTGCCTGGCGGGCCTTCAAGCAAAACATGGCGCTCAGCGGCCAGTGCGGCAACAACGACATCGATTTCATTGCGGCGGCCAACGACATCGGCGCAGATTGCGTTGACTGCAGCGCGGTTAAACGAACTCATGCGCGGAAACCGCCGTCGACGTCGATGAGTGAACCGGTGAGCGCGGCGGGTGCGTCGACGCATAACCATTCGATAGTGGCCGCGATTTCGTCCGGATCAATGAGCCGACCAATGCGGGCCTGGTCTGCGAACGCGTCACGGTTTTTCAGGCCGTAGATGGCAGCACTGGCATCGAGCATGCCGGTGGCTGTTGAGCCGGGACACACCGCGTTGGCGGTGACGCCGCTGTCAGTGAGTTCGGCCGAAAGAGCTTTGACCAATCCGGCAACGCCGTGTTTGGCCGCGGAGTACGCCGCGAGTTGCGGAAGGCCGTGATGGGCGGCGGCAGAGGCAACGGCAACGAAACGGCCATTGCGAGGTGCCGGAGCATCAAGCATCGAGGGCAAAGTGGCGCGTGCGATGTTGAACACACCGGTGAGGTTGATGTCGATCATCGAACGCCACGTGTCATCGTCGGTTTGCCACAGGGGCGCGCCTCCAGCGACGGCGCCAGCAGCGGCAACAACAACATCGATCGAACCATGATGCGCGACGACGGTCTCAATCACCTTGGCCAATGCTTGGGGATCGCGAACATCGGCGGCGTGGGCGTGGCCCCGTCCTCCACAAGCGGCAGCCGCTTCGTCGAGGTCCTGGCCATGGGCCGGGTGGTACGGGCCGGGGATCTCGCCAAGGCGGCCCGGTGATTCCAGCGGAAGGTCAATCAGGGCCACGGTGAAGCCACGAGCAGCAAGCCGGGCGGCACTGGCCGCTCCGATACCGCGGGCGGCACCGGTAATGACGGCAACGGGATTTTCACGAGCCATAACTGTTCCTCCCCAGAAGGGGAATCCTACGGGCGTGGCTCGGTCGTGGACATTCCCAGCGCTGGGCGGACTGCGCGAGGCTGGGCCCATGGCCGAACCTGTCGCGATTGACCCCACGGATTTCGATGCCGTTGGCGTTCTGACCGAGGCCATCGTGTCGTTGCGGGCTCATGTGCTGATTAGCGAGGTCGATGCTTCTGCCACCGTGAGCGCTCCGGAGGGATGGCACCCGCTCGTGATCAACGCCAAACAGGGCGGTAGCAGCGTTCTCATCGTGCGGTTCAACGAACTTTCGTCGTCTCGCCTTCGCAACGTGGCCGACGCCCTGAGCAAACGCGGATGGCACCTTGATGAAGATCGCGAAGGGGCAACGCTGCGTCAGCCTCCGGGCACGACCGCGACCGATTCCGCGTTTGAGGTGCTTTCGGCGATTGGCATTGGCGGCGCACCAACTGATTCGCGAACCGTTGTTGCCCGCGACGGCAACGGCAACGAGGTCGACC
>JBILIB010000098.1:0-7761 GCA_044350215.1 Acidimicrobiales bacterium
GAACGTGGGTATGGCTATGGGAATCATGCCGGTGACCGGTATTCCTCTGCTGTTGATCAGTGCTGGTGGGTCGGCAACCATTACGGCATTGGCTGGTCTAGGCCTAGTTCTCAACGTCTATATGCGCCGGTTCCAATAGTCCGGGGGTACCCCGGTAGCATCTACGGGTCATGACCGATGTATGGCCCCAGCTGGAGCCCCTTCTGGCCAACGTTGCGAAACCTGCTCGCTACATCGGTCTCGAGGACGGAGCTCGCACCCCACACCATGCCCCTGAAAAGGTGGCGTGGTTGTTGTCGTATCCCGATACATACGAAATAGGTCTCCCAAATCAGGGTCTGCAAATTCTTTACGAAATCCTCAACGAAAATCCCCACGCGGTGGCTGAACGGGCCTACGCGCCATGGACTGATCTCGAGAGTCTTCTACGTGATCGCAACATTCCATTGTTCTCGATCGATAGCCATCGTCCCGCAGGTCTTTTTGATCTCATCGGCTTCAATCTTTCGGCTGAACTGACCTACACCAATCTGCTCAACATGGTCGACCTCGCCGGCGTGCCGGTACGCAGTTCCGAGCGCCGTCCCGAGCATCCGCTCATCGTCGCTGGGGGACACTGCACCTATAACCCTGAACCAATCGCTGACTTCCTCGACATTGTCGTCCTGGGCGATGGTGAAGAAGTCATCACCGAAATTAACGAAGTTGTTCGCGAATGGAAAAAGTCAGGCCGTACCGAGGGCAGTCGCGAAAACGTTCTTCGCGAGTTGTCACATATCGTCGGCGTCTATGTGCCGTCGATGTACGACGTCACCTATGAAGGGGCGAATCTCGTTGCCGTTACTCCTCGATATTCCGATGTTCCCGAACGTGTAGAAAAGCGCACGGTCGCCGATCTCGCGGAGTTTCCGTATCCCAAGACTCAACTTGTTCCGATCACCGAGGTCGTTCACGACCGTCTCAATGTCGAAGTGTTCCGAGGGTGCACTCGAGGTTGTCGCTTCTGCCAAGCCGGCATGATCACACGGCCGGTTCGTGAACGCCCGGCTGAACAAGTTCGGACCATGGTCGAGGAAGGTCTGCGGCGCACCGGTTACGACGAGGTGGCTCTTACCTCACTTTCTACTGCCGATTTCTCTGGTATCGAGAAACTCGTCGGCGACATTGTGCAGTCGACGGACGATGGCCCCCCGGTTTCTGTGTCGCTACCGAGTCTTCGGGTCGATGCATTCGGGGTTGGTATTGCGACGCAGATTCAACGAGCCCGCCGGACGGGTCTCACCTTCGCGCCAGAGGCCGGTACGTGGCGTATGCGTCAGGTCATCAACAAATTGATTCGCGAAGAGGATCTTTACAGTGCGGTTGAAGCGGCCTATGCAAACGGTTGGCGGCGCGTGAAGTTGTACTTCCTCACTGGTCTACCAACAGAAACTGATGAAGACACGCTTGGTATCGCTGAATTGGCGCGTAACTGTGTGCAGCTTGGTAAAGCGCACACGAAAAATCCCTCGGTCACCGTTTCTGTTGGTGGGTTTGTTCCGAAACCGTTTACGCCTTTTCAGTGGTTCGGGCAGAACACGGTCGAGGAACTGCGGCGCAAGATCAATTTGCTGCGCGACGACACGCGCAAGTCTCACGGCGTGCAAGTGAAATGGCATGACCCAAAGGCGACGCTCGTCGAGGGCATCATGAGCCGTGGCGATCGCCGAATCGGCGCGGTTATCGAAGAAGTTTGGCGCCAGGGTGGAACCTTTCAGGAATGGAACGAGCGGTTCGACCTCGACCTTTGGCTTACCGCCATGACCGCCCATGGTCTCAACCCAGACTGGTACGCCTACCGCCACCGCACTGAAGATGAGGTCCTTCCTTGGGACCACCTCAGTGCCGGGCTTCACAAAGATTTCCTTTGGCAGGACTGGCGAGACTCGCTTGCCGAGGTTGGCCTCCCCGATTGTCGTTGGACACCGTGTTATGACTGCGGCGCATGTACCGGATACTCGATCGAGCACATTGTGGCTTCGGCCACTCCTCCAGCAGGGGGGTCTCAGGGCACAGGACAAGACCTCGGAACGTCTGTCCCTGTGACATTGCTCGGCCGCGCCCCAGTGGGAACGGCTTCCTAATGCGGATCCGCGTGCGGTATTCAAAGGCCGGCAAGATTCGGTTTTCGAGCCACCGAGATATGGCCCGCTGTTGGGAGCGTGCGCTTCGTCGCGCCGAGGTCCCTGTTGCCATTACCGAAGGTTTTTCACCCCGTCCGAAAATGCATTTCGGACTGGCGCTTTCCACCGGCCATGAGTCGCTGGGGGAGTACCTCGACATCGACCTGCGTGAGCCAGAAGCCTCCGCACTCGATCTCGGGGCATTGCCCGAGCGGCTCACGCCGTTCCTCCCTCCGGGAGTCGATGTCGAGACAGTCTCGGCGATCGAACGATCTGAACTGTCCCTTCAAGAGGCAGTAACGGTTTGCACCTGGCGGATCGAGATCCCAGGCGTTACGCCTGAGGAACTCGAGGTCAACGTTCGAACCATGCTCGATGCCTCGACGCTTCCGGTCATCCGGGAACGAAAAGGCAAGACGGTGTCCGATGACATTCGGCCCGGCATCATCAGCCTTCGGGTTGTTGGCGCAACAGCAACCGACGCTCCGGAACAAGGAGCTCTTCTCGAAGCCGAGCTGGCAACCCAGCCCCGCTCCGTGCGGCCTTCAGAACTTCTGGCCGCGTTCGACCCGCCTCGCAACGAGGGGCGCGTCTGTAGGACACACCAATGGATCATTACTGACGGCGCGAGACGGGAACCGATTCCGGCCCACGCGACGTCACGCGCACCTGCTGAGGCGGGCGCGCGATGAAAAGGGAGCGAAACTATGTCCGACCAAACGGTCGACCCCGGCGACTCAACGCCGAACAACCAATCACGTCCGCAGCCAGACACTGCATCTTCCGGAGCAGCTGAGTCGTTGCCGCAGGCAACAAACGAATCGCGTCCAGCAACAGACTCATCTCCATCTTCGACGAGCGCTGACTCAACTGCCAGCGTGTCACCCGACGGCACACCGTCGGGTGACGGGGGCAATCGTCCGCGTCGCCGACGCGGATCTCGAGGCGGCCGCAATCGAAATCGTTCGGGCGGAGGTCAGAGCGGAGCAAACGCGATGACGAGCACCGACAATGACGACACCGGTGCGCCAGATCTCGAACGTCAGCCCGACGAGCTTCCGAAACGTGTCTCTCAGAACCGCCCTCGCGACACTGCAGCAGCCGAAGAAGCTCTTGTGAAAAAGCCCCAGATTGGGGATAGCCGTCCTGCTCCTGCGGCCGAATCGACGGAAGCAGATTCCGGAGATGGAGACGCCTCGAAGGCAGAGGGCCAGGGTGGCGGACAGGCTCGGAGTGGCAACCGTCGGCGTCGAGGCGGCCGTGGCAGGGGAGGCGGTGGTCAGCAGCAGGGCCAGAACACCCAGCAAGGACCGTCAGATCAACAGGGTCAATCAGGCCAGCAGAAGGGCCAACAGCAGAAGAAGGGCGGAACACCTCGCCCTGTCGAAGCGATCCTTGGCGGCGACGGCCCCGACCTCGACGATGAGACTCTCGAAAAGCGTAAAGGTCGAGAGCGAAAAGGGCGTCCGGTCGGCCGCTACATGATGGCGGTCAGCGCGCGTCCCGAAGCGACGCAGATTGCAGTGCTTGAAGGCCGCAATCTCATCGAGCATTACGTGTCTCGTCCAGCCGACGACGTTGCTCAGATCCATGGAAATATTTATCTCGGCAAGGTGCAGAACGTTCTTCCAGGTATGGAAGCTGCCTTCGTCGACATTGCGACGCCTAAGAATGCGGTGCTGTATCGCGGCGATGTGCAGTTCGATGCCGAAGATGTCGAAGGTGGGTCGTCGAATGCTCGAATTGAGCAGATCCTCAAGCCTCGTCAAACCATCATTTGTCAGGTTACGAAGAACCCGATCGCTCATAAGGGTGCGCGACTCACGCAGGAAGTTTCGCTCCCGGGACGTTTCGTAGTTCTTATCCCGAATTCCAGTACCTACGGAATTTCGAAGCGACTCGATGACAGTGAACGCAAGCGCCTTCGCAACATTCTCGACAAGGTGAAGCCGCCGCAACATGGCGTCATCGTGCGAACCGCAGCCGAAGGCGTGACGTCAGAGGAAATCTCGTCTGACGTTCGTCGACTTCTGTCTCAATGGGATCAGATCGAAGCACTGGCCAACTCCGCGCAGGCTCCCGCTCTTCTTTACCGAGAGCCCGATATGGCTGTGCGTGTGATCCGTGAAGAGTTCAACGACAACTACCGAAGTGTCGTTATCGATGACGAAGCATTGTTCAATGACGTTCACGATTACGTGTCGAGTATCTCGCCCGCGCTCGCTGATCGTATCGAGCACTACGACCGTTCTACCGAACCACTTTCGATCTTCGAACGTCATCATGTTCACGAACAGGTTCACAAGGCACTCGATCGAAAGGTCTGGTTGCCTTCGGGTGGTTCTCTCATCATCGAGCACACCGAAGCGCTTACGGTCATCGATGTAAATACCGGTAAGAACGTCGGCTCGAAGAGTCTTGAAGAGACCGTGTACCGCAACAACCTTGAAGCTGCGGTCGAAATCGCCAAGCAACTGCGTTTGCGCGACATCGGCGGGATCATCGTGATCGACTTCATCGACATGGAAGTCAAGGGAAACCGAGACGATGTTGTTCGAGTCTTCCGAGATGCACTCGCCCGCGACAAGACCCGCACCCAGGTCTTTGACATCTCTGAGCTCGGACTGGTCGAAATGACCAGAAAGCGCATCGGGGAGGGATTGCTTGAATCCTTCGCTGGACAGTGTCCTGACTGCGAGGGTCGAGGAGTCAGAATCGACCCAGACCTCCTGATCTGAGGCGAGCCCAATGGCCTCACCGGACCCGGGTTTCGTTCTTTGGGCCTGTGGGGGCTAGGATTGCACCCCTATGTATGCCGTGATCCAGACAGGTGGCAAGCAGTACCGCGTCGAAGAGGGCCAACGACTTGATGTCGAACGCCTCGGCGAGGCTGACGAGGTCACCCTCACTCCCGTACTCGTTGTCGACGGTGACACCGTCCTCGCTACCCCTGCGCAGTTGGCTGGTGCCAGCGTGTCCGCGCGGGTTGTCGGCGCGGCCAAGGGTCCTAAGGTCATTGGCTTCACCTACAAGAACAAGGCCAACGAGCGTCGTCGTTGGGGTCATCGTCAGCATTACGCGACGATTGAGATCACCGGCATCAAGAAGGGCTGAGCCATGTCAAAGACTAAAGGTGGCGGTTCAACCCGCAACGGCCGCGACTCCCAGAGCAAGCGTCTTGGTGTGAAGCGTTTTGACGGCCAGGCTGTCCATGCTGGCACCATCATCGTCCGCCAGCGTGGTACTCGAATTCACCCGGGCGAAAACGTCGGGCGGGGTGGAGACGACACGCTCTTCGCTCTCACCGAAGGAACCGTCAAGTTCGGATCCCGCAAGGGTCGCAAACTTGTCGATGTGCTCCCTGACTGAGTCATTCGTCGAATGATCTGATGGAAAGCGGGCCTTTGGGTCCGCTTTCGTCGTTTTCATCCGTGGACGTCGATGCCTAACGGACGGCGTTCGGCAGGCCAATCGAGAAGCCGCGCAGCGGTATCAAAGGCGAAGCGGTCGGTCATACCTGCTACATAGGCGACGGCTGCGGTAACTGAGTCGGCTTCGGCTTTGGTCGATGAAGGCAGTGCTGCGGGGTTGGCGATGAAATAATCAACCAGCGCAGTGAGTACGTCGATGACTGCGCGTCCCTGAGCGATTGAGTCGGGTCGGTTATAGATGTAGTCGTAGTTGAACGACCGCAATGCAGAGAGTGCAGACGCGTTCGTTGCGTCCATGCCGATGACTCCGGTTGCAGTTGCGCAGTCGATAACCGCGAGAATGAGCGCGTGCAGTTGTTGGCGGCGCGATTGACCTAAAACTTCAGAAACTTCGGGCGGAAGATCCGATGCTCGAACGATGCCGGCGCCCAGTGCATCTTCGAGATCATGAGCGCTGTAGGCACAGCGATCAGCCCAACTGACGACGACACCTTCTGGCGTCATTGGGGTGGGGCGAGACCATGAGTGGTTGCGAATGCCGTCGATCGTCTCGACGCAAAGATTGAGTGGTTCAAGAACGACGTCGGCGCCCCAGACTGCATGGTGATAGCCGCCAGGGATGAATGCATCGAAGGCGTCCTCGCTGGCATGGCCTCCAGGTCCATGTCCACAGTCGTGTCCGAGGGCAATGGCCTCGGTGAGAGCAACATTGAGCCCGAGCGCACGAGCGATGGCTGTGGCTACCTGTGCGACCTCGAGGGCGTGGGTGAGCCGAGTTCGTTGGTGGTCATCGGGGAAGACGAATACTTGGGTCTTGCCAGCAAGACGGCGAAACGCAGGTGAATGGAGTATGCGGTCGCGGTCGCGTTCGAAACACGTGCGGTAGTCATCGGGTTCTTCGGGAATGGCTCGGTTGCCGGCGCCGACAGCGCGAGTCGCCCCGGTGGCGAGAAGCGAAGAAGATCGAGATTCACGCTCGACTCGTAAAACAGCGTGGGCCGTGATGGGCGGTGGTGGAGCATCGCGATGTGCAAGTACGAGATCTTCGGAGGCTGCGGATCCGCGCATGGTCGCCACCCATTCCTGCTGGCGGGCAGTGATGTCTTCAGTACTGATGTCCTCAGTTCTGATGTCTTCAGCACTGATTTCTCCAGTAGTGGTGTCCTCAGCAGTCAATTCTGAGGGATCTGGGGCCTGCTGATTCATGCCCGCATCCTGCCTCATGACTGGGACAGAGCGGCGATCTCCGATATCTATCGGTTGGCGCCACCGGTGAAGCCCGTAGGATCTCGGGTTGTGTCTGGATTCATTGATGAGTGTCAACTAAATGTCAAGGGCGGAGATGGCGGTGCAGGCTGCGTTGCCTTCCGTCGTGAGGCGCACGTGGCCAAAGGCGGTCCCGACGGTGGCGATGGTGGCCGCGGCGGCAGTATCTGGCTAGTCGCCGATCGGAATATTTCATCGCTTCTTGCTTTTAAGGACCATCCTCACCGACGTGCCCAAAACGGCGTTCATGGTCAGGGCAAGAAAATGCATGGTGCCGGAGCCGATGATCTGATCGTCTACGTCCCCGAAGGCACAGTCGTCCATGATCTTGAAGGCACGATGCTGGCCGACCTGGTTCACCAAGGTGATCGCTGGATGGCGGCTGCAGGCGGTCGCGGTGGAAAGGGCAATGCCCGTTTCCTCTCGAATATTCGCCGCGCCCCCTCCTTTGCAGAACAAGGTGAAGTAGGCGAAGAGCAGTGGCTCAATCTTGAACTCAAGTTGATGGCTGATGTCGCCCTCGTGGGTTTTCCAAGCGTGGGTAAATCCACTCTCATCTCCCGCATTTCTGCGGCGAAGCCCAAGATTGCCGATTATCCATTCACCACACTCGAACCAAACCTCGGAGTCGTTCGGGTAGAAGACAATTTCGAATTCGTCGTTGCCGATCTCCCTGGCTTAATCGAAGGCGCGTCCGACGGCCGCGGTCTCGGACATCGTTTCCTTCGGCATGTTGAGCGCGCTCGAGTTCTCGTGCTGATGGTCGACCTCGCCGGTGGGATTGACGGTATGACGGTCGAGACCCCATCAGAGCAAGCAGCAGTTCTCCTCGCTGAACTCGGTGCCTATCGTCCCGAACTGCTGGAGAGACCCAGAATCATTATCGGTTCGCGTGCCGATCT
>JBILIB010000214.1:0-2637 GCA_044350215.1 Acidimicrobiales bacterium
TATGGCGAAATGGTGGACGACCGAATTGCAAAAGCGCGTCGTCGATTCCTGCGTGCAACTCCATGGCGGTTACGGCTACATGCTCGAATATCCGATCGCCCGGGCATACCTCGACACACGTATTCAAACGATTTACGGCGGCACCACCGAAATCATGAAAGAGATCATCGGGCGTTCGTTGCGACCATGATCGTGGTCAGTTCATTACTGCGCCTAGGCTGAGAACATGGTCCTCGTCGCTATCTTCGCCATCCTTGCCGTGGTCTGCGTTGCGGCCTTTGCCGCACAGATCAACCGTCGCCGTCGCTACGAGCGTGGCGAATACGACCCCGACGATGTGTGATCGGTCCGTCTCTTAGCGAGGCCGCGATCGGCGCGATGAGAACTCTGCGGCTATTGCCGTTGCGGTGATCGACCCACTGACATCTACACCACTTCTGTCAAACACAACGAGGTCGTGCTGTCGTTGTACGCGCCACGCATCGGCCCCCAACGAGTTTCGTGCTTGCCATAGCAACGTACGAAGACGAGCACGCTGGCGATCGGGCGCCACCCCTGGCCAAAAGACGTCAGCAATATGTTGAACGCTCATTCCTTCGGATCCGGACATCGCGAGTAGTCGCACCGCTGCTTCGGCATGACGAGTCAGAAACACGATAGGCATGCCATCCCGACACACTGGACTCTTCGCCGACAGATCAATCGAAAGCGCGCCTTCGGGCAGAAAGAGCCGTTCATAGGCCGGATCAGGAAGGGCGAGTTCTCGGGCCAGTTTGAGCCAACGCCCGCCGCGGTCTCGGTCGATCGACCCGGTGAGAAGTGCTGCTCGCGCTCCCCAGTAGCGCGCTTCGGCTTTGATGAAGGTCTCGCGAGCACTGTCGGCCGCTGAGCGGGCCGCCACACGGTCGCCCATCATCAGATGAACTTCCGCCAGGCGTAATTGCGCAACAGAACGACCGAGGCCGTCGGGCAAGATTTCCGTGCTGTCCTGAAGCACGCTGGCAGCTTCCTTCAGCTGTCCTAACTCACTAAGCGCCCAACCTTCACCAATCGAAGCAACTGCGGCTAATTCGCTATTGCCGACTGCTGAAGAAAGTTCACGAGCCCGCCCGACATCATCGAGGGCCCGTTCCGGCAAGCCGTCGCTCGCGAACGCTGCGCGCATTGAGTAAGCGATGATCCGAGCCTCATCGACAGGTTGGCCGCCACGAAGAGCGAGTGCATCGAGAAATCCCGTCTCGGCATCGTCACGGTTCCCGCGCAACGACGAAAGCACTGCACCGAGTGATCGCTGAAAGACGACTTGTGCAGCGATTTCATCAGGCCAAGGACCTGGCCCGACAGTTGCCGGGGCGGAGACGAGTAACTCGTCGAGGGCAGTGAAGTCTCCCGCCCAGAACGCAGTGAGACTCAGGAGTGCATATGGACCAGAGGCGGCTATCGACTCGCGTGCGACATGCCCGATGCTCTTTTCATCGAATCCAATGGGGCTCGGTGACCCGCCTTCACCCTCTGATCTCCGTCCCGCCATTGGTCGCCCGCCCGCTCAGACCAATCCACACAGTGGCGAAGGTCAGGTTTCTTTCCTCCTTCTTAGATTTCCAACCGAAACGTCATACGTCAATGAGCAGCGTTGTGTGTTCAACTAGACATAGGTGTCTAGTTGAGTGTGTGGAGGCTTCCCCAGATGACGAGCGCGAATGAGCGACACTCTGCGACAAGAACCAAGATTTTAAATGCCGGCATCGCAGTTTGGGCCGACCAGTCGGCGTCGGTTTTGGTCAACGGTTTCACCGTCGCTCGGATAGCAACTGCCGCCAACATCACTCGTTCAACGTTCTATGCCTACTGGCCCTCGACCGAGGAATACGTCGCTGACCTCGCAACTCACCTTATTGAACTCGACACCATGAATTATCCGTCGATCGTGGCGAATCTTCCGATCGACATCCGACCGAGGTCAGCGGTCACGGATATCCCACAAGCAATAGTTGAGAGTTGTCGGGCACACTTTGAGGCTGCGATCAATGATGAATCGTTCGGGCTCCGGCTGGCGTTCCTTTCGAAAGCAGACGACCCGGCAATAGCTGCGGCGCTCAGGGACCTGTACCGCAAAGCGGAAGCCGCCCAATACGCGCCGTTTCTGAGCAGCCTTGAACGTTGGGGTCGGGAATTACGGGAGCCAATCGATGAGTCGATGATGCAGATCATCTTCAGCGCCCTTCTTGAAGGACTTGCCGCTCGCTACCGCTTGGACCCCGAGTCCTTTTCTCCTGACCTCTATGGCTTAGCGCTGCTCCCGCTGCTCGTCACTCTCACTCGACGACCCGAAGACAACCGAGGTCTCTACGAAATCGTCGACTCACTCAATAGTTGGCCCGCGGTTGGATTAGCGATGAAGTTGCGGGAGCACGAAACAGCGGGCGACCAGGGCTCCGCGGCCATCGCTGGAACATCCATGCGAGAAGTCACCATCGCGATTCGGCGATTGCTCGCACGAATCGGATTCGGCGAACTCTCAATGTCCGAGATCGCAGCCGTAACCGGATACTCCGAGTCCACACTTCAACAAATGTTCGGCTCCCGTCCCGGCATCGCGATGTGCCTACTTTTCGTCAACTGTTTCGAGCGTTACCA
>JBILIB010000017.1:0-26186 GCA_044350215.1 Acidimicrobiales bacterium
GGCCACCAGCGTGGATCGACGGTGGCATGAAATCGGCGCCAAGCGTGTACATCGGCATAAGCGGAGTCATCCCGGCAACATCGCCGAAGTCGTACTCGAAACGGCCCTGGGTAAGAGTCGGACACGCGGACGGTTCGACAGCGACAAGACGAACGCTTTCGTCGGGAACAAATGGGAATGCAATGCCGCCCAGGTTCGATCCGCCACCGCATGGAGCGATAACCACATCGGGAAGTTCTTCACCCGCGGCGCGGAGCTGATCGCGTGCTTCAAGACCGATCACCGTTTGGTGAAGAAGCACGTGGTTCAGCACGGAGCCGAGTGCGTAATGCGAGTCGTCTCGCTGCACACAGTCACGAACAGCATCAGAAATTGCTGCACCAAGCGAACCAGGATTCGACGGATCGTCGATCGGCGACGGAACAACATTTCCGCCCCACACCTCCATCATGATCTTGCGATACGGCTTCTGTTCAAAAGAGGCGCGCACCATGTACACCATGCATTCCATGTCGAACTGAGCCGTTGCAAACGAAAGCGCGGTACCCCACTGACCTGCACCAGTTTCGGTGGTGAGGCGATTAATGCCTTCCATCTTGTTGTAATAGGCCTGCGGTACGGCAGTGTTCGGCTTATGCGAACCAGCGGGCGACACGGACTCGTCCTTGAAGTAAATGCGTGCGGGAGTGTCGAGCATCTTCTCAAGACGTTCAGCACGCACGAGCGGAGTCGGACGCCATAGACGAAGAATGTCGAGTACGGGTCCGGGGATGTCGATCCACGGTTCCGGTGACATTTCTTGCATGATCAGTGCCATTGGGAATAGCGGTGCAAGATCGTCAGGCGTGACGGGTTCACGGGTTCCGGGATGAAGCGGTGGATCCATCGGCGTCGCCAGTCGCGGAAGGATGTTGAACCACGCCGAGGGCATCTCGGATTCGGACATGTTGTAACGGGTCATTGCGACTCCCCTGTCTCGTTGTACGTGGCAGATCCTATGGCCGGCGAGCACTCCGAAGCGCTGCGACTCCACCCTCGGGGTCGCCGGAGGTCACGAGATGTTCGCCTACAAGCACAGCGTGGTAACCAGCGCTGGCCAACATGGCCGCATCTTCCGGGCCCGAAATGCCCGACTCGGCCACGCGCACCACTCCAGCAGGCATCTGTGGAGCCATCCTCGCTGCTCGGTCGGTATCGACAGCGAAAGTCACAAGGTCTCGCTGGTTCACACCGATCAGATCGGCGCCAGCGGCAACAGCACGATCGAGTTCGGCTTCGTCATGAATTTCGACCAGCGCGTCGAACCCAATGGCACGGGACAACTTCAGAAATGACTCAAGCTCGGCTTGATCGAGAGCGGCTGCAATCAACAGCACACAGTCGGCACCCATGATGCGGGCATCACACACATCACGAGCACTGACCGTGAAGTCCTTACGTAAGACCGGAAGTGAACACGCGGCGCTGGCAGCAACAAGATCTTCGATTGATCCACCAAAAAAGTCGATATCAGTGAGCACTGACAAACATGCAGCGCCACCGCGTTCGTACTGCTGAGCGAGTTCTATGGGATCGAGACCTGCGGCGAGTTCGCCTTTCGAGGGCGAGCGACGTTTGATCTCGGAAATGACTGCAATGTCCCCCGATGCCGCAACCGTTTCGAGTGCAGCGCGGAATCCACGGGCAGGCGCGACGGACATCGCCCGCTCGACAAGTTCGTCGAACGGGCGATCGTCGCGAGCCGCAACCTCTCGGTGCGCCTCAAGAATGCGGTCGAGATACGTGGTCAGTTTGGAAGGCCCTTTGCGTTACCGGTGGGAGTCGACATCACCATCATCGGCGGTTCGGCCATAAGGCCAGTGAGTGTGCCGAAGAGTTCCTTCATCGCGTCGGAACCACCGTGCACGCCAAGCGCATCACCGTCGGAGTAGAGCTCGAAGATCCACACCGTGTTCTCGTCGCCCGCATCGCGGTGGAACGAGTACACGAGCGTGCCGGGTTCGTCAGCTACCACTGGAAGCATCGTTTCGAGGGCAGCGACACCTTCGTCACGCTTTCCCGGTTGAAACACCATCTTTACGAACAATGAAGTCTGAGTCATGGGCGCAGACCTTAGGTCAACTGCTAGCGATCGCGCTCCGCCCTGATGCTTCGTGAGATCGCCACCGCCGGAGCGGCAAGAAACCCAAGAAGAGCGAGCACGAGACCGACGATTCCGACTGCAATGAGGAACGTGAGGTTCACCATGACGCCAAGAATCACACCGAGAAGGCCACCGAAGAAACACACAACCGGTGCCATTTGTACCGAACGGGCGACTTCGGTCCCTTCAACCCCAACGTCGTCGATGAGCCGAGGATCGATCTCGTCATCGCTGTCGTCGTAGGGAACAAAGTCATAGCGACCAGGAACCGGAGTTCCCGTGGCAACTGGGTCGGACTGCGTCAGACGCATACGTTCATCGTGGGTCCGACGACGATCGGGATCGCCGAGCACTGCCCACGCTTCGTTGATCGCCTGCATCTCGCGTTCGTTCTTCTGCCGGTCAGCCTCGTTGGTGTGGAAGTCCGGGTGATGAACTCGCGCCAACTGAAGATAGGCCCGACGAATTTCGGCAGCGTTCGCCGAGGGCGACACCCCGAGTCGGTCGTAAAGAGAATCAGCCATAACGCTTCAGCGAACCGAGCCAGGCTCGACGACCGCAGCAGCGCAGGCGTTTGGACCGCTGCCAACGGAAACCTGAGTGCCCGGAACCACCGCTCGCCCAACACGAGCAAGAGCAAGCGCAGGAAGTTCCGCGCCCAACGACGCAGTGACGCTTGTGATCGCGCCCACCAAAGTGCCGTCGACGGTTACGTCGTCACCGACAGAAGCATCGCCCTCGAGCGTGAGCAGGCGAATGGGATGAGGAACATTATTTCCGCGACTATCGATTCTGGCGACGAGTTCCTGACCGGTGTAGCAGCCCTTCGTAAAACTCACCGATGCGTCGATGACCCACGCACCTGCTTCACCAGGAATGGTGTCGTCGGTCAATTCAGTTCCCATCGCTGGGATTCCATGCGCGATCCGATAGCGAATCATCGCTTCACCTGCGACAGCGTCGGCAATCAATACGAGCGGATCACTTACCGATGCATCGACAAAGAGTTCATCGCGACCCGCAACAAGCGGCCCAACGGGAGTCGCGACGAGGGCGCCTTCAGGCCCGTCGCCACCAAGGCGAACAAGTGACGAGTCCCAGCGGTGTTGCACCAATGCACAGCGCTGCGGCTCGGCAATAGTCGCTTTCGTTCGCAACAGGAACCGCTTCAACCGATTGAGAATGAGATCGCCGTAACCGGGATCAGTTTCGAGCACATAATTCTCAGCGTCGATGCGATGAACACGCAGCCACGAAACGACCTTGCCCGTTGGAGCTAAAAGAAACGACCATGCGCTGTCGCCGACCATGGCAACGACGTCTTGACTGAGTTGGCCCTGCAGATACCGAGCAGTTTCAGGACCGGTCACTGACAGAACATCGCGTTCAACAACGACTGCTCCGCCAGCACTCTGGAGCGCCTCATAGCCGGCGATGATCTGGTCGTTCGAAGAAGCGCTCACGCTCGAGAGTGTCGCACCTTCACCGGACAAATGCACCAGCAACGGAAATGAATCAGTCGATGGCCTCGCCGCGGCGCTGCGCAGTCATCCGTCGCGCACCGGGAACTGCACTAAGTAACCCTCGGGCCTTGTTCCGACATTCGAGGTCTTCATGTTCAGCAACGCTGTCGGCAACGATGCCCGCACCGGCCTGGACATGAGCAATGCCATCGGCCCCAACAACAAGCGTGCGGATGGCGATGGCGGTATCGATTGTGCCCGAGAAGTCGACATATCCAACAACGCCGGCATAGGGACCGCGCTTCACCGGCTCGAGTTCGTCGATGATTTCCATCGCTCGGACCTTGGGAGCACCCGACACAGTTCCGGCAGGAAGCGTGGCCCGAAGGACATCGATGGGGGTCTTCCCACTTGCAAGCTCGCCCGATACCTGTGAAGTGAGATGCATCACATGGCTGTAGCGCTCGAGGATCATCATCTCGTCAAGTTGTTCGGTGCCGAACTCGACCACGCGACCGACATCGTTACGAGCAAGATCAATGAGCATCACGTGCTCAGCGATTTCCTTGGGATGTTCACGAAGCTCAGCACCTAGGCGGCGGTCTTCTTCTTCAGTTGCACCGCGACGGCGAGTGCCAGCGATCGGACGGGAGATCACGCGGTTGTCAACCAGCTTCACCATCGGCTCTGGCGATGAACCAGCAAGGCTCAGTTCCGGCATGCGCACGAAGTACATGTACGGGCTTGGATTGACTTGACGAAGCACTCGATAGAAATCGAATGGGTCAGCGCCGAGTTCAAACGAGAACCGCTGCGAGAGCACAACCTGAAAAATGTCACCGTCGAGAATGCGTTCCTTCGCAACGTCGACCGCGGCCTCCCACTGGTTGTAGGTCATCGAACCGGTGACCTCGGGAAGTTCCGGAGACGGCGAAGGCGGATCGACCATTGGTTCAGCGAGCGGCTGCGCACCATCGGCCGCCAGCTGCTCGAGACGAACAATCGCTTCGTCGTATAACTGATCGAGTTCGCCAGAACTTGCGCCCTCAGGAACAAGAACATTGTCGATCAGCGTGACGCGTTGACGGAAGTGATCGAAAGCAGCGAGTTGGCCTATGACGGCCATTACCGCGTCGGGGTAACCAGTGGCATCTCGGGGAGTTTCGGCAAGATCTTCAACTTCGCGAACGACGTCGTAGCCGAGATAACCAACAACCCCGCCATGCAAGGGTGGCAGCGAATCAATCGTCGGCGAGCGATAGGCAGCAAGGAGCCATTCGATTGCAGCGAGGATGCCCTTGTCACGAGGCATCGCTGCGGGAAGATCGCCATCGACAGACACGAGTCCGTTGCGGAGCACCAAGGTCGCGATCGGATTTCGGCCCACAAACGAGAACCGACTCCAGCGTTCGCCATGCTCAACGGATTCAAAAAGGAATCCGGGCTGATCGTCGCCACAGAGACGAGCAAATGCCGCAACCGGAGTGATGAGGTCAGCAAGAAGCTCTCGCCAAACGGGCACAACACTGTGGTTGGCGGCGAGTGCGTGAAATTCATCGCGCGACGGCGAAACGTCCAAGATCAGTCACCGTCACCAAATGCGGTGAAGAAGCATGAGTAGCTGCCCGTGTGGCAGGCACCCTTGCCTTCTTGTTCAACCACAAAGAGCAGAGTGTCGCCGTCGCAGTCGTAATACGCCTCGCGCACATACTGGCGATCGCCCGACGTTTCCCCCTTGCACCAGTACTCCTGTCGCGAACGACTCCAGAACCAGGTGCGGCCAGTTTCCATGGTCTGGCGCAAAGAATCGGCGTTCATCCACGCCATCATCAACACCTGACCCGTGCCTTCTTCCTGAACGATCGCCGGTACAAGGCCATCGGCGTTGTAGGTCACTGCAGCAAGTTGCTCGGCAGTAACGGGGATCGGAATGCTTTCAGGCATGGCGCCACGCTAGCGGTGAGTCCGCCTGGCTACGAACAGAGTTTCGGGCGACACTCAGAGCTAGAGGTAGAGGCCGGTGCTTCCTTCAGAGAGGCGCTCGGCAGCAACAGCGTGAACATCTCGCTCACGAAGGATGATGTAGTCGTCGCCGCGCACTTCGACCTCGTAACGATCCTCGGGGCTGAACAACACCTGATCACCCGGTTCCATGGAACGGACATTGGGACCGACCGCCATGACTTCGGCCCACACCAGTCGCTTGCCGATTTGCGCTGTTGCCGGAATGAGAATTCCGCCGGTGGAACGGCGCTCACCCTCTGGTCCGCCCAGGTGCACGAGAACTCGATCATTCAGCATTTGGATAGGAAGTTTTTCGCCGCCGGCGCCTACGCCGTCGGTCAGTCGATCGGTGGTCTGCGAAGAGGTCACGACACGACGGTACCGTCTCCACTCGTGACCGACGACTTCGCAATCCGTTCCCTCCGTCTCGAGACATCCGACGGACTGTCCCTCGAGGCCGAACTCATCGTTCCCGAGAATGCTCGAGCGGCTGTGGTTCTGTGCCACCCACACCCTCAACAGGGCGGGAACATGACGTCGCTGGTGACGAGTGAACTCTTTCGCACTCTCCCCGACTCGGCCCTGGCAGTGCTGCGCTTTAACTTTCGCGGGGTCGGCACATCCGAAGGTGAGCACAATTTTGGCATCGGCGAGGCACTCGACATTGTGGCCGCAATCAGCACCATCACCTCTGAATGTCCTGAACTGCCCGTCTTCGTCTCCGGCTGGTCATTTGGCGCCGACACGTCGCTTTCTGTCCTCGACTCGCGAATCACTGCTTGGTTGGCTTGCGCTCCCCCGTTGCGCGTTCTTCCTCTTGAGGATCTCACAGCTGCCGCTGGCAGCGATCCGCGCCTCAAATTGCTCATCATTCCCGAGCATGACCAATTCCGCGATCCCGACTCAGCGCTTGAAGCAACGGCTTCATGGCTGAATACCGAAGTTATCGCCGTGGCTGGCGCCGATCATTTTTTCGTCGGCCGCACCCACAAAGTCGCTGCGCTCATCGTTGCAAGCATCGACACACAACTCGAGTCATAACCGAGAGATTGTGTTAGGGACGGACGTTGACCCCGGCCGCGATCATGTGTGCTTTCGCATCAGTAATTGCGTGATCATCGAAGTGGAAGATCGATGCGGCAAGCACGGCATCGGCTCCGCCTAAAACAACACCATCGACGAGGTGATCAAGGGTTCCGACGCCCCCAGAGGCAATCACAGGAACTCCGACAGCCGTTGAGACAGCGGAGGTGAGTTCAAGATCGAAGCCATCACGGGTGCCATCACGATCCATTGACGTGAGAAGGATCTCGCCAGCCCCAAGCGATTCAGTACGCTGCGCCCATTCGATGACATCAATACCAGTTGGGGTTCGTCCGCCAGCGACGTAGACCTCCCAGCCTTCGTCTGAGCTGCCATCAACTGCCCGACGGCGAGCGTCGATAGCGCACACCACACACTGATTCCCAAACACTTCAGCAATCTCGCTAATGAGTTCAGGCCTAGCAACAGCGGCGCTGTTGACTGAGACCTTGTCGGCCCCTGCACGCAACATCGTGCGAGCGTCGTCAACAGTCCGAATTCCGCCGCCAATCGTGAACGGAATGAACACCTGTTCCGCAGTGCGTCGAACAACATCAACCATGGTTTCTCGACCATCGGAGGTTGCGGTGATGTCGAGAAACACGAGTTCGTCGGCACCGTCGGCGTCGTAACGAGCGGCAAGTTCGACAGGATCACCGGCGTCGCGCAGGCCAACAAAGTTCACGCCTTTCACGACGCGACCATCGGTGACATCAAGGCAGGGAATGATCCGAGCGGTCTTCATCGTGATCAGGCCACGCGTCGCACACGTACAAGCGTGTCGATCGCTGCGCGTTCGCCATCGTCGGTTGACACCGAACGCTCAACCCGGCCCGACTTCTCGGTCACCAGTTCAACGTCAAGGAGCACTTCCGCCGCAGTGAGGTCATCGATGATGTCTTCAGCCGTCAGCAAGAACGAAGGATTCTGTGGTCCTCCGTACCCTTCAGTCAGATTGAGAAGATCGTGGCCAACCAAAACCAAGGTTCCACCGACCCCAAGAGCACGAACGGCGGTGATCATTGATGCCCGCCGTTCTTCGGCGGCAAGTTGCAGATAGAAAACCGCGACGAGGTCGTAGCCGTTAGCGGGCGGCTCCCACGTCGTGACATCGGCAACAACCCAAGTTGCCTCAACGCCGTTTTCCGCGGCAAGCGTTCTACCCTTTTCAACACCCACATCGGAAAAATCGACGCCAGTAGCGATCCAGCCCTGCTTAGCCAACCAAACGGCATTGCGACCTTCGCCACAAGCGAAGTCGAGCGCGGTGCCTGGGGTGAGATCTGCAACCTCGAGCGGAAGGAACTGATTCGGTTCGCCCCTCCAAATGAGCTCAGATGTGTCGTAGCGCGCGTTCCAGTCGGAAGCATCCATTATCGGAGTCTAGGACTGCGAGCGAATCATCGATTCAGGGGTTTGGTGAAACCGCGCCGAGCGCGTCTTGCACCGTGAATGCACCTTCGTACAGCGCACGACCCACGATCGCGCCTGATAAGCGCCGACCGGCTGATCGGAGAGCTTCAAGAGCAACGATGTCGGCAAGGGTCCCCACGCCACCCGAAGCAATCACGGGTAGTTCGGTTGCCTCAAGAACTTCTCCGAGTCCGTCAAGATCGGGACCCTCAAGCGTTCCATCTCGTCCGATTTCGGTGACGATCAGCGCTTCAACTCCAGCATCGGCAAAACCCCGAGCAACATCGAGAAGGTCTTTTCCAGACCCCTCTTCCCAACCGCGAACCGCGACTTCGCGACCACGAGCATCGAGACCAACAGCCACCGCGTGTCGCGCTGCTAGCGCACGAACAAGATCAGGATTCTCTAGGGCTGCTGTGCCCAGCACGACGCGTGCGACGCCGGCGTCGAACAATGCATCGGCCGCTTCTTCGCTGCGAACGCCACCGCCCGTTTGAATCGGCACGTCGACTGCATCGCAGATCGCAGCAATGACTTCGCGATTGAGTGGCGAACCCGTGCGCGCGGCATCGAGATCGACAACATGGATCCAACGTGCACCCGCGTCGGCAAAAACCTTTGCTTGCGCAACCGGATCACTGTTGTAGACAGTTTCACGTGCATAGTCGCCTTGATACAGGCGCACTGCCTGACCATTAAGAAGATCGATAGCGGGATACAACTCCATCAGTTTCCAGCCTTCGGGCGGGCGGCCTCGACGAAACCCCGCAGAAGTTCAAGTCCAACGGTTCCTGATTTCTCAGGATGGAACTGCGTGGCCCACAAACCATCACGTTCAACTGCCGCCGCAACCGGACCGCCATAATCGCAGGTTGCAGTCACAGATTCACCGTCGGCATCGGCGGCATAGGAGTGAACGAAATACACCCAGACCGGATCTTCCACCGACGCGAAGAGTTGGCTTGGTCGACGAACATCAACAAGGTTCCATTGCATCTGCGGCCGCTTCACCGTGTCGGGTAGAAGCCGAAGTCGACCAGGCAATACACCGAGCCCTGTAGCGCCCGGTGATTCCTCGGATCCTTCGTACAACATCTGCATACCGACACATACGCCGAGGAACGGGCGATCATCACTCGCCGCAGCGACAGCGACCTCGTCGAGTCGACAGTCACGTAATGCGTCCATGCACGCGCCGAATGCGCCAACACCGGGAAGAACGACAGCGTCGGCATCGGCGATGAGTCCGCTATCGGCAGTTAGGCGTGCGTCGGCCCCCACACGCTCGAGCGCCTTTTGCGCTGAACGCAGATTCCCAATGCCGTAATCAAGAACCGCAACAAGCGGCCGGACATCGTTGGTCACAGCACGCCCTTGGTGGAGGGAACTCCCCCACCATCAATGCGCACTGCGTCGCGAAGAGAACGGGCAACGCCCTTGAACGTCGCTTCGATGATGTGATGAGTGTTCACGCCGCGCACTAATGAGACGTGCAGCGTGAGCGCGGCCGAGGTTGCGAACGCGCGCCAGAACTCTTCAATGAGCTGGGGATCGAATGGCGGATCACTGAGAATTTTCTGTCCAGGAAACTCAACCTCGTACACCAGGAATGGGCGGCCGGAAAGATCGAGCGCAACATCGACAAGAGCTTCGTCGAGCGGAACCCGGTTGGAGGCAAAGCGGCGAACACCAGCCTTGTTGCCGAGAGCGACAGCAAAAGCTTCACCAAGAGCGATACCGACATCTTCAACGGTGTGATGAGCGTCGATCTGAAGATCGCCTTCGGCCTTAACAATCAGGTTGAAACCGCCATGGCGACCAAGTTGGGCGAGCATGTGGTCAAAGAACGGCAGACCGGTCGAGGTCTCGTGACGACCTTCACCATCAAGATCGATTTCAATGACGATGGATGTTTCCGAGGTTGCGCGAGCAACTGTTGCCGCTCGGCGACCATCGTCGGTTCGTGTTGCACTCACTGGAGGGCCTCCTCAAGAGCGGAAAGGAACGAATCGTCCTCGCCGGGTGTTCCGATCGTGACACGCAAACAGCCTTCAAGGCGCGGCCACGACGAACAATTACGAACAAGTACAGACCTATCAACCAAACGCTGCCAAACATCGCTGCCATCGACAGACCGCGGTCGAAACAGTACGAAATTGGCACCGGAAGGCCACACATCGACATCAAGCTCGGAAAGTCGTGCAACTAACCGCCCTCGTTCCTCGACCAAACGACTGACGCGCTCGTTCATTTCTTCGACATGAGCAAGCGCCAGCGCTCCGGCGGCCTGCTTGAACGCGTCGAGGTGATACGGCAGCACGACCTTTTCGAGTTCAGCGATGATCCAGGCCGGACCAACGAGATACCCGAGGCGAGATGCCGCCATCGACCATGTCTTGGAGAACGTTCGACTTACAACGAGCGGAACATCGTCGGCAATAAGGACATCGGCTGACCATGGAGCGAATTGGCCGTAGGCCTCGTCGACGACCAGAAGCCCGTCGACCGCAGTCACCATGTCGAGGACCGCGCGAACCGTTGCTTCGTCGTCAACGACACCAGTTGGATTATTTGGCGAGCACAAGAAACTGACCTGAGGTTTGGCAAGGTCGATGACACGACGAACCTCGGCAAGGTCGGTCGAGAAATCAGTGGCGCGTTCGCCTTCGACCACCGCGGTTCCGGTGATGCGCGAAATGTGACTGTGCAACGCATACGTGGGTTCCCAGACCGCTGCTGTGCGGCCTGAGCCACCAAAGGTGAGCATGACCGTCTGGAGGACTTCGTTGGAACCATTGGCCACAAAGATCTGTTCGGGGCCAACGCCGTGAAGCGCGCCGATCTTGGTGCGCAGTTCCGTTGCAGCACGATCGGGATAGCGATTCCACTCGATGGAACCAAGCGCTTCGGCGATTGCGTTTGTCCACTCCTCGGGCGGTGAATCTGGCGACTCGTTCGTGTTCAGACGAACCGCAACATCGACCTGAGGGGAGTGGTAGCCGTCTAGAAGAGCGACGTCGTCGCGAGGCGTGATCATGAGTCGGCCTCGAGCGCACGGGAACGAAGGAGTACCGATTCGGCATGGGTTGCCAAACCTTCCGCATCGGCGATTGCCGCCACCACTGGAGCAGCCGCGTCGAACCCTGCGCGATCAACTTCAATGACATGAACCTGTTTGGTGAAGTCATCCACTGTGAGTGCACTGCCGAACCGCGCCGTCCCGAACGTCGGCAAGACGTGGCTCGGACCAGCGAAGTAATCACCAATCGAGGCAGGGGCAAGCGGACCAAGAAAGACGGCGCCGGCATGACGAATGCCAGCTGCAACCGATGCAGGATCGGCAGTCATCACTTCGACGTGCTCTGCCGCGATGTGGTTCACCACGGCGATGGCCGCTTCGGGCGAGTCGACGAGTGCACAGAATCCACCAGATGCGAACGTGGCTTCGATCTCGCTCTGACGCGACGCTTGCAAAACGAGGCGAGAAAGCGATTCGTCGACAGCATCGGCGACGGCTTCGTCCCAGGTAACAAACCATGCGAGCCCATCGGGGCCATGTTCGGCCTGCACCATGAGGTCGATCGCAACGAAATCGGTCGGTGCAGTGTTATCGGCAACGACAACAATTTCAGATGGACCGGCGAACGCCATCGGAACACCAACACGACCCGCGACTTCGCGTTTGGCAATCGCAACGTACGCGTTACCCGGACCAGCAATGACATCTACGGACCGTAATGATTCTGTCCCGTAGGCCATTGCTGCGATCGCTTGCGCTCCGCCGATGGCCCGAACCTCATTGACGCCAGCAATGGCAGCTGCAGCCAGCGTGGCCGGCGCGATCTTTCCCGTCTCGCGATCAGGCGGCACACACAGAACGATTTCGGGAACCCCTGCGACCTGTGCAGGAATCACGGTCATCAGCACCGAAGACGGATACGCGCCGCGTCCGCCAGGCACATAGCAACCGGCACGATCGACCGGAACGGAGCGTCCCGTAACGGTGATTCCGCCCCGAATAACTGTGTGATCGTCGCGAAGCTGTGCAACATGAAAATTGCGAACGGCATCGGCGGCCTCACGAAGTGCATCGGCTAGTTCCGCTGGAATTGCTGTGAGCGCAGCGTCGAGTTCCTGACGGCTCACCCGTGAATCGGCAAGATCCACTCCATCAAACTTTTCGGTGAGTTCTCGTACCGCGGCGTCGCCGCCCGCTCTCACCTGGGCGATAATCGAACGCACCGCATCGGTGGGCCCTTCGCCAGCCGGATCGGGACGCGGAAGATCAGCGACGAGACTGTCGCCGGTACGTCCACGGAGATCAAGACGGTTCAACACGAACTAGGACGCTAGCGGTCGGCCCACCTTGGCCCGGAGAGGTTTACCGGTTCAGCCGGCCCGACGCGTGGCCGAGACCAGTCGACGATGCGCTGTGCGCAAGGACCGTTCAACTTCGAACAGGTCTGAGGCCAGCGATTCATCACCTGCAGCCAAGACCGCTTCAGCAGTTGAGCTCACCCGATCAAGAAGTTCCTCAAGCGTGGTGGTCGCACTCGACAATTGGGCCCGTTCGTTATGCACGGGCGAAGTCTCGCAGACCTGAGCATGGATCGTTCTGGTTCAGATAGTCACTGCATTTGTGATGCCGTTGCAGAACTCCAATAGCTGGGTCGACAGTACCTGGGAGCAAAAAGACGTCGACGCCCCACGAGGGGGCGTCGACACGGTGACACTGGGCGGCGGATCCCAGATGATTGTCACCATGTCAGGCGGCGGGAGCCTGACAAGATCAACATAGCGCGGAAATTTGACGATCTCGCGCCGCCCCACAGTGAAAGATTCACAGGCACTAGGCCGATCTTCACTCTCATCCCCTGGATTCTTCTTTAGGTTCAGAGGCTCACCGAGGGGCAATAGTCGGCGAGGACGCAATCGACACAGCGAGCCTTGCGAGATGCACAAACCCGGCGACCGTGGAGAATGAGCAACAGGCTGAATCGGCCCCAATCAGCGGGTGGGATCATGTCGTTGAGTACATATTCGACCTTCACCGGATCGGTTTCGGTCGTGAGTCCAAGCCGAATCGAGAGTCGACCGACATGGGTGTCGACGGGAAGCCCGGGAAGGTCCATCGCCACGCTCCGGACCACGTTTGCGGTTTTTCGACCAACCCCAGGAACGGTGACCAATTCCTCCATCGACGATGGAACCTCGGCGCCGTAGCGCTCGACAAGCGCCTGGGCCATTCCAATGAGCGACCGGGCCTTGTTCTTGTAAAAGCCCGTGCTGCGAACCAGTTCTTCCACTTCGAGAGGATCGGCGACCGCGAGATCTTCTGGTGAGGGGAACCGAGCGAACAGGGCCGGGGTGACCTGATTGACGCGAACGTCGGTGCACTGGGCCGAAAGAATCGTGGCGGCCAGCAACTCGTAGGGATTCCGATGATCGAGTTCGCACTGCGCATCGGGATATTCAAGGTCGAGGCGAGCGAGCGTCTCTTTCGCTCGACCTTTCGGAGAACGGGGCTTGGCCATGAGAACGGGACCCTACTGCCGTCAGCGCCGGTAGGGTCCGGCCGTGCGCAATGAACGTCGCGATGACGCAGGCAGGCTTCTTTCGCTGGAATCAGAACCAGCCACTGACGCTGACGCGGCCGAAGCAGCCGCCGCCGGCCTCAGCCTCGTTCGGTGCAATCAACAACTACGGATCCGCCTTCCACTTGCCGATTCGACCCCTCCGTTTCCCACCCGGGCATTCGCTGTGGGGGCAGATGACGACGCGTTCTTGCGTGTGAACAACCTGGCCTTCGCATGGCATCCCGACCAATCGGACCGGACGCACGATCAACTCAACGAGCTTGTTCAAGAGCCATGGTTCGACGCCGAAGGGTTTCTGCTTCATGAGATCGACGGAACCCTTGCCGGGTTCTGCTGGACCAGAGTCCACGCGGAAACTGCGACCGATCCTCGACTCGGCGAAATCTTTGTCATTGCTGTCGACCCCGCATTCCACGGCCAGGGCCTCGGGCGTTCCCTCACGATCGCCGGACTCGACTTTCTTGCTTCGAAGTCAATTGAGGTCGGCATGCTGCATGTTGAGCACGACAATGCGGCCGCTCAATCGCTCTATCGAGATCTTGGCTTCGTCGAACACGATTCACACTGCTGGTGGGGTCGTGTCGAAAGTGGCCCGACATGACAACTGATTCGATGTCCCTCTTCGAAGCCGACCGCGAAGCACTCACCACAATCCTCGACGGCGAACCCCGCTATCGGCTCGACCAACTCTGGAAGGGCCTCTATGTCGACTTCGCAGAGCCAAAGGACATCACGTCACTTCCCGCTTCGCTTCGAACCCGTCTGAGCGAAACACTGCCCTCGGCTCTCGAGATGGTCACCGAATCGGCAACTCCCGATGGCAACACGGTGAAATGGCTGTGGCGACTTTCTGACGGAGCAGCGGTTGAAACCGTGCTCATGCACTACCCCGATCGGTCGACGGTTTGTGTCAGTACGCAGGCCGGCTGCGCGATGGCGTGTGGATTTTGCGCAACCGGGCAGGGCGGTTTCGAACGAAATCTCAGCGTCGGCGAAATCGTCGAACAAGTTGTCCGCGCTGCACGTCGAGCAAATGAGGGCCCAACACCGCGCCGCGTCTCGAACATTGTGTTCATGGGAATGGGCGAACCTATGGCGAATTACGACCGAATGATTGGAGCAGTCCATCGCATCCACGGCGATATTGGTATCTCCGCTCGACATCTCACGATTTCTACGGTCGGAATCATTCCTGGAATTCGTCGGCTCACGGACGAACCGCTTCCGGTCAATCTGGCGGTGTCGCTTCACGCGGCTAATGACGAGTTACGAGATGAACTCGTTCCCATTAACCGTCGCTACCCACTCGCCGATCTGTACGACGCATGCGAGGACTACCTCAAGGTCAAGAACCGAAGACTGTCGTTTGAATGGGCACTGATCGCTGATGTGAACGATCGGTCAAGCGATGCGCGCGAGCTCGCAGCAGCCGCCCGCCGTTTACGTGCCCATGTGAATTTGATTCCCCTCAACGACACCCCCGGCTGGCCGACCACGGGCTCATCGCCAGCGAAGGTCAAGGAATTTTCCGATCAGTTACTTGATCTCGGAGTGAACGTCACTGTTCGCGCCAATCGTGGCAATGACATCGATGCCGCATGCGGGCAGCTACGCGCCAATCACAGCGGACCAACGGTGACCGAGGTGCCAGCACGAATTGAGCGGATCAATCGTTCGCCACGCGCAACGGACTGATTCGGCCACACCACCGAATCCACAACATCGGCATTGATGCGGGCCCCGGCTCCAATCACGCTTCCACTGATATCCATTCCGTCTTCGATAACTGCTCCTTCACCAACGATCGCGGAGCCGTGGATCGCCGCTGCCGCAAGATTCGCTTCGAGGTAATCAAGCGGAGTGCCGCAGTCGATAAAAGGGCCATCGTGAGTAATGACCTCCAGTTCCCCGCGCTCAAAGGCTTCTCGCCAAACAACTTCATAAAGACCAGTGGGCTGCTCGACAAGGTCCTTTGTCACCGACCAAGGCAACGTGCTGGCAACGATGCGTGCCCGAGGACCAAAACCCCCATCGCCATTCACCATTATTCGAATGCTGCGACCATCCCATCCATCGACAAGTGGAGCGAGAGAGGTCGGCGACCAACTGTCGGCATTCACCACAACTGTCTCGCGCCCATTGATCCATGGCCGTAAGCGAGAAAGTGCACCAGCAGTGCCAAGTGCTTCGCCTGATTCGGTCGAAACAGTGACAGCACCAGCCCATTCCTTATCGATATGCCGGAGCACCTCATCGGCAAAGTGATGAGCGTTCACCGCCATGTTCGGAGTCACTTGTTCGAGTCGATCAAGAGCAAGATCGACCAACGCCCGATTTCCCACCGGACAGAGCGCCTTCGGCCGCAGACCAGAAAGCGGAGCGAGTCTCGTCCCTGAGCCAGCCGCCAACGTCACACCAACAAGGTCGCGTCGAGAAATTCGATGTGCTGGTGCGGCAACCGGTTCCATTCCTGACAGACTCGCACCCCATGGAGACCCGACGTTGGACAAACCCGACTCAGCCCCAAACATTGCAGATTGCGGTGTACCTGCTGTACATCGATGCCGTGTTCACAGTCCTCTTCGGAGGGTTCACAAACCCAATTGGTTTGTTCATCATCCTCGGAGCGGGTGCCGGTTTCGGGATCGCAAACGAGAAGCGGTGGGGCTACTGGCTCGGTATTGCTGTTGCCGTCGTTGGTCTGATCCCCTTTGTTCTGGCAATCGTGAACGATGGAGTCGGATCTGTCTTGAACTTCAGTTTCCTTCTTTTCCTCATCATGCCGCTGGCGCTGTTCGGGCTCCTCTTGCACCAGCAAAGCCGCGAGTACCAGCGAATCTGGTTTTCTTAGTCACTCATGGATTTCAACCTGTCCGAGGTCATTCGCGCAGTCGCTCACGCAGTCCCGACTCGCGAAGCACTTGTCCACGATGACCGGCGGCTGACCTACGCCGCGTTCATGGCCCGCGTCGATCGCTTGGCCTCCGCTCTTTCCAATCGCGGTTTTGGCCATCACACCAATCGAACCGAACTGCAGAACTGGCAAAGCGGCCAGGACCACGTCGCGTTGTACCTCCACAATTGTCCCGAGTACATCGAAGCGATGGTGGGGGCGTATTCAGCTCGCCTTGCGCCATTCAATGTCAACTATCGCTACGTTGCCGGTGAACTCCGCTACCTCCTCAATGACTCGGGCGCTCGCGTCATCATTTTTCATTCCGCATTCGCAGCAACCCTTGACGCAATCCGCTCGGAGCTGCCCGAGCTTCAACTGCTTCTTCAGGTTGACGACAAGAGCGGAGCTCCGCTTCTTGATGGCGCGGAATGGTACGAGGACGTCCTCGCATCGGCGCCAATGACGCCGCTCGAAACCCCGTCGCCTGATGACCTCTACATCCTCTACACCGGGGGAACGACGGGCATGCCAAAGGGCGTCCTTTGGCGCCAAGGCGACATCTATCCGGCCGCACTCGGAGGGCGAAAAATTTCAACGGGAGTCGAGTACGACTCAATCGAATCGGTTCTCGAGAACGCCGTCGAAGGCGGAATGCGGGTCCTTCCATCGGCTCCATTCATGCATGGCGCCGCACATTGGATGGCGCTGAATGCACTCGGAAATGGCAACACAATCGTGCTTCCCCACAACCCGACCACATTTGATGCCGCTGACTTCTGCGACACAATCGAACGCGAGAACATCAACATCGCGCAGATCGTCGGGGATGCGTTTGGTCGACCACTTCTTGATGAACTCGACCGAGCACCCCACGACCTCTCCTCGCTCGTATTGCTCATTAGCGGCGGCGCTGCACTCTCGACACCTGTCAAGTCCTCCCTACTCGAGCGACTTCCGTCAATCGCAATCATGGATGGACTCGGTTCTTCGGAAACCGGCCAGCAGGCAAGCCAAGTCATCGGAGCAGGTGCGCAGATCACGAACGGTACGTTCAAACCAGGCACGGGCATGGCAATCATCTCGGCCGACCTCGACCGCCGCCTAGAACCCGGACACGAAGATCTCGGTTGGTTAGCCCAATGCGGGCGCGTGCCCCTCGGCTATCTCGGTGATGCAGAAAAAACCGAGCGCACGTTCCCAACAATCGATGGCATCCGCTACTCCGTCCCCGGAGATCGGGCCCGAATTACCGCCGACGGGGTGTTGGAACTTCACGGCCGCGATTCGGTAACAATCAATTCCGGTGGAGAAAAGATTTTCGCCGAGGAAGTTGAAGCCGCACTCGCTCACCACCCAGCGCTTTATGACGTCATCGTCACCGGCCGTCCGTCGGAACGCTGGGGCAACGAAGTCGTGGCCATCGTACAGTTGAGGGACGGATTCTCTGCCACCACCGAGGAACTGCTTACTGCTTGCGATGGCCGTATCGCTCGCTACAAATTTCCCAAGGACATCATCGTGGTCGACAAGATCGAGCGGTCACCAGCGGGCAAAGCCGACTATCGATGGGCCCAGTCCCTCGTCACCAGTTCTGACGACGACCTCGCATCGAGGCGACACCACAGCGCAACGGTTGACCCCTAACCTTTCGATTCTGTGAAGCACGCCAAGGAGCCCCAACTGTCGCGAGCGAAGCTGGTTGTACTTGGCATCGCCATCCTCGCTATCGGAGTAGGAGC
This sequence comes from Acidimicrobiales bacterium, assembly GCA_044350215.1. GTDB lineage: Bacteria > Actinomycetota > Acidimicrobiia > Acidimicrobiales > Acidimicrobilacustridaceae > Acidimicrobilacustris. Next base: position 18,339 of record JBILIB010000017.1, read on the forward strand.
AACAGCATTTTCTGCAGGCCGGTCCTCGTCATCGCAGACCTCGATTTCGAGTACCGAAGCGAAGCCCAAACCACCTGCAGTTGATAAAAAAGATCCCTACTCGCAGTACCGAGTCAAGGGCTGGATTGCCGAAGAGAACGCGAAGCCCGGTACCACCGAGTGGAAGATCCCCGACGATCGCGCAATGTGGGCCAAAGTCGAGGGCTTCCTTGACACCACAAGTATCGATGTTGGCGGATCTGCAGTTTTGAAAGTCTCGACCCGAGCCAAGTCGTGGACAGTTTCGGCCTATCGAATTGGCTGGTACGCCGGCAACGGCGCACGCTTGATCTGGAAGAGCGAACCGCAACCCGGAGTCAATCAACCTAAAGCGGTGCAGGACGCAGCAACAAAGACCTGGAGCGCTCCATGGGCGCCTTCATTAACGATCAATGCCGATACAACCTGGCCGCCCGGTCAGTATCTCCTGAAACTTGAGAGCGATGACGGTGGCGAGACATTCGTGCCTCTCGTCATTCGCGACGACAAGAGCACATCTGATCTCTTGATGCAGAGTGCCGTCACAACCTGGCAGTCCTACAACGGTTGGGGCGGAGCAAGCCTCTATACGGGCACAAATGGACGTGCCGATGTCGTGAGCTTTGATCGCCCGTACACCGGAAACGGCAGTGGCGAGTTCCTTGGCCGTGAACGGGAGTTCATCACGTTCGTAGAGCGCTATGGCTACGACGTGTCGTACTGGACCAACATCGACCTTCACCAGCGTGGGGAATTGGCCAAAAACCATCGCGGCATCATCATCCCGGGACACGATGAGTACTACACGGTCGAGATGCGCAAGAACCTTGAAGCCGCTCGAGATGCTGGTGTCAACATCGGATTCTTCGGTGCCAACAACGTCTACCGCCGGATTCGTCTTGAAGACTCACCCACCGGACAGGCCCGACTCGAAGTCAACTACCGCGATGCGACTCGTGACCCCCTCTACGGAAAAGACAACGAGCGCGTCACTACTTCGTTCCGCGAAGGTCCTTCAGCAAACCCCGAGAGTTCCCTCACGGGTTCGTATTACGAATGCAACCCCGTTGAAGCCGATTGGGTGGTTGGCGATGCGTCCATGTGGATGTTTGAAGGATCCGAATTCAAAAATGGCGACCGCGTGTCGAAGATGGTCGGCAATGAATACGACCGAGTAACACCAAGTGCCCCGACGCCACCAAATATTCAGGTGCTGGCCCACTCCCCCGTCACATGTCGCGGCAAAGCGTCGTTCGCTGATTCCACCTGGTACACCGTGCCGAGCGGTGCCGGCGTGTTCACCGCCGCAACCTTTGGATGGTCGCCACGACTCCTCGACCCATGTCCGGCTGGTCCTCCGACCACGCCGATCTGCAAACTCCAAAAGGTGACCGAAAATATTCTCAATGCCTTCGCTGAAGGTCCAGCCGGCCTCAAATACCCAAGCGTCTCGAACCTTGCGAAATTTGGAATCGCCACGCCTAGAGCGCCATCGGCTTCTTCATCGACGACCTCGACGACCTCGACAACAGTGCGGCGTTGAAGCGAAGGTCAGTCACGGACACCGCAATGAAGGCCCTGCTTCGTCACGTGAGCCCATAGGCCCGTAGGCTGATCCCGTGACCAGAATGGACAGCCAGCAGCTTCCGCAGGGCGAGGAAAAAGTCCGAGCCGTTCGTTCGATGTTCGACGCGATCGCGCCTCGCTACGACCTTGTAAACCGGGTGATGACGTTCCGCATGGACGTGGCGTGGCGCACACGCACCGTGCGCGAACTTGGCCTCCCCGACGGTTCGCTTGTCGCCGATCTCGCGTGCGGAACCGGTGACTTCTGTCGCGAACTTCAGAAACAGGGTCTTCGACCAATCGGGTTTGATCTTTCATTCGGAATGCTCGCTGCAGCACGAACCTCAGCTCCGCTCGCCGAAGCCGACGCACTTGCACTTCCCGTACCCGATAGCTCGCTTGACGGCGTCACCTGCGGGTTCGCTCTTCGAAACCTTGTCGAACTCGATGGGTTCTTCGCGGAGCTTGCTCGAACCGTTCGACCCGGAGGACGCATCGCCTTCCTTGAGGTTGCCGAGCCTCCGAATCGCTTCCTGCGCTGGGGCCACTCGATCTACTTCGGTTCCATCGTCCCCAAGGTGGGCGGCCTTCTTTCCGATCCTTCGGCCTACCAGTACCTTCCAAAATCAGTTGCCTATCTTCCCGAACCTGGTGTGATGTTGCAAAGACTTGCCGACGCGGGCTTTGTGCAAGTCGAACGGCAATTACTTTCCGTTGGCATCTCTCAACTGATCACCGCGACACGGAGCGACGACCAGCGGTGAATCAGACCGTGGGCATGATTGCTCGCACTCGTGCACTTGCGATTGACACTGACCTCGTCGCCTTATGCGACGACGACGACTTGCTCTTCGTCACCAATGGTGTGGGCATTGTCGGGATCGGTCAATCGGCACGAGTCATCGTTCCACGAAGCGACCGCTCACTCACCTCAGTATCAGCGCATGCTGCGTTTGGAAACATCGAGGTCATCGACGAACTCGAGATACCTGGTTCAGGAGTTGTCGCCTTCGGAGCGTTTCCTTTCGACCCAAATCTCGACGGCGAATTGATCATTCCCCGGATCGTCATTGGCCGTAACGTCAGTGGCGAAACCTGGCTCACCACGATCGCCCGTCAAGACGATGAGCCCTCCGAAGCTGAAATCGAAGAGGTTCTTGGACGTACCACTCGCATTGGCACCGGGTTTGCGCGAGACGCGGGACTTCATTCATCAACCAATTCACCCTCAAGCTTCGACATTCACCCCTTACGGAGCCCCGAGGACTGGTGTGCGGCCGTCACAACTGCCACTGAACGTCTCGCAGCAGGCGTTGCGCGCAAAGTTGTTCTCGCCCGCGGAATCGAAATTGTTACCGACCGACCCATCAGCCCAAGCGCAGTGCTATCGCAGCTTCGCCGAACCTTTCCGGCAAGTCATTTGTTTTTGATCGACGGATTCGTCGGAGCAACCCCTGAACTTTTGGTGGAACGGATCGGAACTGTCGTTCGAGCCCATCCGATGGCGGGGACCGCGCCCCGAAGCGGCGATCCAGAAACTGATGCACGACTTGCAGCGGCGTTGTTGGCATCGACAAACACCAAAGATGAGCATCGCCATACCATCGACATGGTGCACGACACCTTGTTGCCGTGGTGTTCGTATCTCGATGAAGAGGCAGAACCATCGATCGTCGCTGTCGCCAACGTGCAGCACCTTTCAACTCGTCTCGAAGGGCAACTCTCTGAACCAATCGCTTCGATTCTCGATCTTGTCGGAGCACTGCACCCGACACCTGCGGTTGGCGGAATGCCCCGAGACGCAGCGCTTGCTCTCATCGACGAACTCGAAGCTCTTGACCGAGGCCGCTATGCAGGACCGGTCGGATGGGTCGATGCCAAGGGCAACGGGACATGGGCAGTTGGCATCCGATCGGCACAGATCGACGGAACGCACACACGTATCCACGCCGGAGTTGGGGTCGTTGCTGATTCTCAGGCGGAACAGGAACTGGCCGAAACTCGCGCAAAGCTTCAGACCATGCTCGGCGCAATCGTTAGGCCGTAGTCCAACCAGACGCTGCTGCAGCAGCGATGCCTGCCTGATGCACTGCATCGTGAACAGCAACGTTTTCGGAGCGGTTTGAGCGGGCGAGGATCACATGCACCCCACCCGTTGCCATCGAAGCTTCAACAGCCAGGCCAACGGCAAGATCATCAGATGCTTCCAACACTGGCAATCGGTGGGCATGAGCCAGCATTGCCAAGTCGACTCCATGAGGCGTGCCAAAAAGCTGTTCGAATTGCGTGGGTTCAAGCGCCGACGCTTGGGGTAAGAAAGAAAAGATTCCTCCCCCATCGTTATCGATCACAACGATGCAGAGATCAACGCCACGAGCATCGAGACCGAGCAGACCATTTGTGTCGTGCAGAAAAGCAACATCGCCGATAAGTAAAGCGGTCGGGACCCCTGAGAGCGCTACGCCAACAGCGGTGGAGACGACGCCGTCGATCCCGTTCGCTCCGCGGTTCGACAGCACAGTAAGACCTTCACGTCGAGCGCTAAACCACTCGACATCGCGAACTGGCATCGACGAAGAAACGACAAGCGTTCCACCAGAAGGAATCGCAGAGACAACGTTACGCGCAACTCCAGGTTCAGTGATCGAAGTTGCCGCTCCCAGAGATACTGCGAGCGCCTCTTCAACAGCATCGTCGGCCCGACGCCAACGATCGAGCCATGACTGATCATCCACGGGCTCAGTGAGCGCCGAAACTGAATTCGCGTAGTTGCCCGCTGATTGGCGCACGCGATGAGTCACCGAACGCGACGGATCATTCACCGCGGCAGTCGGATCAACATGCACATGGGGAACAGAAGCGACCGCTACCCACTCGCCAATCACCTTCGAGGCTGGGAGTGCGCCAAATCGGATGACCATCTCGACATCGCTCTGCGCACCGACCGAACGAAGGAGTGTGTCTCCGTGGGCAATAACGCAACGGTGCTCAACTCGGCATCCGCTCCTTGGGTCAGCGAGCACCGGCCAGCCAAGCTTCTCGGCCAAAAGCAAAACTGCACCGACGTCGTCAATGCCGCTGCCGGCGATGATGAGGCCATGTTCAGGCAGCGACCCGGGGTCAGTAAACGGATCACCGAGATCGACAATGGCCTGCGGAGAGTCGTCGAGAGCGGGAAGGTCCCCTGCAATGCCAACGAGTGGTTCGTCGAATGGGAGATTGCAGTGCACCGGACCAGGATCGGCCCCGGCGGTCGACAACCATGTGCGTTTCGCGAGTGCTCGCCACGAAGAACGATTCGACGACGTCGGAACAGGAGCGTCGACTGATAGTCGAACTGATGACCCATAAAGGTCGACCTGATCAATCGTTTGCGGCGCGCCGACGCCACGCAAGCGCGGAGGCCTATCAGCCGTCACAACCAGAAGTGGCACTCGATCGAGTCCAGCTTCCACGACGGCAGGGTGAAACTCGACCGCCGCGGTTCCACTCGTTGAGAGTACGGCAACTGCACGGCCCGAAGCACGCGCAAGTCCTAGGGCCATGAACGATCCGGACCGTTCATCGTGATGCACGTGAACACGCACTCGACCATCGACAACAAGTGCGACTGCCATTGGCGTGGAACGGGAACCAGGACAGACGACTGCGTCAGTTAGCCCGTTACGAACCCACTCGTCGACGAGGGTGGCGCAGAAGGTTGCGTTGAGTGCCCCGTTGTCCTCGTCGGTCATGACCGCAGCCTACGGTCCGCGTCAGCCCGCCTCTACGCTGAGCGGGTGGCTTCTCCCCATCTCTCCCGCATCCGGACTGACAGCCCCACTGGCGCCCCTTCAATCGCGCTGCTGCACGGCTTTACCCAAACCGCTGCCTGCTGGGGGCCATTTGCTGACGAACTCTCCACGACTCACTCGTTGGTAGCGATCGACCTGCCGGGCCATGGAGGTTCGGGTGAGGTTCGCGCCGATCTGAGCCAAACGACCGAGCTGGTTGCTTCGAGCATTGATCGGAGCATCGTCATCGGCTATTCGCTCGGCGGTCGCGTCGCCCTCCACCTCGCGCTTGGTCATCCGCAACTCGTTGAACGACTCGTCATTATCAGCGCCACGGGCGGACTCGACAGCGAAGAAGAGCGCCGGCAGCGTCGCGTTGCCGATGAGTCACTTGCTGATCATCTCGAAGATATCGGCGTCGATGCGTTCCTTGACGAGTGGCTTTCGCAACCAATGTTCGCGTCGCTCACCGCCGAACAATCATTTCGCGAACTTCGAGCCACGAACGCCGCGGCCGGTTTGGCCTCAAGCTTGCGACTGTGCGGAACCGGTACTCAAGAATCGTTATGGAGTCGCCTTGGCGAGCTCACGATGCCAGTGCTCGTCATCGCAGGCGCTAACGACGAAAAATTCACACACCTTGGCCATCGTCTCGTTGAATCAATCGGAACGAACGCTTCGATACAACTCATCGATAACGCCGGGCACAGCGCACAGTTAGAGAATCCGGCAGCAACCGCAGCAACAGTTACCAAGTGGCTGTCGGAAGAGCTTTAGTCAGCCACCGAAAAACAATCCGACTGAGATCAACACGCCGAAGGCCAACTGGACCCTGCCCGTTGCACCCAAAACCGGGATCAGGGCCGGACCTCGAGCCCCTTCGATCACACGTTGCACGGGTTTGCGAGCAAGAAGAACAGCAAACATCGAAAATGCACCGGCGGGACGCTGCGAAAGTCCGCACAAGAACGGCACCGTGAAAAACGGCAGTACGACGAGCGCGATGTAAAAGATCCGTGTCCGTTTGTCTCCAAGACGAACTGCGAGCGTGCGCTTACCTGCTTCGGTGTCACCCGGAATATCGCGAAGGTTGTTCACGACAAGTAACGCCGTTGCGAGGAGACCTACCGGGATGGAAACCAGAAGAGTGAGCGGCGTAATTCGTTCGATCTGCACGAATGCCGATCCGGTCGTTGCCACAACTCCGAAGAAGACGAAGACAAACACTTCTCCCAAACCGGCATAGCCGTAGGGTCGAGGGCCTCCGGTATAGAACCACGCTGCAGCGATTGCCACCAGGCCAACTGCGATCAACCACCAGCTCGTGGCCGCAGCGAGACCGAGACCAGCGACTGCAGCGACACCAAAGGAGAGGAACGCAGCACGCTTTACGGCGCCGGGACTCTTGCGTCCTGAACCTGTAAGTCGCATCGGTCCAACACGATCAGCATCGGTTCCGCGAATCCCATCGGAATAGTCGTTGGCATAGTTCACGCCAATTTGCAGCGCGAGCGAGACGACGAGAGCGGCGACGAAGCGCCAGATGACGAGACCCTTCAACGCATTCGTATCGCCATTCATGCCTGCCGCAGCCGCAGTTCCAACAAGCACCGGAACGAGTGCCGCAGGCAGGGTTCGAGGTCGGGCTCCAGCAATCCAGTCCTTCATATTCCGCAAGTGTGGTCGGTGGAGGCCAATACCGCCGAATCTGAGGCCTAGCCTCAACCCGATGCGGGAATTAGTGGCGATCACCCAAACCGGCCAGGACTTTGTCGAGACCCTCTCAACGATCTGGGAACGCGGCGACGCGGCGATGCCCCTCGATCCCCGCCTCCCCGATGCGGCCCGCGACTCGCTCATTGCTGCGCTCGCCCCCACTCGCATCATCGAGGCCGACGGCACCGAACAGCGTCTCAACGGCCGCCAGGTCGACGCTGGCGATGCCCTTGTGATCGCCACCTCCGGAAGCACCGGAACGCCGAAAGGCGTTGTGCACACACACGCATCGCTTGAGGCGTCAGCACGATCAACATCCACTGCACTCGACGTCAATGCATCAACCGATCAGTGGTTGTGTTGCCTTCCGCTCACTCATATCGCCGGTCTCGCCATTGTGGTGCGCTCGCGAACATTTGAAATTCCGCTCGTGGTTCACGATCGATTCGACAGTCAGGCAGTAGAGATCGCGGCCCGAGAAGGAGCAACACTTACCTCACTTGTTCCAAACACACTCGCCCGTCTAGATCCGAGTCTCTTCCGTCGCATCATTGTTGGTGGTCAAGCAGCGCCTGAAAATCTTCCCGACAATTGCCGAGCGAGTTACGGCATGACTGAAACCGGCAGCGCCGTAGTATTCGATGGCGACATCCTCCCCGGTGTCGAACTTCGCATCGCCGACGGTGAAATCCAGGTACGCGGCGACATGTTGTTGCGTTGCTATCGAGACGGCACCGACACCCGAACAAATGATGGCTGGTTCCCCACCAACGAT
>JBILIB010000099.1:0-7678 GCA_044350215.1 Acidimicrobiales bacterium
GCTGCTGCCATTACCGGCGCACTTCTAGTTGCTGATCGCGGAACGGTGATGCAGCCATGAGCGGACTTCAAGGTTTGATGGAAGGTCGCGTCGTTCTCGTCACCGGAGCGGGTGCCGGCGTGGGCCGTGGTGTTTCCGCTGCCTTTGGTGCAGCGGGTGCAATCGTTGGAATCGGCGTGCGTCGACCAGAAGCAGCCGAGGAAACTGCGGCTGATGTCGCTGCTGCAGGCGGCACGCCCGTGATCATGCGCTGTGATGTGACTGATGGCGAGCAGAGCGCTGCCGCCATTGCACAGTTAGTTGCCGATTACGGTCGTCTCGACGCGGTGATTCATAACGCCGTGAGTGGTCGTTCAAGCGAAGCGACAGATTTTGAAAACACGACGCTTGAAGAATGGGAAGACCATGCATCAGTCACGGTACGCGCGACCTGGCGCCTTGCGGTGCAGGCCTATCCGCATCTGAAAAAGACTCAGGGCGCGTACTTGCTCATGAGTTCACCTGCAGGCATTGAAGGATCTGAGCGCGCGCCGTTTTACAGCGCGGTGAAAGCTGCACAACGCGGCTTCGTGCGCGCCCTTGCTCGTGAATGGGGCCCTGATCACATCCGCGTCAACAGTGTGGCGCCATTAGCGATATCGCCGGCCCTTGAGAACATGAAAATTCTCGAACCTGAACGCGTGAAACGCATCGAAGGGCTCGTTCCTCTGGGTCGCCTCGGTGATCCCGAAACCGATATCGGGCCGCCGTCGGTGTTTTTGTGTAGCGACGAAGCGCGCTATGTCACTGGCCAAACTCTTGTTGTGAGTGGCGGCCGATTTACCAGTCTCTGAGACGGGCGCGAAGTTCCTCGTTGTGTACAAACACAGGGAGTTCTTCGCTGTCGTTATAGGTGGGTCGCACTGACGTTCCACCGTCAACGCACAGCACCTGACCGGTGACGTAAGCCGACATATCAGACATCATGAACAACACACCTTTGGCGATGTCGTCGCTGGTACCGCGTCGGCGCATCGGGATGACGTCGGTGTCGTTGCCATCGGTGTCGCCGGGCTTGCGGGTCGACGCGCTCTTGGGCGTCGCGATTGAGCCAGGGGCAACCGCATTCACGCGGATGTTGCGGCTTCCCCATTCGATGGAAAGCGATCGCGTGAGTGAGAGCACCGCCGCTTTGGCCGCGGCGTAGGCCGAGCCGTAGGGCATGCCATTGAGCGCCGAAGTAGTAGCGATGTTGCACAGCGTTCCGCCATTGCCTTGCTCAACGAGGCGGCGTCCAACGGCGCGAACGGTATTCACGGTTGAACCGAAGTTGAGTGCCATGACATCGTCGAATGCAGGGTCATCGCTTGCGAATGGGGCCCACTGCGGCGGCCACATTCCGCCGGCAACCTGTACCGAACCGCGCAGCGGCGCGAGTTCGCAAGCTTTGTCGACTACCTCGGCAACGGCTGCTTTGTCGCGACCATCGGCAATCAGGCCGAGGTGTTTCGTACCGTCGGCTGTTAGTGCATCTGTGCAGACCTTCAACTTTTCGGCGTCAATATCGACCGCAACAACCGATGCACCGGCGTGACCAAGGAGCCGACTGATTGAGGTGCCGATGCCACCACCACCTGCACCCATCACCACAACCGAGAGGCCTGCAAGACCCCATGGGTCCGAAAGCGGGGAGTGATCAGGCATCTTCACTGCTCCAGTGATCGGGGCGAGTTGCGTCGGGTCGGTGCCATCCGCCGCCGGCCCAGGTTCCGCCGTCGACATGTATCGATGTGCCGGTGATGAATCGCGATAGGTCAGAAGCGAGGAAGAGCGCGGCGGCAGCAGTGTCTTCGGTAGTTCCGAGATAGCCAAGCGGTGGGAGGAATGCTGGAAGAAATTCGGGATCGCTTTCGACCAGTGTTTGCTGCAGGCCTTTGTCGCCTTCGGAAGGTTGAGCGTCGGGCGAGATCGAATTCACGCGAATGCGACGAGTGCCGAATTCAAGCGCAAGAGATTTGGAAAGACTTTCAAGCGCTGTCTTCATCGCCGCATAAATGCCGAAGCCGGGTCCGGCCTGATGCGCTTCAATCGATGTGATGTTGATGATTGAGCTGCCATTGGGCATAAGCGGTGCAACGCGGCGAATGAAGTGGGTGACTTGCGTGAAGTTCTCGGCGATGAGCGATGCTTCGCCTTTGGGGCTTACATCGAGGAATGGCGAAACGAATGTGCCGCCAGCGTTGTTGACGAGTACGTCGATATGCCCATGTGTTGCAATGACGTTCTCGACGAATACGTCGACGGCTTCGGCGTCGCGAACATCGAGCACCGCCGAGATCACAGGGCGGCCAAGCGCCTCGATTTGTGCGGCAACGTCAGCAAGAAGTTCCTCTTGCCGGTCACAGATCGCCAAGGTTGCGCCGCAGCGGGCAAAGAGCAGTGCGGTGTCGCGCCCGATGCCTTCGGCTGCTCCGGTCACGATGGCGACTCGGTCGGTGAGGAGGATGGAACGTTCGTCGAAAAGATGAGCCATGGGCTCACTCTCGCACATCCACCGAATGCACGAGACTGTTCTGATGGACCTGACCTTGTGGCCGCTCGTGAGCCAGCCGTGGCCTGATCTTTGTGAGGCTGTGGAACTGGTCGAGCGCTTGGGATGGCATGGGGTCATGGTCGAAGACCACTTCATGGCCGATGGAAGTGGATTCGGAGCGGACTCGGACCCGCGCTTCGAGGTCACGACAGTCCTTTCAGCCCTTGCGGTGGTCACGAACTCGCTCCGACTGGCTCCGTTGGTGATGTCGGCGACCTATCGGCACCCAGCGGTGGTGGCGAACTGGGCGGTGACGGTTGATCACATTTCCGGTGGCCGGCTCACGCTGGGCCTGGGTGCTGGCTGGCAGATCAACGAGCATGAGCAGTACGGGATCGAGATGGGAACGCCAAGGGAGCGAATCGACCGTCTGGACGAGTACTGCTCGGTGGTGCGGTCTCTGTTCGAGCAATCGGTGACCGATTTCAACGGAAGATTCTTTGAACTTTCGAATGCATGGTGTCAGCCGAAACCAGTGCAAGATCGATTGCCGTTGCTGATTGGCGGAAAAGGCGACCGAATGCTTCGACTGGTTTCTCGGCACGCCGACATGTGGAACATGTGGGCGATGCCATCGAAATTTGCCGAACGTGCCGCAGTACTTGATCAAGCCTGTGAGTCAATCGGACGTGATCCGGTAACTGTTCGCCGCTCAACGCAGGCGCTTGTGTGTCTGACTGATTCCGAATCAACTGCACGATCGTTTCTCGACGCGGCAGGTGGACGCGCCGCATTCGCAGGGACGGCCAAGCAGTTTGCAGACCTTGCTGCACAATGGCATGACGCGGGCGTCGACGAACTGGTGATTCCTGATTGGCATTTGGGTACTGGTGCTCAGCGCGCAGAATCAATCGAAGCAATTACTGCTGCATTGCGGGCGTAACCGAACCCATAGGGCGGCGCCACCGCCGCATTGATGCCCATACAATCCAAGCGAGCGCTCCGACGGGAATCTCGAGCAGATAGACAAAGCCGCGGAAGAGAAACACTGCAGCGGTTGACGCGTTCTCGGGTCCACCGAAGCTAATGAGTGCGGACGCGGCTCCGACTTCAACGAAACCAACACCGCTCGGCGTGATGGGAATGGTTTCGAGAAGTCGGGCAAAAGCGAATGCAGCAAATGCCTCGGTAAGCGTGATGCCGTCGATTCCGATTGCGCGAATGCACGCAAAGAGAAGGAGAAATTGAATGAGGTTGAAAAGAAAGATCCAGAGGGTGATGAATACCCAACGCTCGCGAACGAGACCAATGCTTTGGTGGCGGAAATCGAGAACGCCGTTGACGACGTCTGGTGTGCGATGGCGGCGTGTGACGGTGCAAATCCATTGAACGACTGATTGCCCGAGCCGCCCGATGCGTTCGGCCAGTCGTTCGCTGCGCATGATGAGACCGAGAACTACTGCCGCTACAACAAGTGCAACAAGACCGAGAATCGTTGGGAGGACTAATTTCCCTGTCGCATCGCCGGAGATGAGAAGCAGGGTGAGCGCGAGAACAGGCATGGCCAACTTGACGAAGATGTTCCAAATTCCTGACATAAGAATCGAAAGGGTGATCGCCGGAGGCGTGAAACCCCATGACATGTCGATCGCATAGGTCGCCCCAACGCCTACTGCGCCACCGAAGGGGAGCGAATTCGAAACTGCACTTCCGGCGAAGTTCACGCATAGTGCTTGCACGCGTTTCAGTCCAGGAAGCGTGTTGGTGAGTACGCCCGTATAGGCGAGCATCGCAAGAAACCAAAGCGCAGTGAGCGCAGCAATTTCAACAGGCGACAACTTGCCCATTTCGGTCCAGACGTCGGCGTAATCAGAGCCCGTGATTTTTGGAATGACGAAGACGAAGATGAGAATGACGACCGTGAGTGAAATTCCGACTTCAGTAATTCGCCGCGCACTCGATTTCTTGTGCAGTTCGTGGCTCACGACAGCAAATGCATCTGTGGCTTCGTCCGCGCTCAGGCCCTGAAGGACCTCGGGGAGTTCTTCGTCGGGTGTGTTGGTCATTGACCGGCAGAGATGAAGAGATCGGCAATGGCCGCAGGCAGCGGTGTGCTCGAGGTGCCAGATGTTTGCGAAAGGACGTACCACTCGGTACTGAATGCGAGAGCGAAGATGTCGTCTGGGAGCCCAAGGAAAACCGACAATGTGCGAACGGTGTTGGGGGCGCCGGTTGCTTGGGTGGCATGTGCAGACATCGAAGCTTTGCGTTTGTCGAGCACGGAACTGACATCGACAGTGTGGGTGATCTCAGCAGTAGGTGTGTACCAAGAGGACAGGTCAGCGGGCACGAATCCTTCTGGCACTTCGAAGCCCATGCCTTTTGCGAGCTCAATGCCACCTGAAAGGAATTCGCGATCGATCGTGGCCTGCAGGAACGGAATGTCAGCGTGTTGTGCAGCGGCCCATGCGACTCGGTGAACCTGTTGATGATCGGGATGGCCGTACCCACCATTGCGATCATCGGCGATGAGTAGCGCAGCACCCTCTTCGGCGAGAATCGCAGCGAGCGTGGCCGCGGCGTCATTGACCTGCGCAGCGCAGAAGGTGCCTGCGGGCCACGTTCCATCCGAAGCGGGGGAGTGGCCCGAGTCGAGATAGTCGAGAAAGACGACGCGAGCGATGCCAAGAGCGGCCGCCGATGCCTCGGCCTCAGCCGTCCTGCGCTGAGCAAGACCCTCGTCGGCGGCCAAGATGCCATCCCCAACATCTCCGGCATCGCCACGAGTGGCAAGAACCAAGACAATCCGGTGGCCAGCCTGAGCGGCCCGAGCCAGCGTGCCTGAATCGAGAAGGGCCTCATCGTCGGGATGGGCATGAAAGGCGATCAGCGTCCCGGTTGGCATGTTTGCATTCTTACAGGGCAACGGTGAGCACTACCGTGACGCTGAGTGACTCAAACCGATGAGACCCCTGGATTCGAATCCGGACGACTGAAGATCGCTCTGATCTCCGATTGCTACGTCCCGCGCCTTGGTGGCATCGAGATGCAGGTTCACGATCTTGCCCGCCAGTTGCAACGGGCCGGGCACGAGGTCGTAGTAGTCACGACGACAGGCGGTCCTGATGTGGTCGATGGCGTTCGAGTCCATCGCATCGACGTTCCTTTGCTTCCTTTCGATATCCCGTTTACCCGTCGGGCATTCCGTTGCGTGGCCGATGTGCTTGCATCGGAGCGCGTCGATGTCGCGCACTTCCATGGTGGTGTTGTGAGTCCGCTCGCCTACAAGGGAGCCAGAGACGCGCAACGAGCTGGCATTCCTGTCGTTGTGACATTGCATTGCATCTGGAGTTATGCCACTCCGTTCTTCTGGGCGCTCAACAAATTGACGAAGTGGGGGCAGTGGCCCGTTGTGCTTTCAGCGGTAAGCGAGGTCGCGGTAGCACCAGTGCGGCGTATTGCGTCCAAGGATGCAACGGTCATGGTGCTCCCAAATGGGATCGAGAACGCCACTTGGTCGATTGCGCCAGCGGAGCGGGATCCATCGGTTGTGACCCTGGTATCGGTAATGCGCCTAGCTCCGCGCAAACGCCCGATGCATTTGTTGCGAATGATCAAAGATGTGCGTGATCGCACACCTCGCTCTATCGATGTTCGTCTGATCGTTATTGGAGATGGTCCCGAACTGGGTCGGATGGAGAAATACGTCCGGGAGAATGGCCTCACGAATACGGTGTCGCTAGTTGGGCGTCGTACACGAGAGGAAATTCGTGAGATCTATTCGCGAGCAGACGTGTTTGTGGCCCCGGCCAACCTTGAATCATTCGGTATCGCCGCACTCGAAGCTCGTTGTGCCGGCTTGCCGGTCGTAGCGAAAGCACAGACCGGCATACGTGAATTCGTTACGCATGAACAAGAAGGACTACTGGCGGCAAATGATGCCGAGATGGCTCGTGAACTCACGCGAATCGTGAACGACCGAACGCTGCGGGAACGAATTGCGCAACATAATCGCACGACGCCATCTCCAGTTGACTGGACTGACGTTGTTGAACGCAATGTTGAGGCCTACCGAATCGCAATCAGTTTGCAGTTGTAATTGGTGTGCCGCGTCCGGCTCTCGTGAATGCCCGAGCCACGAAATAGGCAAAAGTGAAAAGCGCGAAGCCGGCGACAGCATCGAGTACGTAATGGTTTGCGGTGATTACTACGACGTAGGTAGTGACGATCGGGTACAGGATGACAAGCGTCTTTGACCACCACGATTTCATTCGTGGAAGTAGTGAAATGGAGGCCCAAAATGCCCATCCGCAGTGCAGTGATGGCATTGCTGCGAACTGATTCGAGATTGTCTTCATCGCCGGGTCATTGAATGACCAAAACGTTGGGTATTCAACGAGCGTGTCAACGAATCCGAACCAGAGGTTTGCGTTGGTGCCTTGAAGAAGCAATGTGTCGTCGAGGAGACGAGGTGGCATGAGCGGGAAGAGTGCGAATCCGATAAGTCCGCACAGCGTTCCGATCATGAGTGTGTTTCGAAACAACGGGTAGTCATCTGGGAACTTCGAATACAGAAAGATCAGAGTGAACAACGTTGCGGCGATGTAGATCGATCCGTAGAAGTAGTTGGCGAAGACGATGAGCGGCGTGAATCCGAGCGCAAATTGCTGCATTGCCTGCTCGTGCCAAATTCCAAGGTTGCGCTGCCAATCAATGATGAGGAGCGCGTTGGAGTAGGCCTTTGAGGGTTTTCCGGCAGAAAGATTTCGGACGGTTTCGTAGACGACATTGACAGCGGCAATGATCAGAATTTCACGCCACCACACGATGGTCTTGCCGTCAGAGAGCGTGCGTCCCGCAAAGAATTTGCTTCGAGTCGGCGGTTCGGTGCTGTGTGTTACTTCGATGTTGGAGTCGGTCATGCCGCCACCAATCGTTGTACCGATCCGCCCACAGTCACGACGTAGAGCTCGCCCTGGTTGTCTTCAGCAAAGGCAACGATTGAATTCGAGCCAAGTTGCGGGCCGATCACTTTGTCATCAAGGACGATGCCCTTGCGTTGCAGTAGCCCTTTGACGCTGCCAGTGCAGAAGTCGCCATAGATATAGACGCCCTGCATTTCGGTCACTGAACCGCGGTAGACGTAGCCACCGATAATGGGGCAAT
>JBILIB010000100.1:0-7654 GCA_044350215.1 Acidimicrobiales bacterium
CGGCGCCACAGTGACCCGAGTGGAACCCCCCGAGGGCGACCCGCAGCGTCATGCGCAGTGGTCGGGCGTGCCTACAAGTGGCGATGCGCCGCTGTTTCGCTATCTCCGACATGGTCAGCGGTCGGTTACGGCAGTCGCTGGTGAGCCCGTCATCGATGAACTTTGTGCCGCTGCCGACCTCGTCATCGTGAGTGGTCCGCCACCAGGTGAATGGCCAGGCACGGTTGTGCTCACCGCAACTCCGTATGGACTTACCGGGCCGTTTGCCGACAGGCCAGCAACAGAGTTCACGTTGCAGGCCGACAGTGGTGCAGTCGCGATTCGCGGCGTGCGCGAATTTCCACCCATCCAAATGGGTGGGCGAATTGTCGAATGGGTCGGTGGTGCCTACGGAGCTGTTGCGTCATTGGCTGCGGTTCGGCGGGCGCGTGAAACTGGTGCAGGTGAACTCATCGACCTCTCGGTGTTCGAAGTCGCGAATGTGACTGCAACGAATTACTCCGATCTGTTCAACTCGCTTGCCGGACGACCCGAGCCCGACCCCACAGTCCCGCCGCGCAATGTAGAAATTCCGTCGATTGAGCCGACGCTCGATGGTTGGGTTGGTTTCAACACCAATACCCGTGATCAGTGGGACTCGTTCTGCATTCTTATTGAGCGTCCTGATCTACTTGAGACGGCAGAGTTCGCCGCACTTGCAACTCGGAGCGCTCGAGCCGACGAGTGGAACGCGATGGTTCGCGAGTACACCACCAAACACACGACGGCAGAGATCGTTGAAGCTGCTGCAGCATTGCGTATACCGGTTGCGCCAGTTGCTGACGGAAAAATCATTCTTGAACTTGATCATCCACAGGAGCGCGGTGTGTTTCTGCGCGATCCATTGGACGAGTTCACAATGCCGCGTCGGCCCTACCTGATCGACGGAGTGTCGGGCAGCGCTCCGCAGCCTGCGCCCGCGGTCGGAGCCGACAACGATGAGGCCATCCCGGTTCGAACGCCGCGGCCGCAGGCAGTTGCTGATTCGGTTGCCCTTCCGCTTGCTGGTATCACCGTTCTTGATCTCACCGCATGGTGGGCAGGCCCATCGGCGGCAGGAATGCTTGCCACGCTTGGAGCCGAAGTCATTCACGTTGAATCAACCCGGCGTATTGATGGTATGCGAACCGCGGGCGGAATGTTCTACAGCCGTCCTCAGTGGTGGGAATACAGCGCGTTTTTCTTATCGGCGAATACCAACAAGTACGACGTCACCCTTGACCTTGATCGTCCAGAAGGTCGAGCGCTTGCCCTTGAACTCGCCGCAAAAGCCGACATCGTCATCGAGAACTTCACGCCCCGCGTTGTAGAAGCATTCGATCTCGACTGGGATGTCATCAAGAGTGTGAACCCGCGAGCGGTGATGGTGCGTATGCCTGCCTTCGGTCTTGATGGTCCGTGGCGCGACCGCCCCGGCTTTGCTCAAACCATGGAACAGATCACCGGTCTGGCATGGATGACTGGTCACCCCGAAGATCAGCCTCGAATTCAGCGTGGACCATGTGACCCCAATGGCGGATTGCACGCTGCATTTGGAGCGCTCATCGGTTTGCAGCATCGCGACCGTACTGGCGAGGGTTGTCTCATTGAGGCTCCGATGTTTGAAGCGGCGATCAACGTTGCGGCCGAGCCCGTCATCGAATGGACGGCCCACAATCTCCGGGTTGAGCGAGAAGGCAACCGCAGTCCTTATGCCGCGCCGCAGAACTTGTACGCATGTGAAGGCTTTGAGAATTGGTTGGCCGTTTCTTGTGCGACTGACGAGCAATGGAGGTCGCTGGCAGCAGTGATCGGTCATCCCGAGTTGGCTGACGATCCTTCGCTGGCAACCCTTGCCGACCGGCGAGGTGAGCATGATCGACTCGATGTGGTGATTGGGGAGTGGGCCGCGCGGCAAGAGTTAAGCGAAGCGGTCGCAACGCTTGTGGCCGCTGGTGTTCCTGCAGCCGAAACTCGAGATAATCGACGGTCTTCCGGTCATCCCCAAAATGTCTTCCGTGGGTACTGCGAAGACGTCGATCATTCAGTCGTCGGAATCCATCCGACCCCGACGCTTCCATTCCGATATGGGAGCGTTGATCACTGGGTGCGTCGACCGGCTCCGACGCTCGGTGAGCACAATAAGGAAATTCTTGGCGGGATGCTTGGGCATTCCGATGCAGAACTTGCTGAACTGGAAGAGAAGGGCATCATCGGCGATTGGCCGATGGGCATAGAACGCTAAGTATCCATCGCTGGAAATTGTTTTAGGAGAACTCGACCATGACTGATCTTTTCGACACCTACAAAGTGATCGACGTCGATACGCATCTCACCGAACCGCCAGACACCTGGACGCGTTCGTTTCCGGTGTCGCTCCACGACAAGGTTCCGCATATCGAGAGAATCGATGGTGTGGATCAGTGGATGGTGAGCGGCGAACGAATCGGTGCTCCCGGTTACTACTCAATGGCCGGTTTCGACGGCATCATGCCGATCAGTACGCCGAAGACGTTTGACGACATTCATCCAGCAATGTTCGACGCAAAAGCGCGTTTGGCATTCCTTGATGAAGAAGGTGTGGACGCGCAGATCCTCTATCCCAACGTGGGTGGATTCGGCAACGGGTACTTCCTTCGTCTCGGCGATCGTGAACTCGTTGCTCAGTGCGTGCGTGCCTATAACGATTTCCTCACTGACTGGTGCAGTGCCGACCCTGCACGTTTGATTCCGATTTCCGCAGTTCCGTTTTGGGATCTCGATCTGGCAATTAGTGAAATCGAACGTTGTCTCGATATGGGCCACAAAGCCATCAACTTCTGCAACCAGCCGCAGGACTACGGCCAGCCACCGTTGGCCAGCAAGCACTGGGATCCGATTTGGAAGACCGTGCAGGACGCTGGCGTGCCGGTGAGTTTCCATGTTGGTGGCGGCTCAATGGGGACACTGTTCGAAGACACCGCCAACATGGGTTGGATGACGAACTTCGCCAAGGTGTCGTCGATGATCTTCATGGACAACATGCGTTGCATGGCTGATCTCATCTTCGGTGGGATGTGTCATCGATTCCCGGAATTGAAGTTCGTTTCGGTCGAGTCCGGTGTCGGTTGGCTGCCCGGAGCGCTTGAAACTTTCGATTGGCAGTGGAACAACGGTGGGGTTCGTGACGAACATCCCGAATACGACCTGACTCCAAGCGAATATTTCCGTCGTCAGCTCTACGGTTGCTTCTGGTTTGAACAGCACTCGGCCCTTGCAGCAATCGACGTGCTTCCCGACAACATCATGTTCGAGACCGACTATCCGCACCCCACGTGCATGCACCCTGGTCCGCGCACGGCGGCTACTCGGCCGCGTGAGTACGCGCAAAAACTGCTCGGTGGTCTTCCCGAAGATGTCATCCGAAAAGTTCTCTACGAGACTGCAGCCAAGGTCTATGGCATCTGATGGTCGCGTCGGTTGTGCCGCCTGAGTTCGGTTCCGCGTTCATCATTTCTGAAGTACGCAGCCGAACACTTCATTTGCGTATCGACCGCATCGAACGTCGCAACGCGTTCACTCAGGACATGTATCGGGCGCTCAAGCGCGCAGCGATCTGGGCCGATGGGCAGGCCGAACTCGACTCGGTGTGCCTTACGGGAACCGACAAGTGGTTTGCTGCTGGCGGCGATATGGCCGGCAAGTCTGAAGATCCCGAGGGTCTTGCGAACGAATGGGACGCCACTGACAATTTCCCGTTCCGACACATTGAACGTTGCCGCAAGATCTGGGTTGCTCGAATTAATGGTCTGTGTCATGCCGGCGGACTCGACCTCGCGTTGCATTGCGATGTCGTGATTGCCTCGGCCGATGCGCGGTTCCGCATCCCTGAACTACTGCGTGGGATTCCTGATCCGTTTATGTCTGCCCGCATTGCCGAAGCCATTGGCATCGCAAAGGCTCGGTATCTCTTCTTTACTGCTGCCGAGATTTCAGCAACCGAAGCCGACCAGATGGGACTTATCGGCAAAGTCGTCCCTCATGATGAACTTGAGGCCCAGACCGAATGGGTCCTTGAGCAGATTTCTCTCACTGGCCCCGAAGCCCGCGCCGCAATAAAGCGGGATCTCAACGCCCGTTTGCCCATGTCTGACACCGGTCTCTTTCATCGCACGATGATGGGGCCTGAAATGGTCGAGGGAATGCGGGCCTTTGTTGAGAAGCGTCCTGTCGATTGGCCGAGGGGCTGACAGAGAGACCCAGTCGGTCGCCGGTACTGTTGGGCTTGGCATGAAGAAACTGATTCAGTTCGGAGCCGCGATTTTCAGCGGGGGCGTCATCGTCGCTGTGGCGATGGTTATTCTCATCCCCTCGGTTGCCCGAGTCGCTTCCGCCGTCGAGGGCGGTGACGGCGCTATCGACGTTTCTCAGTTCCAGGACTACGCGGTTCGTTCCCAGGTATTTGCAGTTGATGGTTCGTTGATCGCCACACTGCATGCCGCCGAAAATCGTGACCCAGTGCCGTTGTCGGCGATGCCCGACACCATCAAAGATGCTGTGCTCTCCGTAGAAGACGCACAGTTCTACGAACACATCGGCATCAACCTCCGTGGTCTGTTTCGCGCCCTTGTCGAGAACGTCCAGTCAGGCGAAGTTGAGCAGGGCGGTTCAACGATCACCCAGCAGCTCGTGAAGAAGGCATTGCTGAGCGATGAGCGCGTTCTTAACCGTAAGACCAAAGAAGCAGCGCTTGCGATTCGTCTCGAAGGTCAGGTGACAAAGGACGAGATCCTCGAGCTGTATCTCAACACCGTTTATTTCGGTAACGGGGCCTACGGCGTTCAGGCTGCCGCTGAAACTTATTGGGGCAAACCTGTTGCCGATCTGACCTTGGCCGACAGCGCGTTGTTGGCGTCGATGATTTCGAATCCTGTGGGCAATGACCCCATCTTTCATCCTAAGAAGTCAAAGAGTGAGCGCAAGCTTGCTCTCGACCGGATGGTCGACAACGGCGTGATCACGAAGGCGCAGGCCGCCGAGTTCGATGCACTGCCGCTTCCCGTTGGTCGTTGTACCGGGGTTGCGGCGGGATTCCGACCCAGCGATTGTGGCGGGATTGCGCAGCCTCCAGCGGAGAATTACTTCGTTGAAGAGGTGCGTCAGCAACTTCTTGCCGATACGCGCCTTGGCGCAACCTACGAAGAACGCTACGCGCAGGTCTTTGGTGGTGGTCTGAGGATCTACACCACGCTTGACCCGATTGCGCAGAATGCTGCCCAAGACGCGCACGACAACACCTTTCCCGCAAATGTTCGCGCTGAAGCCGATTCAAAAGGAATCACGACCGCGATGGTTTCGGTTGAGTCTGCAACTGGCGCCGTGCGCGCTCTCGTGGGCGGTCCCGGATTCGCCGATTACAAGTACGACATCGCCACCCACGAACCGGGCCGTCAGACCGGTTCAACCTTTAAGACTTTTGTGCTCCTGACCGCGCTGGAACAGGGCGTGTTGCCTGACGACACCGTCGGCGGAGGCGGTTCATGGCCAGACCCCGGCAGTACGCCCAATCCCTATGTCATCAGCGGTGGCGGTGGAACGCTCAATGGCGTGACGGCGGCGTCATCAAATGGTGCCTTCGTTCGTCTTGGTCAAACTGTTGGTCTCGAAAACGTCATGCACATCGCGCAGCGACTCGGCGTAAGTAGCCAGTTCGATCCCCGTGCGAAGTCGATGCCGCTTGGGGTCTTCGATGTGACACCGCTCGAAATGGCCTCGGCGTATTCGGCGATCCCGAACGGCGGAGTTCGCGAGCCTTCCTATTTCATCGATCGTGTTGAAGACCGCACGGGCGCCGTGTTGATTGAGCACCAAGCGAATCCAACTCGCGGCGTCAGTTGGCAGAGCGCCTGTCTCGCCACTCAGATTCTTGCCAACAATGTTCAATACGGCACCGGTACCAATGCTCAGTTAAACGGACAGCCTGCTGCAGGTAAGACCGGAACCACTGAAAGCAACACAAACACCTGGTTCGTAGGTTTTACCCCGCAACTCACGACGGCGGTCTGGATGGGCATTCCTGCCGAAGGCACCAAGCCCATGGGCAATCTTGGTGGTCGCGAGCAGTTTGGTGGTTTATGGCCAGCAACGATCTGGCGCAACTACAACCAGGCCTACATCGACGAGGCGAAGCCAGCGAGAGTCGAGTGGCCGACCTGCGCAGCGCCAACTAGAGCAGGCAAGCCTGCATCGGGCTCGAGTGATCCCTATGGCATCTTAAACGGCGCTGAGCCGGAGGTTGAAGAAGCCACGACAACGACCACGAGGGCTCCGGCCACTACGTCCACGACGCGTCCTAGGTCGACGACCTCTAGCTCACCTACGACTTCGAGGCCTCCACGTCCGACGACTACTACGACGACGACAGCGACTACTCCGGGTCCGAACTGATCGATGCGACAGCAGGGGCACCCACGCGTAAGGCTGTGCCCATGACTGATCTCGAGCGGCTCTTGGATTTGCAGGCCAATGACACCGCCGCTGACCAGTTACGTCATCGTCGCAAGGTCTTGCCAGAGCGTGCGACGCTGGTTGATCTCGATCGCAAGGAAAGCGCGCTGCGGGCAGAGGTAGCAGAACCTCAGGCCGAGCGCGACGGCTTAGCTCGTGATCAGAAGCGACTCGAAGACGAGATCGCAACTGTTGAAGGAAAAGCCGCACACGTCGAAAAGCTGCTCTACGACGGATCGATGACTTCACCGAAGGAAGCCCAGGGCCTTCAGGCCGATCTTGAATCACTCAAGCGTCGGCAGTCGACGCTTGAAGACGAAGTGATTGAACTTATGGAGCGAATCGAACCACTCGATGAGCAACTTGCCGTATCGGTTGTAGCGCTAGGTGCGATCGATACTGAACGTGCGCAGGTCAAGGCATCGCTTGCGTCATCTGAGAATGCTGTCGATAGCGAACTCGCGCAAACCTTGGCGGCACGCCAAGCACTCGTCGACGTGGTGCCCGCAACGTTGATTTCCGAATATGAGCGCATTCGTGGGGGTGAAGGCGGTATCGGTGTCGCCCGCCTTCAGGGAGCCACCTGCATGGGCTGCCATATCTCTTTGGCCGCGGCCGAGGTCGACGTCATGAAGCGAATGCCCGCTGATGAACTCGCATACTGCCCCGATTGCGGGAGATTACTCGTCCGATGATCCTCTGGTTCGCCGGAGTCAGTTTCGTTTTCGTGTGGTGGGTCTTCCGAAGCCCCGCACTTGATTACCGACTGGTAATGCTTGGAGCAGTACTACCCGTGGGCGAGTTCTTCCTTGGTGGTCCGCGCGTACTGCATTCGTTACTTGCTCCCGTTGCGCTCTTGGGCATCTTGATGCTGGCAACACAGAAGCGTCGCTTAGTGCGTCGCCGATGGATCGGTATCCCTATCGGCATGATGATGCACCTTGTTCTCGATGGCATCTGGGCCCGACCCGAAGTGTTTTGGTGGCCATTCTTTGGATTCAGTTTTGGAACCGATGGGCTGCCGGAACTCGGTCACCCGATTGCCGTCACGTTGTTGTTCGAGTTCATCGGTCTTGGATGTCTCGTGTGGGCGTGGCGTGCGTTTGATTTTTCGAATCCCCAAATTCGAGAACGATTCTTTCGTACAGGT
>JBILIB010000101.1:0-7642 GCA_044350215.1 Acidimicrobiales bacterium
TGCCGACAAGTGGCACCAGGTGCTGGACCCAGTTTGGTACGCAAGTATTGACGCCCGCAACGAAGCACTTCAGCGGCTCCCACTCGTTGCGCTCGCAGCGCGGCCCCCGTGGACAATGCCTGGTGAAAACGCTTCCGCTGATCCTCCGGTAGGTGTTGACGTCGTCATCCTCGACACCGACCCGTCTCATCACCCGGTGTCGGCCACCGACGTTCGAGCCGGACGAGAGGACTGGCGAGCGAAATGAACGTTGCAGCGGTGCAGCTTCAGTGTTCGGCCGACACATCCGACAATTTTGCGCGGGCAACGGCCGCAGTTCAGTCTGCGGCCGGTGAAGGCGCTGGCCTCGTTGTGCTTCCGGAACTTTTTGCGTCGCTTGGTCGCACCTCGGCAATGCGTGATGCCGCTGAACCTCTCGACGGACCAACTCTTGCATGGACCCAGCAAACCGCCGTCCAAAACCACTGTGCCATCGTTGCTGGCTCCTTCGTTGAGCGCGACCCCAACGATGCCCAGACGCTCTACAACACCTCGATCGCCGTGGGTTCCGACGGTTCGCTGCTCGGCAGTTACCGCAAGATCCATATGTTCGATGTCGACGTTGAAGGTGCGCACTCCAAAGAGTCCGACACCTTTCGCGCCGGAACCACTTCGACCGTTGTTGACATTGAGATCAGCGATGCCAGCATTCGTGTCGGCCTGACGATTTGTTATGACCTGCGCTTCCCAGAACTTTTCCACGACGAAACCTTGCAAGGCGCCGACATCATCGTTGTACCCGCAGCATTCACAGCGACTACCGGGCGGGATCATTGGGAACTGTTGTTACGAGCGCGCGCAGTAGAAAACCAAACGATGATCATTGCCGCCGCGCAATGGGGAACCAGCCCCGACGGCATCGACCGTTACGGGCATTCGCTCATCATCGATGCATGGGGTCGCGTCTTGGCCGACGCCGGACCCAGCGACGACACGATCATCGTCGCCGAGTTCGACGCATCACTTCAGGCCGATATCCGAAAACGAATGCCGAAAATCAGCTGACGTAGGTGTACTCCGCAAGAACGCCGGGGTACACCGAATTCAAGTAATCAGCAGACAACGATGCATCGGTCTTGTCGATACCGAACACATACCGCAACTGCGCAATCGTTAACTGATTGATGATGGCGTAGCCAGTTGCAGTGTCGAGATTGTCGTTTGTGCAGCCGTCTTCACCGAGCTTCAGAAGATTGTCAGGCGCTGGAAGCTTGCCTGAGTACTGCATGAGTCCGCCTTGCGCACGAATCGGCGCACAGATGTCGGTAAACGCGTTGTGCCCAGCCTTGGCTAGAACAGCGAGGCGCTTCGGCGGAGCAAGCCACTCAAATTCCTGTTTCACCCCGGCCAACGGAATGGTCAGATCGACTTCGCCGGCGATAATCATCGTCGGCTTATTGGGCGGTGGAGTCGCAGCGTAAGCAGCTGACCTATCAGCAGCCGTGGCTCCTGATGCAAGCGACAGTGGCGGCACCGGGGCTTGGCCGATGAATGTCTTCACTGCGGGGTCGTAGGCGAACTTGCCCGCCGCACCGCCGCCAGCGGAATGACCTTCGGCGCCAACCTGATCAAGATTCAACGCGCCCTTGAAGATTCCAGAACTGTTTTCTTTTTCAAGTCGCTTCAAGACATTGCGAAGATCTTCAACGTCTTGTTCGCCGCGGACGACCTTGCCCAACGAGTTGGCCGCGAGGTCTCGTTCAATGTGATCGGGAGCGGCGGCAACAAAGCCCCAGGACGCAACTTGGATCAAATGTTGCGATGCGAATTGCGGATAGCCGCCAAAGCCATGGCTATGGATCAGCACGGGGAACGGACCGTCAGTGGCAACCGGTGCATCCTTGGTTGCATTGATCGGAACTTCTTGCACCAATTCCTTGGGAATCGCGGCTCGTAGCGCCGGCGGGAACGCGTCGCCCGAACTGTAGGAAGTGACCTTCGTCCCCTCGTTCAACCGCGCCGGATCGGCGGGATAAAAGACGTAGGCGATGCGGTCGCCCATATCAAAGGTGGTGATCCCCACCGAGTACGGGCCTGGCTTCGAAAAGTCGATCGGCTCTGACGAGTTCGACGAGGAAGAAGAACTCCCGCAAGCCGCCGCTCCTGCAATGAGCATGAAGCACAGTGCAAGCACGCCCAGAAGCGAGGTTGATGGACGAGTTGAGTTACGCATTGAATCCCCCGATTCGTGAACAATCCGCTCACGATCCAAACATAGCCAACCATTGCTCGGCAGTCTTGGGTCGGAACACAAAATTCGCGTGACGGGTTTCGCCCATTGAGGCACAAGGCGCTGCCGAATACAAATGACCGGGGAACAGGATTGAATCGTCGGGAACCTTTGACAATTTTTGCGTAAGGCTTTCGTACAGCGCGAGCGGATCGCCTCCGGGAAGGTCGGTGCGACCACAGCCTTCAAGAAACAACGTGTCACCCGAAACCAACGCGCCATCGAGCATGAAGCATTGGCTACCCGGCGTATGACCTGGCGTGTGAATGAGTTCGATCGGGATATCGCCAACCATCACAACATCGCCACTGCTGTGAGTGACGAGATCGCCAGCTGTCAGGTTCGTAACTTTGCTGACGTATTCGGCTTCTTCGGTTTGCACATGAATCGGAACCGACACAATGTCGAGCAGTTCATGTACCCCTTCGATGGAGTAGCCCATCATTTCTCCGCCGACATGGTCGGGGTGATAGTGGGTGGCGAGAACGCCCGTGAGTTTCATGTCGTCGGCCGCGAGCACATCGACAATTCCCTGAACGTCGTAGGCCGGGTCTATTGCCACTGCCTCACCCGTCTCGCGATCGCCAATCAGATACACGAAATTCACCATCTGCCGGGCCAAAGGATCGTTGGTGGCAATGTCACGGCCAGCGAGCAACTGGCGAAAATAAAGGCGATCGGTTGTGGCGGCATCAGTCATGACAACAGTCTTGCGGAAGGCAGGCGCAACGGCCACACTCCCTCCATCACCTTTGGGGGGAGTCGCAATGACCGATACCGAAAAAGTCCACGAGCCACTGACTGACTTGTTCATGGGATTCACCCTCGACGTCGAGGACCCCTTTCCCATCTATGCCCAGCTTCGAGCAGAAAACCCTGTCGCATGGAACGCCACGCAAGGTTTCTGGGTTGCCAGTCGCCATGCCGAGTGCATGAAGGTATCCACCGCCCCCGACACGTTCTGTTCCGCAAAGGGCATTCTCACCTTCGAGATCGGCGCCGACTACACCACTCCCCCGACCATGATGCACACCGATCCGCCGGATCACACTCGGTATCGAACGCTGGTGCAGCCGGCGTTCGGCCGCAAAGTTGTACGCACCCTCGAAGATTCCGTGCATGCAGCCGCAAAGGTTCTCGTCGATAAGTTGCCGCTCAATGAGCAAATTGAAATTGTTGCGCCACTTGCTGTCCCGCTTCCCGTTCAGGTGATCGCACAGCTTCTCGGACTTCCCGAAAGCGAATGGGACAAGGTCTGGGATTGGTCAGAAGCTTCCATTCCTGGCACCGAAATCTTCAACGATCCTGAACGCAAAGCGCGCCTCAGCGCCGAGATGATGGCCGAGCTCATGCGTCTGGTTTCAACCTCTCGCACTGAACCACGCGATGACGTCATTTCAATGTTGTCAAGCGTTGAGATCGATGGCGATCGTCTTACCGACGATGAAATCGCGATGTTCCTCAATCAGATTCTTGTTGCCGGCAACGAAACCACCCGAAACACCATCAGCGGCGGACTTGTTGCGCTGGCCGAGAACCCCGACCAATGGTCGCGTCTTGTGGCCGACCGTTCCCTCATCCCCAGCGCAGTCGAGGAAATTCTTCGCTGGACAACTGCGGTGATTTATTTCATGCGCACCGCTGCGGTCGACACCGTGCTTGGTGGAAAGCAGATCAGCGCTGGCGATCCGGTTGTAATGGTCTACGCGTCGGCCAACCGCGACGAAGCCGAGTTCGGCCCCACCGCCGACCAGTTCGATGTTGGGCGATCACCAAACCATCAGATTGCGTTCGGATTCGGTGCGCACTTCTGTCTTGGCGCTGCGCTTGCTCGTCTTGAAGTTGCTGCGGTGCTCGAACACTTACTTGACCGCGGCGTTACTCGACTCGAACTTCTGTCACCCGCGGGTATGTCGGCCAGCAACGTGATCGCCGGCGTCAACCGCGCCGAAGTGATTCTTCATACGAACTAAAACGCTGACGGGAGCCATCGGCGGCTAGTTCATCGAGCGCACGATCTGCAGCGAGACCAAACCAGAGTTCAGGCATCGTTGGTCTGACCACGGCGGGTGCGCTTCACGAGACGACTGGGATCTGCCCGGTTGGACAAAATCTCGTCGACTAGTTCGTCATTCGCGAGGAGCTTGAGTTCAAGCTCACTGAGCACCACTGCCGGGGTGAAAACCAACGTGCCATCGGCTTCTTCGCTGACCAGATAGCGAGTGTGTTCTTGACGGCCGATTCGGCCGAGGCTCACACGCCTCCGTTCATCGAGTTCCACCAGTTGTTCAGGCACAGTGCAACACTACCAGAATTACCCAAATGGGGCAGTTGGGTAATTCGGACTATTTGGGCGGCTGAGCGTCGCGCCAGGCCTGTTCGGCTCGGCGGGTGACTTCTCGGAGCGGTAGACCCAATGCCCGTGCAGCCTGGGCGGCATCGTCGTGTTCGGCCTTCACGCGGCCGGCGGTGACTTTCACTCGGACTGCTTGCCCATCGACATCGACCGTGTTGAACTCGCGAGATTGCGGCCAACGCTCAAGTTGCGTGCCTCGAACACCCATCGTTCCGGTTTCGCGTACTAGTACCTCGCGCACCGCAGCCGCCTCTGCCAGATCAACCAGCGCGCTCACCGTATGTGCGGGTCGGCCCTTCTTCATGATGATCGGCGTAAGCCACGCATCGTGCGCACCAGCATCGAGCAACGCGTCGATGGCATAGGCCAACGTTTCGCCGGTGACATCGTCGACATTTGCTTCGAGCAGCACAACCGGCTGACCCTCGACTGATGGTGAATCAGAACGCGTTCCGATAACGACACGCGTGAGATTCGGTCGATCGCCAAGATCGGCTGTGCCTGCACCGAAACCAGCAGTACGAATAGTCATGGCCGGCATCGGGCCCCACTGCACAACATTGGCAGCCAACAACGCGGCACCAGTTGGTGTGGTGAGTTCACGAGGAATGTCGAGGCCATAGGTAGGTGCATTGGCCAGCAACGACACCACTGCGGGAACCGGAACCGGCAAGACGCCATGAGCGGAGCGCACGGTTCCTAATCCATCAGCCACGGGTGACGATGCGACTTCATCCACACCCAACAACTCGAGTGCAATACACGTGCCGACAACATCGATGATGGCGTCGAGCGCGCCGACCTCGTGGAAGTGCACTGACTCGGCCGGTTGACGATGCAGGCGACCTTCGGCTTCGGCCAGCGCGCGGAACGTTGCCAGCGCGCGGCGATGCACGCGATCGGGCAACTGCGCATCGGCCACGATCTGGGCAACAACGGCAGCCGAACGCGCCGGCGGCGTTGCTTCGGTATGCACATGAACTTTCGTGCCGGCAATACCTGAACGCAGCACGGTTTCGGTTTCGAGCGACCATCCGCCAACCGGAAGTCGCTCCAACATGGAACGGATCTCATCAACATCGGCACCCGCGTCGATCAATGCACCCAGCGCCATGTCTCCCGCAATGCCCGAGAAGCAGTGAAACCACGCGACGGTGCTGTTCGAACTTGGCGCGGACGGAACCGTTACGCCTGCCCACGCAACCGTTCCTTCAAACACGGTGTCATCGTGTGAATGATCGTGCTCATGAAAGTGATCGTGCGAATGCTCAGACATCGCTGTGTTCCGAGACTCGAACGTTCAACATACGAATAATCGCGATCGCTGCACCAAAACCGTTATCGATTCCGACAACCGTTAAACCCGACGCGCAAGAGGCCAACATCCCCAACAACGCGGTGATGCCGTCTAACGAAGACCCGTAGCCAACCGATGTCGGAACGGCCACCACCGGTGCCGACGAAAGTCCGCCAACAACACTTGCAAGTGCGCCTTCCATACCCGCAACAACAACAATCGCATCGACTGCCGCAAGTTCTTCGGCAGCGTCGAGAATGCGATGCAGTCCCGCGACACCAACATCGGTAATGCGGAGCGGCCGCAATCCGTGCGCGGTAAGCGTGGCCGCACATTCATCAGCAACCGGAAGGTCGGCAGTTCCGGCCGTGACGACAGCGACGCGCTCTTGTCGTTCGGCCGCTGGGCGCCACACCACTGTGTGAAGTCGCGCGTTCGTTCGATCCCCGCCCCCAGCTTCGATCACATGACCATCGTCAGCTCCAGCGAGAGCGGCGGAAACCTGCTCAGCCGAGGCCCGAGACAAAAGCACCGGCGCCGAACCGGGCTGGGCCAACAATTCCGCCACAATCGCCGCGCATTGTTCCGGTGACTTTCCCGGAGCGAACACGGTTTCGGCCAAGCCCTGACGCAGCATTCGATGGTGGTCCACCTTCGCGAAACCGATATCAGCAAAGGGCAATCGCCGCAACGCAGTAACGGCATCGTCGGGGCTGATCTCGCCCTGACGGACCCCTTCCAACAACTCACTCAGGGCTTCGGCGTCCATTCCCCTATCCTCGCCCATCGTGACCTCATCCGCAGCACCAGCATCCAGCATCGACTGGACCCGCCGCACGATCGCCTTCCTTGGCCCCATCGGCACCTTCTCTGAACAGGCGCTGTTGAGCCAGACCGATCTCGCCACGGCCAACCTGCGCCCGATCGACACCTTTGCCAACGTCCTGAGCGCCGCTGAAGACGGCAAGGTCGACTACGCCTTCCTTGCGCTCGAGAATGCGATCGAGGGCACGGTCAACATCACCCAAGACGCGCTCGCGTTTGATTCCGATCTGCTTATCCAGCGGGAAATCGTTCTACCCATTCATCTTGAAATCATGGCCCGACCTGGTGTGAAGCTCGAAGACATCACACAGATTTGGTCATACCCGCACGCCCTTGCGCAATGTCGCAAGTACTTGAACGCGAATCTTCCAAACGCGGTGTCTGAAGCTTCGAACTCCACTGCCGAAGCCGCGCGCATGTTGGCCGAAGCCACCGATGCACTCGCCACAAACGGTGCCGCCATTGCGCCGGCACGCGCCGCCGAGGTCTACGGCCTCAACGTTCTTGCTTCTGCCATTGAAGATCACGATGACAACGCAACACGCTTTGTTCTCGTTGCTCCCAAAACCATTCCTGCGCCAACCGGGCATGACAAAACTTCCATCGTCGTTTTCCAGCGCGCCGACGAACCCGGTTCGTTGTTGTCAATCCTTCAAGAGTTCGCCGCTCGCGGGATCAACCTCACCAAGCTTGAGTCACGCCCAACGCGTCGCGGCCTGGGCGACTACTGCTTTCTTATTGATCTTGAAGGCCATATCGCCGATGAGGTTGTGGCCGACGCACTGCGTTCGCTGAAGTCCAAGCACGCCGAAGTGAAGTTCATGGGCTCTTACCCTGCCGCCGGCGAAAGCGGCCATGCCCTTCGCCAGGAAGTGGCCGATGCCCAGTCCAAGGC
>JBILIB010000102.1:0-7630 GCA_044350215.1 Acidimicrobiales bacterium
TCGCTTGCGATGAAAACGGAAATGTCGATGTCGAAGATCTTCGATCGAAAATTGATGAACACGCGAGCAATCTCGCTGCATTAATGATCACCTACCCGTCGACTCACGGTGTTTTCGAAGAAGCCATTGGCGACATTTGTGGCGCGGTGCACGACGCCGGTGGGCAGGTGTACCTCGACGGCGCAAATCTCAACGCACTTGTCGGCGTGGCGCGTCCCGGTCACTTCGGCGCCGACGTCAGTCACCTGAATCTCCACAAGACATTTTGCATTCCTCATGGTGGAGGTGGACCAGGAGTCGGCCCTGTCGCTGTTCGCTCGCACCTGGCCCCTTATCTTCCGGGCCATCCTGTGATTCCATCGGCTGGTCCCGCTCGAGATGATTCAGTCACTGGTCCGCTCGTCGGTCCAGTTTCGTCAGCCCCCTATGGCTCGGCAAACATCCTCACAATTCCGTGGTCATACATCTCGATGATGGGCCCCGAGGGTCTGGAGCGCGCCACCCATGTCGCGATCCTCAACGCGAACTACGTGGCGAAACGACTCAAAGACGCCTTCACCGTTCTCTACACCGGTCGCGATGGTTTAGTTGCCCATGAGTGCATTCTCGACCTTCGACCTATCACCAAAGAAACTGGTGTCACAGTGGACGACGTTGCGAAGCGGTTGATCGACTACGGCTTTCACGCACCAACGATGTCGTTCCCTGTTGCCGGAACGCTCATGTTCGAGAGCACCGAGAGCGAAGGTTTGATGGAACTCGATCGATTCTGCAACGCGATGTTGTCGATCCGACGAGAAATCGATCTCGTGGCATCTGGTCATTGGCCAGCAGAGGACAATCCGTTGCACAACGCACCGCATACAGCAGCCGACCTCACGAGCGACTCATGGGAACATGCCTACCCACGAGAGGTGGCCGGCTGGCCCGCAGGTCACGTCACTGCTCGCTATTGGCCTCCGGTGAGCCGCATTGATGGCGCTTACGGCGATCGAAACGTGGTGTGCTCGTGTCCGCCAATCGAAGCGTTCGCCGAAAACTAATCAGTCCACGAACGGCGGCTTCACAACGACAGCATCGAGAAGTGTTCCGCGAACGTCGATAGAGAACCTATCCCCCACGCTTGCGTCGGGCGGAAGGAACGCGAGAGCGATTCCGTGTCCCAGTTCGGGAGAGTAATTACCGCTTGTCACTTCTCCGACGACAGCACCGTCGCGCATAACTGGTGATCCTTCTCGTGGTGGTCGCCGACCCTCGGTGACGAGCCCCGCGAGCCGGCGCGAGATCCCATGATCACGTTCAGCCGCAAGAGCCTCTGAACCTCGGAACGGACCTTTGTCGAAGCGAACTGCCCAACCAAGCCCCGCCTGCAACGACGTGATGCCTGCTCCGAGCTCATGCCCGTGCAAAGGAAGACCAGCTTCGAGACGCAACGTGTCTCGCGCACCCAGACCAGCCGGAGTGATTCCTGCACTAGTCAAAGCTGACCAAAGCGCTGCCGCGTGTGAAAGAGGTACGGCAATCTCGACACCGTCCTCTCCGGTGTATCCGGTTCCAGCGACGACGAGGGCAACGCCCTGCCATTCGATCCGTCGAACATCAAAACGCTTCACCGAAGCGATTGCCTCATCGACAGTCGCCAGCAGCGATCGGGCCTGCGGTCCCTGGACCGCCAAAATCGCCCGTTCAGAAGTGATGTCGCCAGCATCGATGGTGATGCCGTCCATGCTCATAACGATCTGCTCAATCGCTCCCGTTACCCGATCGGTATTCGAAGCGTTGGGCATGACATCGAACGTTTCGGGATCAACCCACCAGATGATGATGTCGTCAACGACTGACGCGTCGTCTTGGTCGAGGAGATGGGTGTACTGCGCACGCCCTGGAGCAATCCGATGGAGATCGTTTGTGAAGGCCCGCTGCAGTACATCGAACGCATCAGGACCAGTGACTCGAACTGTGCCGAGATGGGAGACGTCGAAAACAACTGCGCCATGACGGCATGCGCGGTGTTCGGCGAGGGTCCCATCCGCGTACGAAAGGGGCATATCCCAGCCGCCAAACGGCACCATTTTGGCGCCGATCGAACGATGGACAGCGTCGAGTGGAGAAAGGCGATCAGTCACGCTGTGACCCTAGTTTCGAAGAAACAATGTCGCGCTCAACTCGTTCCGAACATCCGTTCAGATCGCGGTGGAAATCGTCGCCTTCGCAGTTTGGCCAACCTGTGCTGGTGATTCTGCAGAGGGACGCAGTTCGCGAATTCGAGCGTCCATCTCGTCTCGAACGCCTGCGAGCGGAAGAATGTTCAAGACACCCTGCCCCTTATGAATCAGGTCGATGAGTTCCCCGTCGGATTGGATGACCACCGAGGTTGCGCCCTGGATAACGAGGTTTGCCGAAGTGATCTCTTGTCCGAGAATGTCCCGGAGATAACTGAAAATCTCTCGGACGTTTTCGAGGCGGATTCCTGCATCGAGAAGACTCTTGATGACCTTCAACTCAAGAAGATCGGTGTAGCCGTAGCGGCGACGACTACCGCTTCCGGCAGCATCCGTGAGCGACGGGCGAACTAGGTCTGTTCGAGCCCAATAGTCGAGTTGGCGATAACTAATTCCAACAATCTCTGCTGCCTTCGCGCCACTAAAGCCTTGGTCGACCGCGCGTTCATTTGTAGATGCCATAGAAGTTCCCAGTCATAACAAGTGACGGCCCTACGTCACAGAACGGGATCAGCGCTGACCCCACGGATGACAACGGCGAAATTACGCCGTTGTGAGGACCACCGACGGTACAGGGCTCCGCGCGCGGCGTCAATGATTGGGTGGAAACCGTCTCAGGAAGCGAAATCCTCAGGATTCACGTTGTCGATAAAGGCGCGGAACTCCTCGACGACGTCTCCCCCGTCGTCGGTACCTTGGGATTCGTCGTCGGGAAGCAGACCAGCAGCCTCGACAACCGAATCGTCGGCCCATATCGGGCAGCGAAAGCGCAACGCAAGTGCCACAGCGTCGGATGGCCGGGCGGAGAGACGAGTCTCGGTGTCGTCGACCTTCAAGACCATCTCGGCATAAAACGTACCGCCGTCGACTTTTGTGATCTCAACGGAGGTAAGCGTGGCGCCTAAATGCTCAATCGCTTCAAAGAAGAGATCGTGTGTTAACGGTCTCGGGGTAACGACGCCCTCGAGCCCAAAACTGATTGCAGAAGCTTCGGCGTGACCAATAAAGATAGGAACGAGCCGGCCAGCACCCGCAACCTCTCGCAAAACGAGGACTGGAGAGTTGCCCGGGATATCAACCTGAACGTTGATGACTTCCATCTCTATCACCGGCTCAGACTACCGGCATGGAAGAGCAACCGAACCCGAGGGTCAGGCTTGGCCTAGATACTCACGCAGGGAGGCCCGAACCATGACTGCCCGCAGGTCATCGGCAAGTTCCGCCAACTCTTCGAGCATCTCAACCGCCTGCTCTCGGGCAGCGGATCGACGCTGCTTCAATAGCGGGGTAATCAGCTGCTCGAAGAGCCCGGCTTCACGATCGGCCGAAACTTTGTACATACGAAGGTGTCGAGGTTCAATTCCGTACCTTCCGAATCCGCCAGCGAGACGGGCCACGACGAGTGCTTCGTCGTCGTAATACTCGACATGCCCCATTGATCGGCGCGTGAGAAGGCCGAACTTCTCGAGATCGGCAACCTCAGACTCGCCCAAGCCGCTCTGCTCGCAGAGTTCCTTCAGTGTGAGTGCAACCTCGGGCATTTCAACCACTTCTTCCGCATCTTTCACCGGCGTGGGATCGCCCTTCTTGTGTCCGGTTGGATGCCTTCTCCCGCCTCGAGGCGCGCGGGGCGGTGCCGCGGGGCCTTCAAGCAAACTCGTGACGGCACTCGTTCGAGAAGTCGAAACGTGGCCGTCTCTCCCCTTGGCTGCGGAATCCTCCTTCGCTGAAGCGAGAGCCGAAGCTTGATCGACGACCCCAGAGGTTGAGGAGCCACTTGATGTCGCTCTTGTTTCAGGTGTGCGGTCAAAAGGCAGAACACCCTCGGGTGGACCATCGGCAAAATCGCCAGCTGCGAGACGTTCCTTGATTACCTTCAACGGCAAAAAGTGATCACGTTGCTGCGTGAGAATCCATCGCAGTCGTTCAATGTCTTCACTGTGAAACTTTCGATAACCCGAGGGAGTGCGCTCGGGATTCAATAAACCCTGGCTTTCCAGGAATCGAATCTTGGAAATGGTGATATCGGGATAGTCGCTTTGCAGGAGCGCCAAGACATCGCCAATCGAGGAATGGGTTCCGGTACCTGTCTCTGTCACGCGCCGTCTCCGCCAAGAAGAAACACAAGTTTGAATTTTCCGATTTGCAATTCGTCGCCGCTCGAAAGAATTGCAGTCTCGATTCGTTGACGATTGAGGTACGTACCATTGAGCGAATCGGTATCGCATGCCAACCAGGTGCCATCGGTGACGCGCCGGAGTTCGGCGTGGCGGCGCGAGACAGTGATGTCGTCGAGGAAGATATCTGAGTCCGGATGCCGACCTGCAGTTACCACATCGCTGTCTAACGCGAATCGACTACCAGCCTTTGAACCACGCTGGACTACGAGCATCGCAGTATCGGCAGGAATGCCCTCGACAACGACAGCAACGTCGCTCTCGATCGGGTCACCGGGCGTCACTGGGTGAAAGGTGATCGTTGTGTGGTCGGGCGCAAGCGATTCAAGGACAGCACCGCACGAGGAGCAGAAATTTGCTCCAAGCGAATTGCGGTGCCCGCAGTTATTACAGAATCCCTCGACGACAGCCATCACAATCCTTCGATCAACCGCCGATAACCGTCGACATCGAGAAGAGCGTCGAGAGAATTTGGATCAGAAGGTTCAATGATGCAGATCCAACCATCGCCATAAGGATCGTCATTCAAACGCTCTGGTGAATCCGAAAGTGAATCGTTCACTGCGATAACCGTGCCGGCAACTGGTGCGTAGATATCTGAGACCGATTTGGTTGACTCGACTTCGCTGACCTTTGCGGCCGCATCAACTTGCATCCCAACTTCGGGGATCTCAACGAATACGACATCGCCGAGAGCATCTTGTGCGTAATCGGTGATGCCAAGCCGAAGCTGACCGTTCTCGAGACGAACCCATTCGTGGTCGGAGGAATAGCGCAGATCATCAGGCAGTTGCATGTGCCGAACGCTATCCGATTGCCTCGACCTCCACCGAAGCGTGAGCCCCGGCACCGAGGGGACTCACTCCCCCGTGGCCCTCGCCTCGCGTCCGTCACGCAGGGCCCGAAGGCCGATCGGTACGTAGAGACCTGCTGCGTAATACGAGGCTGCAAGTGCAGGCAGTCCGCAGGCCCATGCGGCGATCTCAAAGAACGGCTGTAGCACCCAGTCAGTTGAGCCCCAGAGGAACCCAGGGAAGGCAAACATCAACCCGAACGTGGCCGCCTTACCGATCCACGTCACATCGATGCGGCGGGCTCCGAGGGAGGCCAACACCAACGTGGCCAAAGAGAGAGCCACCTCCCGAACCAACACCGCAATGCAAAACCAGAGCGGAGCCGCTCCGGCGATGATGATTGCGACGATAGATACGAAGAAAAGCAGCCGGTCGACAACCGGATCGAAGATCTTTCCGAAGTTAGAAACAGCGTTGAACCGACGCGCGTACCAGCCGTCGACCCAATCAGTGGCTCCCAAAACGCCAAGGAGCGCTCCTGCCGCCAGAGGGTTCTCTTGATCGAGCAAAAGCCAGACGAAAACCGGCAAACAGAGCAAGCGAGCAAGAGTGATCAGATTGGGAATGGTGAGAATCTGGTTCTCAGGTTCGGAGTTGGTGGGCACGCTCATTCGTCGCACTCTACGATTCCCAAACCATGAGCACCTTGTTTACCAAGATCATCAACGGCGACCTTCCAGGACGGTTCGTTTACCGAGACGATATGTGCGTTGCTTTCCTCACGATCGCCCCGATCTGCCCCGGCCATACCCTTGTGGTTCCGCGACTCGAAATTGACCATTGGATAGATCTTCCCGACGAGCTCGCCGGACATCTCGCCATTGTTGCCCGCAAGATTGGCGCGGCTCAGATGAGCGCATTCAACGCCGAGAGAATCTCTCTCATCATTGCCGGACTGGAAGTCCCCCACACTCACCTTCACGTACTTCCCATCACTTCAGAAGCAGATATAGATTTCCGAAAAGCGAATAGTGCGGTCGATCCAGCCGAACTCGACAAAGTGGCAGAGGCTCTTCGCGCTGCACTCGGATCAGAAGCTTCGTCATAACCGGCTACAACAGGCGACCTTGCCCTTCAGCTTGGCCGTCCGCGATGATCTCGACGCGTTGGGTGAGCGACGCGTCGCGATTGCGCGCGTTATTTACCGCTGTTGAAACTGTCCACCACTGCAACCACTGCTCTGGAGCCGGCCTCAATATGGAATGCAGCTCATCGATGCGGTCATTCGATGGATCAAGCCATGGCGCCCACTGATCTCGCGAGAGAATCATCGGCATTCGGTCATGGAGCGGCGCAATCATTTCGTTTGGCGGGCCGGTGATGATCGAACACGAACGGAGTTCATCAGCCGATTGTGACCCATCCTTGCTGCGCCACGATTCCCAGATGCCTGCGAACGCGAGCGGGTTTCCATCAGTCGATGTGATGTAGACCGGCTGCTTCTTTTTTCGCTCTGGAACTTGAACCCACTCGTAGAACCCGTCGACCGGAATGAGGCATCGCCGTCGACGAAATGCCGATCGAAACGAAGGCTTCACTGCGACAGTTTCGGACCGAGCATTGATAAGACGCGAACCAATCGCGGGACTTTCCGCCCAACTTGGCACCAGACCCCAAAACATCAAATCGAGGCGACGTTGCCCGTTCTCACCTTGATGCACAACAGCCACGTCACTAGTTGGGGTGACGTTGTAGTTCTCGATCTCATCGGGAAGTTCTGTCTCTGCTTCAAAGAAATCAGCCAGTTCCGATGCAGGCGTCGTGCTGGTGAACCGACCACACACGACTAGACCTGCTCACTCATTGGAGCCACGCATCCATCAACCACCGACTGACCTGCCAGAAAGGGCGAGGCAACACCAGCGACAAGAGCAACCGCATCGCTTGTGACGCGAACTCTAATTTCCGAAGTGCGCATTCCTAGACAGTAGGACCGGCAGAGAAATCTTCTTCGGACAAACCGTGTTCCGGTCGAAGTGTCGGGAACAAGATGACCTCTCGGATGCTTTCAACCGCGGCAAGGATCATTACGAGACGATCGATGCCGATTCCGAGCCCTCCGGCAGGGGGCATTCCGTACTCAAGGGCTCTGATGTAGTCGAGATCGACGTCGCCGGCTTCTGGATCGCCGGCAGCCTTGTGGGCTGCCTCCTCTTGGAACCGAGCAAGTTGTTCCACTGGATCGTTGAGTTCGCTGTAGGCGTTCGCCAGCTCACGACCGTCGACGATGACTTCGAATCGCTCTACGAGCGACGGATCACTGCGGTGGGGTTTCGCTAGCGGAGATGTCTCACGCGGGTGATCAAAAACAATTGTGGGTTCCATGACTTTTGACTCAACGAGTTCGTCGTACACCTCGTGTGTGCACCGACCAGGA
>JBILIB010000018.1:0-25330 GCA_044350215.1 Acidimicrobiales bacterium
GAAACTTTGGACGAACTCGGCAATGCCTTGGCGAAGAAGATTGTCGCCGAGATACATCACGAAGTCATCGTTACCCAGAAACTCCTGAGCAATCAGAACGCAATGGGCCAAGCCCAGCGGAGCATCTTGAGGGATGTAGGTGACCTGGGCTCCCCAGCGTGATCCATCGCCAACCGCCGCTTGGATTTCGGGTCCGGTATCGCCCGTGACGATGCCGATCTCGGTGATGCCTGCCTCGACCATGTCTTCGATACCGAAAAACAGAATTGGTTTATTCGCAACCGGCACCAGTTGCTTGGCGCTGGTATGGGTGATCGGCCGCAGTCGTGTGCCGGCCCCGCCGGAAAGAATGAGTCCCTTCACAGCGAAGTTTCTAGCAGGGGCCGGCTTTCGGGACCCCTTCCACACACCCGGGACTGAGTGCTCAACTCCCCGAAGCTGCGCTAGACGGTTCGGCAGCCAAGGAGCACATTGCCCCCGGTCCCGGCGATCTCTATCCCATAAATGCAGACCCGCGCCGAGCCAGCAGCAACGGGGATCGAGAATGAATAGCCATGCGCCGGGCCATAGGCGGGAAGTCCACCAGCTACATCGGGCCTGCTGCCATTGGCCATCAGGCCATAGCCAACGCCATTCACATAGACATGCACAGGAATCGATGCGGCGGTATCAGGGTCGATGACCCAACCCGAACCCGTCACCGAGTTGCCATCTCGGAAAAGGGTATCGATAACACCAAATGGCGAACCTGTCGGCACCGTGGTCGTTCGACAACCGAGCAGTGTGTGTGCACCGACACCCACGTTGATGCCATAGGCGCAGACGTTGACTACCCCGCCAGGTGCTGGGAGGTCAACGACGAATCCATGGTCAGGTCCGTAGGCAGGAAGACCGCCGCCAATGTCTGGTCGATTCGCATTTGCGGTGACTGCGTAGCCAACGCCATTGACATAGATGTGAGTCGTAACCGCCGACGCAATGTCGGGATCCACAACCCAGCCCACGACACTTACTCCGCCAAGACGCGCGGTGACGACATCAAGGGCTCCAAAGGGCGAGCCACCAGGAGAAGTAACAACCCGACAGCCAAGCGCCCCGATTGGCAGCGTTCCAGTTGTAAGACATACGACATTCCGTCCACCGGTCACGTCGATAGATCCACTGAAACCGGTCGCCAACTCAATACCAGCGATGCCTCTTTGGACATCGAGACGATCCACTGTCCGTGTCAGTCGAGATTTCACAACGCCATTCACCGAAATGATCGCAGTAGTCGAAGGGTCTCCCGGAATGACCGACCACCCCGAGACATCGACTGCGCCCGGGCGCACAACGACATTGTCGATAATTCCGCGCGGCGTTGAGGTCACAACCACGTCACGGCAACCGAGTTGTGGGTTTCCTAGCGTTCCCCCAACATCAATGGCATAAGCGCAAACACGTTGGGTGCCAACAGCCGAAGGCAATGTGATGTCAAAGCCCGTATTTCCCGGTGCTCCTGGGAAGACGGTAGCTACATCGGGCCGACCGCTACCGGTCGTTGTTGCATTCCCCGCTGCGCCGACATACACATGAATCGGAACAACGCCCGTCGTATCGCGATCCCACGCCCAGCCTTTTACGTTGATCGAACCATTTCCAACACTCACCGAATCCAAGACTCCAACTGGCGGAAATCCCGAACATTCGCCTCGGTTCTGCGTTTTGTCACAAAGGTTTGCCTGACGTTCCCACACCATCGAGACGCGCGCATTCGTAGTCACCGGATGCGACCCAGTAATACCGATGTCGTACCCAGTATCGACCTTCAACCAGATGCGGTACTCGCGACCGTTCGCGCGCACAACATAGAACGGCTTTGGCAACGGCGTAACGAAGTCGGGGCGCGCTGGATCGTACGTTAACGAGGTCCAGCCACGCGATCCTTGCGCGTTGACAGGGTTGACATACCAACACGGAAGGTCTGAACCCAGACCAGCGACATCGCAGGTTCGGGAAGACATGCCGCCGCTCGTGTCGACGCCCAGGTCCTGAGCCGTATTGATTGCGCCTTCAAGGATCAGTTGCTGGTAGCGAGTTTCGCATGGGGCCGTATTCCCCGAAGACCGACACCCAAACCATGCTCCCCAGGCAAAAGCCCGGCGGCGCTGCTCATTCGCATTCCAATATGGGTCTCGAGATGCCTCACACCACCTTGAAGCGATGTGCGCAGCCGCTACGTTCGAAGCAGTCACCACATTGATTGCATCTGCAGCGGTGAGGTCCCATCCCCCGGCAGAATCGAACTGCCACAGCCCGATACCGGGGCTGAAGAAGGCGTTGACATACGGCCCGGTTGTTTGACCAAACGCAAAGAGATTTACGTTCGATGCCCTGACGTTGACATTGTCCCAACGGGAGAGCGCCATGGGTGAGGGAATTGGTCCACCAGCTTCGAAGTAGGTCGGCGCCATCATCATTACGGCCAATTCGATAGACGAAAGGCCGCACTGCGAGCTCGGTCCGGAAGTTGTGGTGCGGCTGGCTGCATCCCGGATTGCGTCGAGAGGACCTTTACCGAACGTCAAACCAGAGGTGGGCGATGTAACGACACTAGGGAGACAACTCGTTGCGAAAAAGACAACCCCCAGGAAAAACCCAACGACAATGCCGCGCCGAGCCATCTTGCGCTGGGCCACAAATCGCTTGGGGAATTTCAAGACGGACATACACACCTCAAAAAGACGCACGCGAAAACGTGCTCCTCCGCCTCAACCCAACAGTACTCCCCGATCAGACCTTTGCAACGCCACCCGGAATCGCCCCGATTGCCTGCGATTCGTTGTACCTGAAGATGCCGCCGGCGAAGCGAGGAAAGGGAAAAGATCGGGTTTTGATGCCGACTCCGCCCAACTCCTCGATCTGTGACCGCAATGCGTCAGTATCGAGAAGTCGGACATGCGTGGGATCGGACTTCTGGCCTGCGAGCTGCGGGGTAATCAGCAGAATCCGCCCACCCGGCTTCAAGTACCGCACATACGACGTGAGCAACTCTTGACCCTCGTCGACGGTGGTGTGTTCCAAGACATGCGAAAGCAAGATGGAGTCGAAGAGTCCCGCATCGAGATTGCGGAACTCGTCAGGCGTATACGCCTCGAGCCCACGAGAACGACACACTTCAACTGACTTTTCGTTGTGATCTACCCCTACGCCATTGCCATCGATAAATGCGAGACATCGGCCGATCCCGCAACCAACATCAAGCGTGCGCCCCAACTTCAGTCGGCGCAGGTTCCACCGATACGGGTCTGGGACAAACCGCTTCCAACCTCGACCAGTTATGCGCTGCAGGCGATCGGTGTACCACTCGCCAGATGTGTCGCTATCCATCAGATTTCAATCGGCTCGTGTTCGATCGCTTCAACAAGAGCGCCTACGCCAAGGTCTGCCATACGGGAACGGCGGCGAAGTAGCGCAGGGAACATCACCGCCGTTACAAGCAGTCCGCCCAACAGAAATCCGAGGTCGACGCGCAGTTCAAGACCTTGGATCAGGCTCATACAGACGATGGCGACAACGAGGCCGAGTCCCCACGCAATCGCCGTCGTCCTGTGACCACCGAGTGCCATCAGCGCTTGCGCAAGGGTCAAGGCAATGATGAACACGCCGCTGCCCGCGGCAAGGAGAGCAAGCCCGCCTGCACTCATCGTGAAATCCTTGAAGAGGATTTTGCCGACGGTGGGCCCGAGAAGGAACGCTCCGATAGTTCCCGCAATCGCAATACCGACGACGAGGACCAGCAATCTCTCTAGTCCACTCTTGAACTCATCCTTCTGCCCACTGCCGGCCAACCCAGCGAGTTTCGGCAGGAGAACCCCTTGGATCGCCCCGAACGCCAAAATCGGTATTCGAGCGATGAAAAATGCAGAGGCGAATCCGGCGACAATCTCTTCGTCCTCCGGCCCACCAAGCAAATTCACTCCGAGTAAAGGCGAATAGGCCAGGGCTTGCATAAAGACAGAGCCGGCAAGAAGCCAGCCCAAGTTCTTCGAAAGTTCACCGAATGGGGCGTCGCTTCCGGGCTGAAGGATCTGACGCTGTCCGCGAAGCGCAAGCGGCAATGCCACCAGCGGGGCAAGACCTATACACAGCGCAAAAATGCCGGCGGAAGTTACCCCAGCGACGACAAGCCCGATCACCATTGCCAGGCGAACGATCGCATCAATCGCAATGACCTCTGCATAGGGACGGAATCGGCCTTCGCCGGCCAAAACGCCGCGGGAAAGGTGCAACAAGAAGAACGACACCAAACTCACAGCAAGAGCAACAGTGAAAAACTGATCTCCGTTATAGATCTCTTCCGAAAGAAGCGGTGAAAGCGCAACCGTCGCAACGATCAGAACCGCCGTGAGTGCGGCACCAAACTTGAATGCCTTAGACACAAGGGGACGACTTCCGTCGCCCTGCGCGCGCCGGTGAGCAACTGCTCGACCGACCTCTTGTTCCATTGGAAGGAAGAAGCCAGGACCGATGACGAAGATGACCGCCCAAAAGGCCGAGAACGCTGCTTTTGCGCCACCATCAAGTGAGTTCAGCGTGATTACGACAAAGGCGTACGCAGCGATTGATGCGACCGCGATTCCAAGACCAACTGATGCAGCACCATCGGGCACCGCGCCTTTGACCTTTTCCGCGCCGGCTGCGATCTTCGCTCTCATGCCGCCCATATTCGCATGGCCTCGACCGAAGAAGCGCGACCTCTGCGCAAAAATCAGTTCCAATCAACGAGTCGTGGCCGGGAGACCGACTGTCGGTGGGGTGAATCAGAGGTCGAAATGCGGTGCGTGTGGGGTGCAGTACTGGTCGTATTCCGCGATCACGATTTCCTCTGGCTCAATTGAGCACGCTGGGCACTTGGGGTCCCGGCGGATCTTGTAGGTCATGAACGACTGCTCAAGGCTGTCGTATGCCATCAATCGGCCGGACAATGAATCGCCGAGACCAAGCAGGAGTTTGATTGCTTCAATCGCCTGGATCGACCCAACGATGCCGGGTAGAACGCCGAGCACTCCGGCCTCGGCGCAGGACGGCGCCAGTTCCGGCGGGGGCGGCTCGGGCAGGAAGCACCGGTAGCAAGGGCCATCGTGCGGAAGGAACACTGTCATCTGTCCCTCAAACCGGAAGATCGATCCGTGCACGACCGGCGTGCCCGTCTTTAGTGATGCATCGTTAAGAAGGTAACGACTCGGGAAGTTGTCAGCTCCGTCGACAACAAGGTCGTACTGCGAAAGCAGCTCTTCAACATTCGACGCATCGAGACGCATGTCATGAGTGACGACATTGACTTCAGGATTCAACAGCCGAAGCGTTTTCGCCGCTGAGTCGACTTTGCGCATACCCACGCGCTCGATGTTGTGAATGATCTGACGCTGAAGATTTGATTCATCGACAACATCCATGTCGATGATGCCGATCGTTCCAACACCTGCTGCCGCGAGGTAAAGAGCGGAGGGCGAACCAAGGCCGCCAGCGCCAAGAAGGAGAACCTTCGAATCAAGAAGTTTGAGTTGGCCTTCTTCGCCTACCTCCGGGAGAAGAAGATGCCGCTGGTAGCGGTTGCGCTGCTCAGCACTCAACGTACGAGGTGCCGACCAGTCACGTCCCTGGTCCTTCCAAGCGTTAAAGCCGCCGTTCATTGAAAGAACATCGGTGTACCCAAGTTCCCCGAGCGTCTTGGCCGCGAATGCCGAACGCACGCCGCCAGCGCAGAACACGACGACCTTCGAGTCACGATTGGGAATGCGACTCTCGACCTGAGCTTCGAGATGTCCGCGCGGAATAAAGACAGCGTTCGGAATGGCTCCCTGCTCAAATTCGTCAGGCTCACGAACGTCGAGGAACACCGTGGCCGGCTGGGCGCGTAGCGCTTCGGCTTCAGCCGGTTCGATCTCGGTGATCTGGCTCTTGGTCTGCGAGAGGAGGTCTCGGAAGGTGGCCATAGGTTGCCTCTAGTGCTCGGGGGACCGAGCGAACTTCGCGCTCGGGACTAAAACCCTACCGATTAGGTCGGCTTTCCGCCACCTCCGACCAAAAACTCAAAGAATGGCTGGAAGAATCGATGACGCTGAGCCCTGCACCACAACTGTCGCCTGCGGATCAAAGGGCGTCGATTGAGCGTTGACAATCACCACAGAGCGCCCTGCCTCTA
This sequence comes from Acidimicrobiales bacterium, assembly GCA_044350215.1. Classification (GTDB taxonomy): domain Bacteria; phylum Actinomycetota; class Acidimicrobiia; order Acidimicrobiales; family Acidimicrobilacustridaceae; genus Acidimicrobilacustris. The sequence continues at coordinate 6,188 of JBILIB010000018.1, forward strand.
ACGCGACCTGCACCATTCCTGCAATTGGGTAGACCATGAGGCTGGTCCCCACAGCGAGCAATACGTCTGCTTGCGTTGCCGCAATCTCTGCTCGCAGGAGATCAGCCGCCACTAGCGACTGTCCGAACATGATCGTTGCCGACTTCATGATTCCGCCACAGATCGGACACGACGGGTCCGGGTCCCCCGCTCGTACTCGATCAAGCGCTTGTTTCATCGGGCCGCGCGCGCCACATTCGACACATTCCCACCGGTGCACGGTGCCATGAATCTCAACCACGTTGTCGGGCGAACTGCCAGCAATGACGTGGAGACCATCGATGTTCTGTGTCACCAAGGTGTGGAGACGTCCCGAACGCTCGAGTTCAACCAGCGCCCGATGACCATCGTTCGGCGAAGCGGTGAACATGTCTGATTCAAGCCGGATCTGCCAAGCGTCTTGTCGCACCTGAGGGTCGGCCAAGTAGTGCTGAATGGTTGATCGTTTCTCGGCTTCGGGGTTGCGGGTCCAGACGCCATTTGGGCCGCGAAAATCGGGAATGCCCGAGTCGGTACTGATCCCGGCCCCCGTCAGTACCGCCACCGACGACGCATTGCGAATCACACGACGAGCGGCCTCAATTGCTTGCGGGTCAGTCTCATCTGCGGCGTTGGGCATGGCTCAATTGTGGCCTACCCCAAGCACATTGCCGAGAGCCGAGGCAACAAAACCGGCTGGAGTAACCTCACAACCAATGCAGGACAGGGCCAACAATCGTGACCGGGTGCTCGTCATCATTCCCGCGTTCAACGAACACGAGACCCTTCCCTCGACCCTCGCTGAATTGAAACGCACTGTTCCCGACTTCGACGTGGTCGTTATCGATGACGGATCCAAAGACGACACCGCAGATCTCGCCGAAGCGAACGGCGTGATCTGCATTCGCCTTCCGTTCAACCTTGGCATCGGAGGCGCCTTGCGCACCGGTTTCCGATTTGCCGTTGAGCGAGGGTACGGACGCGCCATCCAGTTCGACGCCGATGGCCAACATGACGCATCACAAATCTCCGCAATTTTGGCGCCGCTCACTGAAGGTGCCGACATGGTGATTGGATCGCGATTTGCTGGGGTTGGCGAGTATCACGTTGGTCGCAGCCGAGGCGCTGCGATGGGAATCCTGCGCTGGTCAATTGAACGTCTCGCCGGACAGAAGTTCACAGACACCTCATCAGGATTTCGATCTTTCGATGCTGACATGCTTGCCATGTTCGCCACCGACTATCCGATTGACTACATGGATTCGGCCGAAGCGCTCGTACTTGCGTGCCGAGCCGGTTTCGATGTCCGTGAAGTTCCCGTCACCATGCGCGAACGCGCCGGTGGCCAGGCATCAACTCGCAGTTTTCGACTCGTGTATCACTACCTGCGCGTTTTGGTGTCGCTGGCGAATACTCCTCGTCGCCCTCGCACTACAAAGGAGGCAACAACATGAGCCTTCGTGCACACGTCGCACTCGCCATCCTCGTGGCGCTCGCAATTGTCGGAATCATCGTTCTCGTGCGCCGCCGTCATTTGAAGGCGAAGTACTCGCTCCTGTGGCTGAGCCTCGGTGCGGTCATGGTTGTCATCGCTGCCGTTCCTGGTCTTCTCGATTGGACGGCGGAACGGTTGGGGATTTGGTATCAGCCCACGCTGCTGATTCTCCTCGGGCTTGCGCTCTTGCTTCTTATCGTCGTGCACTTTTCCTACGAACTCACTCGTTCCGAAAACCGCACTCGCGAACTCGCCGAGCAACTTGCTCTCTTGCGATTGCGTGTGACTGAACTCGAGCAATCGGTCGACACATCGGACAATGGCAATGATTTGGGAAGCGACTCCGCTTCCTCCTAAGTCAGCCAAGCACGCCGCATGCACAAGAATGGTCCATCTGGCCCGTTGACCTTTCGGCACTCCGAGACGACAGTCACCGAAACATCACGAAAGGTCGTGATGTGTAGCGAAATCCTCAGGAGGAGCCGTGACACTCACTAGTGATCCGACCCAACCAGCACCGACGATCGCTGTCGAGGCATGGTCCGACCCCGTCATCGACCAACTTGGCCACGATCCTCGCTCGGCCTATGTCGAAAAGTTCTGGCTCCCAATACTTGGGCCTTCCTCGGTATGGCTCCTGCGCCGACTCGCCGATGGACTCGATCGTCACCCTGAAGGCTTTGACCTCGACCTGATCGATACCGCTCAATCACTCGGCGTCGGCATGCGAGGCGGTCGCAATGCCCCACTACTGCGAACCTTCGAGCGGTGCTGTCGCTTTGGCGCTGCACGCATGCATGGAATCTCTGCGATCTCCGTTCGCCGGCGGCTTGCCCCCCTCACCCGCGCACAAACCGAGCGGCTGCCGAACTCATTGCGCAACCAACACGACCAGTGGCTGAACCGCCCGAGCGTGTCGCCGTCATTCGAACAAATGCAAACACGAGCCCGTTCACTCGCCCTCTCAATGATTCAGCTTGGCGAGGACAATCAAAGCGTTGAACGACAACTCCATCGTTGGCGATTCCACCCCGCCATTGCCCATGACGCGATTCGGTGGGCACTTGCTCACCATCCGCATCGAGAGCCGACGAAAACAACTCCCCCGAAACGCCAACTCGTTAACGGCGACGCGGCGTAAAGGTTCGGGCCAATTCAAGCAAGGTGCGAACGCCGTATCCCGTACCGCCCTTTGTTGTCTCAGCGTCGTCGGTATCGGACCACGCAGTACCAGCGATATCGATATGCGCCCACGGAATGTTCTCGCCCACGAATTCCTGCAAGAACAAGCCAGCCGTAATCGTGCCACCACCGCGAGACTTTGAAATGTTCCGCAGATCAGCAACATCGGAATCAATGAACGGTCGATAGTCGGCGGGTAGCGGAAGGGCCCACATCCGTTCACCTGCAGACTCTGCAGCAGATTCAACATCGTCGAGCCAGGCATCGTTGTTCGACATCACCGCCGCAATGCGACCGCCCAGAGCGATTTCTACAGCGCCGGTAAGAGTTGCGAGATCGATAATCGCATCGGAGTCATCTTCAGTGGCAAGCGACAGCGCGTCGGCCAAGATGAGACGGCCTTCAGCGTCAGTGTTGAGCACTTCAACCGTTTTGCCATTGCGAATAGTGAGGACATCACCGGGGCGGGTTGCATCGCCGTCGCTCATGTTGTCGGTCATCGGCAGATAGCCAACGACTTTGCATTTGGGCGCAACTGTTCGAATCGCTGCGAAACAACCAAGCACAGCAGCAGCACCGCCCATGTCCATCTTCATGGTCATCATGCCTTCGCCGGTCTTAATCGACAGACCACCCGAATCGAACGTGATGCCCTTACCGACAAGCGCAAGTGTTCCCTTTGGGGCGCGTGGCGTGTAGGTGATCTTCACGAATCGGGGCTCCTGAGTGGAACCACGGTTAACACCCAAAAGCCCACCCAACTTTTGGCGACGAATTTGGGCAAGGTTGAGGACCTCGATTGCGAGTCGCTCACGACGGGCGAGCTTGACTGCTTCTTGCGCAAGCGCAGCAGGCGTGAGGTCGCCACCGGGGCGATTCACCAGATCGCGAGCAAAATTCTGCGCTTCGCCGATTTTCAGGCCTTGCGCAAACGCATCGGTTGCAGCCTTGCCAGAAACCCCGGCGACAGTTACTGCACCTAGGACAACGGGCTTCGGATCTGACCGGTAATCGGTAAAGCGATATGACCCAAGAACGAGACCTTCGGCGAGGGCACGAATCCCACTCGCTTTTCCCGATGCACTTCGGCCTTCGACGAGGTCGAGGACGTCGACACCGATGCGCTTTGAGCGAGAACCCGTCCGCACTGCTTGAGCGCCTAGGCGGCGAAGTCGGTTGTCATCAATTGATTTCGATGCGCCAACACCGATCACGATTGTTGAGCGGCCCGAACTATCGGTGACATAGGCAACCTGATCTGCAGCACCGGTGAAACCCTGCGTGAGAAGTGCGGCAACCGGCAGCCCTCGCGCTTTCAGCGCACGATCGGAACACTTATCCGAGGCGAATGCGACGACGATGGCATCAACTGCAGCCGGTAGCGAGCGAGCAGGAGAAAACTTCAGCGACATAACGACCTCGCAGATAGGTATGAAAGATGGAAAGAACTATGGCTGCACGGAGCGCGTCGGCAATGAGGTGCCTTCTTGCCAACGAGCCAGCGTCCAAAGCAAATCGGAAAGGCGATTGAGATACGGCACCACTGCGCTGCCGGGAACAGCCGCAGCAAGACTGTCGCGCTCAGCGCGCCGAGCAACAGTTCGGGCGACATCAAGAAGTGCCCCGATACGATTCTGACCAGGAACCACGAACTCTGTCGGTGGATCGAACTTGGCACTGGTGGCGTCGATGAGGTCTTCGAGATGGGTGATCATGTCGTCGGTGACCAACGTTGCGCCCGCTGTGAGTTTGTCACGACTTCCGGGATCGGCAGCCAACTCGCCCATCAGAACCCAAAGGTCACGTTCAAGGTGCACGAGGATGTCGCTGAGTTCGGCATCTGACTCAGCCCGAGCGAGCCCGAGAAACGACTGCAACTCATCGACGGTGCCGTAGGCCGCCGGAGCCGCGGAATCTTTTGCCACACGACCTCCGTAGAGGAGTCCAGTGGTGCCGTCGTCGCCTTTGCGCGTGTAGATCTTCACGGAGGTGAGCCTAGAGGGCGCAAGGTGTGGACCCCGACTCCAACGTCGGATTCCAGCCTCTCTCTGCTACCGTGTGAGAGCCAAAGCTGACCTGATGGGTAGGGCGAGATGCCCCGGCTTGCGGCGAGATCAATTCCGATCCTCGTTCCGCGCCCGGACCATCGCCAGGAGATCCACGGTGAGCACTTTCCTTGAAGCAATCCATGAACGTGTCGTCATTTTCGACGGCGGCATGGGCACATGCATTCAAACCAGCGGGGTGACCGCCGACGACTTTGGCGGTCCCGACCTCGAAGGCTGCAACGAACTGCTCGTGGTCACGCGGCCAGATGTGATCGCCGATGTGCATGCGAGTTATTTCGAAGTGGGTTGCGATGTCATCGAAACGAACACCTTTGGCGCATTTGCGATCCCGCTCGGGGAATATGACATCGCCGATCGAGTCCACGAACTCAACGTTGCTGCTGCTCGTCTTGCCCGCGGGGTCGCTAACGACTTCTCCACCCCTGACCGACCCCGTTGGGTTGCCGGTTCCATTGGGCCAGGCACTCGCTTTCCGTCCCTTGGCCAAATTCGTTACGCAGAACTCCGTGACCACTACGAAGCGCAAAGTCGGGCGCTGATCGAGGGTGGTGTCGATCTGCTGATCATCGAGACCATGTTCGACCTCCTCACCGTGAAGGCCGCCATGAACGGTGCCCGCCGGGCTATGCGGGCCGAGGGCAAGGAACTCCCCATTCAGGTGCAGGTCACAATGGAACTCACCGGACGCATGTTGCCCGGTACCGAAATCGCTGCTGCCCTTGCAGCAATTGATCCCCTTCATCCCGACGTCATCGGCATCAACTGCGCGACTGGTCCGGTGGAAATGGGCGAGCACCTCCGCCATCTCGCCGCTCACGCCCGCATGCCGATCTCCTGCATTCCCAACGCAGGCCTGCCCAGCGTTGTCGATGGCCACATGCACTACGACCTCTCCCCCGAGGGACTCGCTGAGCATCATGAGCGATTCGTTACCGAACTCGGCGTGAACATCATCGGTGGCTGCTGCGGAACAACTCCTGAACATCTCGCTGCCGTTGTTGATCGCTGCAAAGACCTCACGCCGGCACCGCGCGCACCTATGCATGAGCCAGGCGCCACTTCGATCTATTCGCTCGTGCCGTTCGAACAAGACACCTCGTTCATGATCATCGGCGAGCGTACGAATGCAAACGGTTCAAAGAAGTTCCGTGAAGCTCTGCTCGACGCTGATCTCGACACGTGCGTGCAAATGGCGAAGGACCAGGTTCGCGAAGGCGCACACGTGCTCGATGTCTGCGTCGACTATGTCGGCCGAGACGGCGCGAACGACATGGATGAACTTGCGAAATTGCTCGCAACACAGTCCAGTGTTCCCCTCGTTCTTGACTCCACCGAGCCCGAGGTCATGGAAGCAGGTCTTGCATGGCTAGGCGGCCGTGCGATCCTCAACTCTGCCAACCTCGAAGACGGCGAAGCCGAAGGAAGCCGGCTCGATCGTGTTATGAAGTTGGCTGCCGAATATGGCGCCGCAATCGTCTGTCTCCTCATTGACGAAGAAGGCCAAGCTCGAGACATCGAATGGAAGTTGCGCATCGCGCATCGCATTCACGATCTTGCGGTGAACCGTTACGGGCTCGAACCCAGCGATTTGATTTTCGATGCGCTGACGTTCCCGCTATCAACTGGAGATGACGACTTGCGCGGCGACGCGATCGCCACGATTGAGGCGATCAAGCGAATCAAGACCGAACTCCCCGGCGTGTTTACAACGCTCGGCGTTTCGAACGTTTCCTTCGGCCTCAAGCCAGCCGCTCGCCATGTACTCAATTCGGTGTTTCTCGCCGAATGCGTCAAAGCCGGGCTCGATTCAGCGATCGTGCATGCAGCGCGAATCATGCCGCTCAATAAAATCCCAGAAGAGCAGCGTGCAGTCAGCCTCGATCTCATCTACGACCGCCGGAGCGAGGGCTACGACCCGCTCACAAAGCTTCTTGACATCTTTGCTGACGTCCAGGCAACGGAGGTCGTCAGGGAAGACCGCACCGACTGGACGATCGAAAAGATTTTGAGCCAACGAATCATTGATGGTGAGCGCGAAGGCCTTGAAGATGATCTTGATCGTGCGCGCTCACAGGGACTAGAGCCCCTCTTCATCATTAACGACGTTCTCCTCGCTGGCATGAAAGTCGTGGGGGAACTCTTCGCCACAGGAGAAATGCAGCTTCCCTTTGTTCTGCAATCGGCGGAAACAATGAAGACCGCCGTTGCCCATCTCGAGCAATTCATGGAAAAGGCCGACGACGGCGGAAAAGGCCGAATTGTCCTCGCCACCGTCAAGGGCGACGTCCACGACATTGGCAAGAACCTCGTCGACATCATCCTCACCAACAACGGATATGAAGTCATCAACCTTGGCATCAAGATTTCCATTGCCGAAATGATCGAGAAGGCTGTTGAAGTGAACGCCGACGCAATCGGCATGAGCGGACTTCTTGTGAAGTCGACTCTAATTATGCGCGAGAACCTCGAAGAACTGAATACTCGCAACCTCTCCAACATCCCCGTGATGCTTGGCGGCGCTGCACTCACTCGCAGTTACGTAGAACGTGACCTCCGCGAGGTTTACGAAGGTCGCTTGTTCTATGGCAAAGACGCGTTTGAAGGCCTACGCGTCATGGATCGTCTCGGCGACATCAAACGCGGCACCGAACCCGATGATGCTGACTGGGGTCGAGTTCCCAGCGAAAGCACCGTGCCGGCTCGTTCGGGAACCAAGACCGTTACGCCAGCCGAGGACCTTCCGCCACGCTCGCCTGATGTCGCTGCCGACAACGAGGTCTTCACTCCCCCGTTCCTCGGCACGAAGGTTGTCAAAGGAATCCCCATCGACGACATCGCGGCTTACATCAATGAAACTGCGTTGTTCCGTAACCAGTGGCAGTTCCGTCCCGAAACAACCGACGGGGTTACCGAGACCGACGGAGAGTTCAAAGACCGCATTCGTTCGATGCTTCGATCGCAGCTTGCCGAGGCGAAGGCTGCCGACATGCTGATCCCCCAGGTCGTCTACGGCTACTTCGCAGTTAACAGCGATGGCGACGACCTTGTTGTCTGGACCGACGCGACTCGGTCAGAAGAACTCACCCGTTTCCACTATCCGCGCCAGCAGGCCGCGCCGTTCATGTGTATTGCCGATTTCTTTCGCCCAATTGATTCGGGCGAGATTGACTACGCGGCGTTCCACATCGTCACGATGGGTCAGCGCGTGAGCGATGTTGCGGCAAAGTTGTTTGAGGAGAACCGATACCAGGAATACCTCATGGTGCATGGTCTCGGAGTCGAAATGGCCGAAGCTCTTGCCGAGTATTGGCATCGCCGCATGCGCGAGGACTGGGGCTTCGCTGAAGACGACGGTCCGTCGCTCGCTGGACTCTTCCGCCAGCAATACCGCGGCGGCCGCTATTCATGGGGCTACCCAGCATGTCCTGACCTTGAGGACAATGAGCGGGTTGCTCAGATTCTCGATGCTGGCCGCATCGGCATTGATGTCAATGAAGAAACCGGCTTCCAGTATCAGCCTGAACAAACAACCTCAGCGCTGATCTGCCATCACCCTCAGGCCAAGTATTTCGTCGCTCGTTGAGCGTTAGTTGGCTGAAGAGAGCAGTGCCCGAGCCACGAGGTCAATGCCAAATGCCGTGAGGATTGCGAGATACAGCAATCCCGTTGCCGCCATCACGGCTGAATACGAGCGCTCTTTCAATGCGAGTCGTGTCGTGATGATCAAGCCGATCGTCGTGACCGTGCACATCACCCAGAACCAGGTGAGCAAGCCGTTGTAGCCGTCGTCAATGGTGCCGTTGATCGCCGAGATCATTCCGGTTGGGACGAGTAACAGGATCACTTCGGGAACCCACAACCAACCCGTCCAGTACACGAGTTCAAGAAGCGCGCCTCGAGCCAGACCCGGCTGCACGAGATACCAATGACCAAGCAACATCGCGTCTGTAACTGCGCCCAAGAACATTGCTCCGACAACAAACCGAGCAACTGCAAGCCAGGCTGGTCCACCTGCTTCAAGACCAGCAGCAACCACTCCCACGAAACCAATGACCGGAGCGATGAGATCAAGGCGAGGATCGAACTCACGAACCTTCGTGTCTTTTTGCGCGGCCTCTCGTTCAATCCCTGTCATGGCGGCAACACGCTCGGTACGAGACTCTGCCAACGCAACCTGACCGGAAACCCCGGCCTTGCGGCGAACGATTGAGGACGCGAGCGCGTATCCCGCAGCCAAAACCACACCAACCGATGCAATGTCACGACCCGCCATCGGCTCAATGACAAAGATGCCGATATAGGCGGCCCCACCGGCCATCAGCAGATATGTGCCGCGCATGAGCCAGCCATAGCCGAGTGAAACTTCACGACGCCGCGTCGTCACCCACAAAAAAAGCAGACCGCCAGCAGCCCACTGCAATAAGAGCGAGGCGGCATCGAAATCAATCATCGGACTGCCACTTTGTCATGCTTCAACAGACACCAATGACCGTTCGGCGTTCGTAATCGACTCGGCCCCAAATTCAGTCACCACCACAATGTCCTCAAGCCGGAAACCAAACTCGCCGGGAAGATAAATGCCGGGCTCGACCGAGTAGGCGTTCCCCACTTCGAGGGGCGTGCGATTCCCGAGAACGATGTAGGGGTCCTCATGTTCTTCCACCCCGATGCCATGGCCGGTTCGGTGCATGAACCATTGGCCGAAACCGGCATCTTCGATGATCGATCGTGTTGCCGTATCGACATCTTCGGCGGCGATACCCAGACCACCAGCGGCAAGTCCGACGGCTTCAGCCTTACGCAGATGGCCGTAGACCTCGGTCATTCGAGAAGTTGGAGTTCCCGTGACGACGCATCGAGTGATGTCGGAGCAATACCCAACACCATCTGCGTCGGCCATGGTTCCGCCGAAGTCACAAAGAACGACTTCGTTCGCGCCAATCACGCGGGAACCTGGCTCGTGATGAGGGCTTGCGGCGTTCTCTCCCGCCGCAACAATCGCGAAGTTCACACGGTGATGCCCCTCAGAGAGAATTCGTCGACCGAGATCGGCAGAGACCTCTGCTTCGGTGCGGCCGATAAGTGGAATTTCGCCGGCTTGGAGTTGTACAGCGATGCGATCGACTGCTGCCGCAGCAGTACGCAATGCAACCACCTCTGCGGCGTCTTTTACTGCACGGAGCGGACCAATGACCGGTGCTGTCGTCGTAAAGGTCAGATCGGGACGTGCATGCTGAAGCTCAACAAGGAATCGAGCCCATGTGCGTTCGCCAATCGCAGCGTTTGCCGAGGAGCCAATGAGGTCAGAAACGATCGTGATCGGGTTGTCGGTTTCGCCCCATGGGTGGATCGAAAAGAGTTCGTCTCGGGGCACCACGCGTGCGACTTCCAGAGCCGGTACCACCAGAGTTGCATCTGCCTCAACTGGAACGACAAGCATTGTGAGCCGTTCGAGCGGCATTGCTTCGTAGCCCGTAAGCCACGGCAAATCGGGACCGACAGAAAGCAAGCAGACGTCAACTCCCTGATCAGCCATCGCTGATCGGACTCTGTCGATGCGTTCGCTGAGCATTGTGTGAGGTTACCGGTCAGTCGATTGTGACTGGCACGGAAGAGCCAGCTGCTGCTTGCTTTGCATGGAAACTTGAACGAGTGAGCGGGCTCGACTCGACATGACCGATACCAAGTTCCTGGCCCAACACGGCATAGGACGCAAACTGCTCTGGAGTCACCCAACGATCGACGGGCAAATGCGTTGACGTTGGGCGCAAGTACTGACCAATGGTGACGATGGAGACGCCAATACCCGCAAGATCAGCAAGCACCGAGGCGATTTCCTCATCGGTCTCCCCCATACCGACCACGAGCCCCGACTTCGTAAGGAGTCCGGCTCTCTTTGCTCGAGACAACACCGCAAGTGATCGCGCATAACCGGCAGAAGGCCGAACCGCTCGTTGAAGGCGCGGCACCGTTTCAACATTGTGATTGAGTACATCGGGCCGACTCTCGAAAATGAGATCAAGCGCGGCGGCCTGACCACGACAATCAGAAATCAGAACTTCAACCTGCACGCCAGGCACTCGCTCGCGAATCGCTCGGACCGTTTCGGCCATTGCTCCGGCACCTTCGTCGGCGAGATCGTCACGAGCAACAGTGGTGACGACGGCGAAGTCGAGCTCCATTCGCGCCACTGCTTCTGCAACACGGGCTGGTTCTTGTGGATCAAGTGCCTCGGGAAGACGCGTGTCGACCAGACAGAAACCGCACTTTCGGGTGCAGCGTTCTCCGTTAATCATGAAGGTCGCGGTGCCATCAGACCAGCATTCAGAAAGGTTCGGACATCCGGCTTCCTCGCACACCGTGACCAGTTGAAGGTCTCGCAGTGTCTTCTTCAACTCAAGCGGTTTCCCGCCGATAGTTACTTTGGCGCGCATCCATTCCGGCTTGCGTTCCATCACATCAATGCCGTCAGCGACTCCGGCTTCGGTCATTCGACCCTTGAGACGCAACGACGGACCAGCACGATGGTCAGCACCTGTCTTTACCGGAAGGCCAGCTCCGGAGCCCCGACTAAATAGAGAAAGGTCTTCGTCGCCATCAGTCGAACGACGGATGATGTCGGCCCGATCAACAACCCGGTTGGCGGCCCACATCGCAGTTGCACGCGCTACAACTGCATCGGCAACCTCGGCCATCGACGCGTCGATGCCTTCCTGAGCGAGTGAAGTCACAGATTTGTCTGCGATACCACAGGGAACGATATGCGTGAACATCGTCATGTCGGGGTCGACATTGATGGCAAAGCCATGCATCGACCGACCGCGGGTGAGTCGCACTCCGATCGCAGCAATCTTCCTTGGTGTCTCCGATTCTGGGGCAACCCACACCCCCGGGTACTGCTCAAGGCGACCGACGTCGTTGAGCCCGAGATCGTTCAATGCACCGATCACGAGTTCTTCGACCGACCGAACGTAAGCAACCGTGTCGGCCATTCCCCCGCCACGCTTCCCGGGAACCGACAACACGGGATAGCCAACGAGTTGACCAGGACCGTGATAGGTGACGTCTCCGCCACGGTCGGTGCGCAAACATTCCGCCCCCACAGAGGCGGGGTCGACAAGAACGTTCGATGGATCGGCGTTTGAACCAAGTGTGTAGACGTGGGGATGTTCAAGTAGTAGCAACCAGTCGTCACTGCCATGCTCAAACAACGAGTGCTGCAGATCAGAGGCTTCGCCGTAGGGAACGGTCCCCAGCCAGCGGACGCGCAACGGTGAAGCACCGACGGTGGGGGCGTCCCCGGCCATCGTCATGATTAGAGCTCCGCCTCCCAATTGCGGGTCTCAATGATTTCCTTCACGTCACGCAGGAACGCTGCGGCATAGGCACCGTCGAATGCACGATGGTCCCAACTCATAGCGAGCATGCCAACCGAGTGGATAGCGATCGATTCGCTTCCGTCGGTTCCGTTGACCACAACCGGCTTGCGATGCACGCCATCGGTCGAGATGATCGCCACCTGCGGCTGATTGATGATCGGAAGTACGAGATGGCTTCCGAACGAACCGGAGTTGGAGAGCGTGAATGTTCCACCCGTGATGTCGTCGGCCGACAACTGCTTTGAACGAGCGCGTGCGGCGAGATCGTTGATGTCGCGGGCGATTGCTCGAAGGCGCTTGTCGTCGGCCTCATGAATGACCGGGGCGAGCAGACCCGTGAAATCGATATCGACCGCAATAGCCAGGTTCACATAGTTGTGAACAATGAGTTCACCATCGCCAACAGAAGCGTTCATGTGTGGGTAGTTGCGCAAAGCGTCGATGACTGCACGAGAGACGAATGGCAAATAGTTAAGGCCGAAACCTTCCGAAGCACGGAACTCGTCACGATGTGCACGACGAACTCGTTCGACATTTTCATAGTCGACTTCGACGATCGTGTACGCGTGCGGCGAAACCTGCTTTGACATCACCATGTGTTCGCCCGTGCGGCGGCGGATGTTGTTCAGCGGCTCGACGGTGTCGCCGGTACCTGAACGCGGGGCAGGCGTTCCACGACGCTGACCACCTGTAGTAGCGGCTGCTGGTGCAGGAACTACTGCCGGAGCGCTACGGGTCGACGAGGACGCAACGCCTGAGCGAATTGCGGCTTCAACATCGGAGCGAGTGATACGACCATCGGGGCCAGTGCCGGCAATACGAGAGGCATCGAGGCCGTAATCGGCGATGAGGCGACGGACAATCGGCGACAGCACTTGGCCGGCGGTGGCCGCAGCAGGAGCAACAACTGGCGCAGGTGCGGGAACAGGCGCGGGAGCTGGCGCAGGTGCTGGGGCAGGAGCCGGAGCAGCCGCAACGGGTGCAGGTGCTGGCAGTGCTTCGACAGCGGGTGTCGGCGCAGGAGCGGGCTCGGATTCGGGGGCAGGAGCCGCCGCGGCGGGAGCAGGTGCGGTTGCAGCGGCGCCATCGCCGACAACAGCGATAACGGTTCCGACATCGACAGTGTCACCCTCGGCAACACGAATCTCGGTGAGCACGCCACCGACCGGCGAGGGAACTTCAGAGTCAACCTTGTCGGTGGACACCTCAAACAAGACCTCGTCTTCAGCAACGGTGTCGCCGACTGCCTTGAACCACTTTGTGATGGTTCCTTCAGTGACGGACTCACCAAGTTGCGGAAGTTGAATCTCTGCCATGGAATCCTCCGGGATTCAGCCGTGAAGTGAGCGACCGGTGAGAGCAAGAACGCTTTCACCAAACAATTCGCTCAACGTGGGGTGCGGTTGGATGAAAGCGGCAACGTCGTCGACGTCGGCTTCCCAGTTGACTGCGAGATAGGCCTGACCAAGCTGTTCGGTCACCCATGGGCCGACCATGTGAACACCAAGCAAGCGACCGCCGGTTCCATCAGAACGCTTTTCGGCGATGACCTTCACCATGCCCTCGGGCTCGCCGAGGATAAGTGCACGTCCATTACCTGTGTAGCGGTGCTTACTCACGATCACATCGAAACCAGCCTCTTTGGCTGACTGCTCGGTGTGACCAACGAAACTGACCTCGGGGTGGCAATAGATGCACCACGGCACCTTGGAATAATCGATCGACATCGGATCTTCACCGAGCATGTCGCGAATAGCGAGCATTCCTTCAGCGAAACCAATGTGAGCGAGCGCTGGTGTAGCGATGAGGTCGCCAACTGCCCACACGCCGGGCTCGCCGGTGCGGCAATGAGCATCGACAACGACATGACCACGATCGCTCACTGCAACTGCGGTGCCGTCGAGACCAAGGTTTTCGGAAAGCGGACGACGACCTACCGAAACAACCACCATGTCGACATCGACGGTTTCGCCTTCACCGAACTTCACGGTGGTGCCCCCGCCGAACTTGATGTCGTGTCCGTTCACCGAAACTCCGGTGCGAACAGTGATGTTGCGGTCCTTAAAGGACTTGAGAACAACACGGGTGATGTCTTCGTCGCAACCAGGAAGGATCTGCGGCAGGGCTTCAAGGATCGTGACCTCGGTGCCGAGATCGGACATCATCGACGCGAATTCGCATCCGATTGCCCCGCCACCGATGACAACAGCAGTTGCCGGCAACTTCTGAAGCGAAAGCAGTTCGTCCGACGTAAGGACAGTGACGCCATCGACATCGAAACCTGGGATCGTGCGAGGCACCGAGCCTGAGGCGAGGATCACATTGGTGCCGTGAAGTTCAACATCGCCCGATGATCCACCAGAAACTTTGACGACATGACCGGCATGCAATGTTCCGATGCCGTCATAGACCGTGACCTTGCGCTTCTTGAGTAGTCCAGTGAGACCGCCAACAAGGCCGTCGATCACACCCTGCTTGCGGGTCTGTGTCACCGAGAAATCGAGCACGGGTTCGGAAGTGGTGAGACCGAAGGCCGCAGCACTTTCGATCGCACGGCGAATTGATGCAGTTTCAAGGAGTTCTTTGGCGGGGATACAGCCAACGTTGAGGCAGGTCCCACCGATGCGGTTCTTCTCGATTAGTGCGATGTTGAGTCCTGCCGATGCTCCATACAGAGCGGCGGCATAACCACCGGGGCCGCCACCAATGATGACGACGTCGAAGTTCTCGGCCATTCGGACCACCTCTATCGCGACTACGGGGAGCCAGAGCCTACCGGCGCCGAGGCCGAGGCCTGACCGATACTTTGCGCTCCATCGGCCCCGACCGAACTTCGCCGATCAGCGGGCTGCGAGGAACAATTGAGCTGCGGCAGCAGCCAAGATCGCTAGACCACAGGCCAACGAGAGAAGAATCAGTTTCCGGGTGCTCATGGACCTCTGAGCGTATCGGGACTGGGCCTACGCCTCAGATCGCGCAATCGGGCGCTGAGGGCATAGGAATGCTGTTCTCGGTGTTACACCTGCCTGTCCCCCACTTCCAGGAGTATCCGTGAAGATCGCCATCACCGGAGCATCGGGCCTTATCGGCCGCTCGCTAACGACATCGCTCACTAAAGACGGACATCAGGTGGTGCCAGTCGTGCGCCGACCAATGTCAGGCGCAATCGAGACCATCGAGTGGAACCCAGCGGCCGGAACGATTGAAGCTGCCAAGTTCGAAGGCGTCGACGCCGTTGTTCACCTCGCTGGCGCTGGCATTGGCGATAAGCGCTGGTCAGAGTCCTACAAACGCGAGATTCTCGAAAGTCGCACGAAAGGCACCGCCCTTCTTGCCAGCACACTTGCATCACTCGACGCTCCACCATCAGTCATGGTCAGCGGATCAGCGATCGGCTTCTATGGCGACACCGGCAACACCGCCGTTGACGAAACCGCTCCTGCCGGCAACGACTTCCTCGCCGATGTGTGTGTCGAGTGGGAAGCAGCCGCGGCACCTGCAGTTGCTGCCGGAATTCGCGTGCCGTTTCTTCGCACCGGCATCGTGCTCACCACAGATGGCGGAGCGTTAGCAAAGATGCTTCCCCTTTTCCGCTTTGGGCTCGGTGGCCGCATGGGCTCGGGCAAGCAATGGTGGAGTTGGATCTCAATGGCCGACGAGATCGGAGCAATTCGCTGGCTGATTGACAACGACATCAGCGGACCCATCAATGCGACTGCACCGACGCCGGTCACCAACCAAGAGTTCACAAAGGCCCTCGGCGAGGCAATGCACCGCCCCACCCTCGCGCCGGTTCCCTCGTTCGGCCCGAAACTCTTGCTGGGCGCTGAACTGGCCGATGCACTGCTCTTTACCAGTGCTCGCGTTCTTCCCGGGTCACTCACCGCCAGCGGTTATTCCTTCGCCCACCCCACAATCGACGCCGCACTTCAAGATGTACTCGCGTCGAAGGCAGCAGCCTGAGAGACTGACGCCATGATCACTCCCAAGGCAGAACGTCATGTTTCCACGAGCCGTGTCATTGCGGCCCCGGCGCAGGAAATCTTCGAGATTCTCGCCGACCCGGCGAAGCACTCAATCATTGATGGTTCTGGCAGCCTCGTCGAAGCGAAGGGCAATCCACCGCGGCTGTTTCTTGGCGCCAAGTTCGGCATGAAAATGAGCTTCCACGCCACGATGCGCAACAAAGTGGTCGAGTTCGAGGACGGCAAACAGATCGGTTGGCGTCATATCGGTCAGCACGTCTGGCGCTACGAACTCGAAAATGTCGAAGGCGGCACGAAAGTGACCGAAACCTTCGATTGGCGACCGAGCCCACTCCCATGGCTTCTTCAGCGACAAGACATCCCCACCAAGAATCTTGCATCGATGGAAAAGACCCTCGAGCGGCTCGACACCTACGTCACAACTGGGAACGTGCCGGAATCTTGAACTCG
The DNA here is from genome assembly GCA_044350215.1 of Acidimicrobiales bacterium. GTDB lineage: Bacteria > Actinomycetota > Acidimicrobiia > Acidimicrobiales > Acidimicrobilacustridaceae > Acidimicrobilacustris. The sequence goes on from JBILIB010000018.1 coordinate 22,767, forward strand.
TGAGCGCATCACTTGAATCGCTGGTACCACTCGGTTGGGATCCAGCGTGGGCGAACACTCTCGCCACCACTCTCCAAGGCGCTGAACCCGGACGAGTTCTTCAGCATCACGGCGTTGCGCTTGTACTTGCGTTAGCGGACCGAACCGAGACCGTGATGCTCACACTTCGGCTCGAACCACAACCCACCGTTGGCGATTGGATTGCGTTTAAAGGTGGTGAAGTCGCGGCCGTCCTTCCCCGGCGGTCACTTTTGCGTCGTCGAAATGCACACGGTGACGGCGAACAGCAACTTGCTGCCAACATCGACAAGGTGCTGCTGGTCTGCGGGCTCGATCGACCAGTGAAGGACGGCCGCATTCAACGGGGCACCGCCATCAGTCGAGATGCTGGTGCCGAGCCCGTTGTAGTCCTTACCAAGGCCTCACGCGAAACTGATGTCGAAATTGATCCGCAGCGAGCAGCCGACGAAGTGCGTGCCGCCCACCCCGGTATCGATGTCATCGTCACATCGGTAAAGGAAGGAATCGGCATCGATGAACTTCGTTCGATCATCGGCAACGACACGGTGACGTTGCTGGGCGAATCAGGTGCGGGAAAGTCGAGCATTGTGAACGCGCTACTCGGCGACGAAGTCGTCACGATTGGCGATGTGCGCGAGAGCGACAGCAAAGGTCGCCACACCACCACGACTCGCGAACTTCACTTACTGCCTGGCGGCGGCATTCTGATCGACACTCCAGGGATTCGGGCCGTTGGTCTTGTTGCCGACAATGACGGTGTTGCTGAAACATTCGCCGATGTCGACGACATCGCTTCGACCTGCCGCTTTGCTGATTGCCAACACGAGGGCCAACCCGGCTGTGCTGTTGCCTCAGCGTTGGCTGACGGGACTCTCAACGCACAACGAGTTGAGGCCTGGCGCCGACTCGAAGCGGAGACTGACGCAACCGAACCGGTCACGCCCCGATCGAGCGCACCGCCTCGACGATCTCGTCGGCCGGACGAAAGGTAAGCCCAGCCGCTGCCCGACGGGCCCAGCGGATGACGCCGTTGGCATCGATCACAAACACTGAGCGGCGATAGAAACCGATCGGGCCGAGAATCTCGAAGTCCTTCGCAACCTGTTTGTCAACGTCGGCCAGCAGCGGAAAACCGAAACCGCCATTTTGTTTTGCGAACTCAACGTGATCTGAAACCGATTGGGGACTTAACGCCAGTACCTGCGCACCGACCGAAGCAAACGCGGACATGTCGTCGGTGTAAGAGCGAAGTTGCGCCGTGCAGACCGGCGAGTTGTCGGCCGGATAAAAGACGAGAACGACGGGAAGACCCCGATACGCATCGAGTGAGAACTGTCGTTGGCCGGTGCCATCGCCATCGACTCCGTCAAGCACGAAGTTGGGTGCGATATCTCCCACTTCGATCATGACAAGGGTTCCCTTCAGGCAACGCAAACGGAAAGCCAAACCCTAGGCCAGCATCGATTGTGCATCTATCGGGCAGTCGTTTCACACAGTCTCGAAGATGGTAAGCCGCTCCGCGGCCTTAATTACTAGAGATCGATGGAGCCCATGATCTCATCAGGGATGTCGAAGTTGGCGTAGACGTCCTGAACGTCGTCGTCGTCTTCGAGGGCATCGATAACCCGAAGCACGGCCTTGGCTGCATCGGCGGTATCGAGCATCACCGTTGTGGTCGAGACCATTGTTGAATCGGCGGAATCAATAGCGATGCCGGCCTCGTCGAGAGCAGCGCGCACTGCAGAAAGATCCGTCGGTGCACACACCAGTTTCCATGTGTCGCCTTCGTCGGCGAGATCTTCGAGACCAGCGTCGAGTGCCGCCATCATGATGTCGTCTTCTTCAGCGCCTCGCGGAAGGATGATGACGCCCTTGCGCTCGAACTGCCACGACACGGCGCCGGGTTCGGCGAGCGAGCCTCCGGTCTTTTTCAGCGCAGTGCGAACTTCACTTCCCGAACGATTGCGATTATCGGTTAGCACGTCGATGAGGATCGCGACACCGTGAGGCGCATAGCCCTCATACGTGATCTGCTCATAGGTGACGCCTTCGAGTTCACCAGTGCCGCGCTTGATAGCGCGCTCGATGGTGTCGATCGGAACTGAACTGTCGCGCGCCTTTTGGAACATCGTGCGCAGCGCTGGGTTCATTGCAGGATCTCCGCCGCCTTCACGCGCCGCAACCTCGACCTGACGGATCAACTTGGCGAATACCTTGGCGCGCTTTTGGTCAGCAGCGCCCTTCTTGTGCTTGATCGTCGCCCATTTGGAATGTCCGGACATCGGTGCCTCTCTTACTGGTCAGATTGTGCGAGGTACGCAGTCATGCTGCCATCCCCTTGATGAATAATTCGTGGAGTCGAAGATCGGGGGACAATTCCGGGTGGAACGAGGTCACAAGTACCGCATCCTGACGACAGGCCACCGGCCTGCCTTCTTCAACCGCAGCAAGAATCTCGACGCCCGGACCCACACGTTCAACAACTGGTGCCCGGATAAACACGGCATGAACCGGGGCTTCGGCCAAACCAATCACATTCAAAT
>JBILIB010000019.1:0-25318 GCA_044350215.1 Acidimicrobiales bacterium
ACGCGGCTCGACCTTCCTTGCTCGTTGAGCAAGCGACCGAAAGATTCGGATCAGAGGTTGGCGATACGTTAGGAACGACCCTCGCGGGGCTCGCCCCTCTCTTTGTGGCTGGGCCCGAAGGAACGCTCGTCATGGATTGGCCCCAGAAGGCGGAGCCGCCAACGCTCGAGCGCTTCGACGACATCGCTGACATTCTCACCCTCGACCCGATTCACGATGTTCAGTCCGATGCGGGTTGGCCGTTCGAACCCAAGTCTGAAGATTCGTGAATGGAGGCGAACTCAGCGCGATGTACCGGGTCTTCGGTGAGGTCGATCTAGGAAATCCCTCTCATCACCTTCGTCTCGCTGGCCATTGCCTTCGAGTCCACACGCGAGATGATCGCAGTGCCCGGCTGATCGAGGATCGCTTCGGTCACCTTGTGGTTGAGGCGAGCGACGAGATGCCTCAACTGAATTTGCGGGTATCGACGGTTGATCTTCCTCGACTGAAGCTTGAACCGGGAGTGCACTGTTTGCCCGGTGGCGGTGTCGCAACCATCGATGATGGACAACAAGTGCAGATCTACCGTCCAGGTTTTGGGTTTGAACTTGGCGTTTCGCCGGCCGGATGGAGTGACGTAGAGCTCACTTCGTATCCACTCGCAACCGCAATTGCATCATGGGCGGTCGACAGCGCTCTGCTTCCGGTTCACGCAGCTGCTCTTGAGATTGACGGTCGTGGTGTGTTGCTTGTTGGTGAGAGTGGAGCAGGGAAGACTACGACCGCAGTAGCGTGTGCTCTTGAGGGAGCGGGACTACTTGGCGATGACCTGTGCCTCATCGACGCAGAGCGTCGAATCATTCACAGTTGGTACGGAACGGTGAAGTTGCATGACGACAGCGCGGAACTTCTTGGCGCACGCTCGTGGGATCGACTCGGTTTGAACCCTATGGGTAAATCAGTCGTCGCTGTCTCTCGTATTGATGCACTTCGGCTCACGCCATCGGCTCCGCTTGATCTTGTTGTTGTCTTGCGTCCTCAGAAGGGCATCGTCGAAAGCGCCGATGCGCCCGAAATGGGGTTGGGCAATGAGCTCAGCGGACCCCGCGCCGTCGCTGCGCTTCGAAGTACTGCACTTCCCGTGCCAAATGGCGTAGCGGCATGGTTGCAACACACAACAAAAATTGCCCGAACGGTGCGAGTTGTGGAGCTGGCAGTCGATCGTCCGCCACGGGCGATGGCCGAGGTAATTGCGGCGATGGCGGACAGCGCCAGTGCCTGAGCACTCCTCTGATTCCGTTCCAGTTTTGGTTGTGGTCCATCGGCGTCCTGAGCATGTGGCACGGGTCATGGAACAACTTCGGATCGCTCAGCCACCCACGTTGTTCGTCGCCGCTGATGTCCCTGCTGCGGGGGCCGACGACCCCGATCATCGCGAAGCTCTTCGGCTTGCCACTTCCATTGATTGGCCGTGTGATCTGCGTGTCACCGTGAGTGATTCGCCGCTTGGTTGTTCGCCGAGAATTCTGAGCGCGATTGACTGGGCATTTGGCTACGTCGACAGACTGATGGTGATCGAAGACGACATCGTCATTGATCCGTCGTTTGTGTCATGGGCTGGAGCGATGCTCACGCGTTACGAGCACGAATCTTCGATCGGACATATCGGTGGTCGTAATGAACTCATTCGTTGGTCACCGACAACCGGAGACCACCTGATTGTGCGTCGCGGGAGCATGTGGGGGTGGGCGACATGGCGTGATGTTTGGGAGCGCTATCGAAAGAGTCCGCCGCTGGATGCACCGACCGGAACGAGTTTGCTCGACGAACACACGCGCCTGCTCGAATCACCGCCTGGGGCTTCACTTATCTGGGATATCGATTTGAGTCGGTTTCTCCTCTCATCTGATCTTCACTCGGTTGTTCCATCCGTCAATCTGGTCAACAACATCGGTTTTGGAGTCAAAGCAACTCACACAACTTCTGTCGATGACATTCGATCGGATTTTCCGGTTGGCTCATCGGTTCCAAGTCTGGATATGAGTCCGTGGATCGAATCAGGTGAGGTTCCGGATTCCGATCTCTACGACGAGGCCGCGTTGCTGGTCGATTTGATGGCGACCTTCAGGAATCCGAGCGCGTTGGCGCGACTTTCACTTCTCGTCGACCGGGGAATGTCTCCAGCCCTTGACCCGGTGACCGTGCATCACCTTGCCCCGTTTCGATGTCCAGAGGAATCTGCTCGAACGCTTTCTCATTTGCGACGACACGGTGTCGGAGATGATCGACTTTTGTTGATTGAACAAGCGCTGGCTTCAGTCAACACGAGTGAGAATGAGTCGTGATGCAAACGGAGCAGTATCGATTCAGGGTCGGGATCATCGTGGCCGCGCGCAATGCCGCTCAGACGATCGAACGCGCCCTTCAGAGCGCAGTCGATGAGATCTCATCAGGATCAACTGCAGCGGGGTTCGAACTTCAATCGGTTGACATCGTTGTCGTTGACGGATCCTCAACCGACGACACATGGAAAATTGCCGACCGATTCCCCAAGGTTCGCGTCATTGCGCAGGACGGAATTGGTCTAGCGAATGCGCGTAATCAGGGAATCGCGAACGTTGATGGTGATGTAATTGCCTTTCTCGATGCTGACGATTGCTGGGCTCCAAATTCGCTCACGGTTCGCCTGACTCACCTCGCCAGCGAAGATGACGTTGCTGGCGTGGTGGGGCACATGGTGACCGAAGCACTTCCGGGTCAATCGGTCGATGTACGACACCGGCAACGGATCGGAAAACCGATTCCGGCGTTTACTCCAGGAGCACTTTTGGTTCGTCGCCGAGTGTTCGAAGAGGTGGGACCATTCGATGAGTCGCTTACGATCGCTGCTGACTCTGACTGGTTCATACGGGCTCGGGGAGTAGGTACTCGAATTGACCTAATCGATCCGGTGGTTCTGAGGAAAGGCGCACGAAGCGACAGCCTGTCGGCCGATGTGCCGCAGTACCGTCGAGAACTCCTTGACGTAAGTCGTCGGTTTCTCGAGGAGCGCAACAAACGCTCATGACTGCCTCGCGGGTGCTCCATCTTCTTCCACGCTGCACCGGGGCTGGTCCCGAACGATCGTTGCTCGCGTCGATTGCTTTTGCTCCCTCCACGGCGTCTGCTCTGCATCACACGATTGCTGTGCTTGATGTTCCGGTTGCTGCGTCGATGTTCATCGCTGCTCGCCGGCTTGGTGTCGATGTCCTCGTTCAGCCCGATGTCGAAGCAATTGAGCGTGCGGCAGCCGACGCCGATGTGATCGTGATTCATTACTGGAACCACCCGTTGCTCCTTGACCTGCTTAGCCGTGCACATCTGGGTGCAACAAGAGTCGTGGTGTGGTCAATGGTGTTAGGTCTCCATCGACCGCAAGTGCTTACTGCAGAGGTTGGTCGATTTGCCGATGTTCTCGTGACTACGACCGAACGCTCGTTACTTTCGGAGGGGGCGAAGCAGCGTTCCATTGTCCGCACCGTTCCTGGTATCGCCGATATGAGTCGACTCGATCATTGGAAACCGCTTCCACACGAAGGCATTCATGTCGGCTATCTCGGAACGGTGAGTCCGGCGAAGATGCACCCACGTTTTGCTGAACTGTGCGCTCAGGTAAGAGATCCCTCGGTGCGATTTGTCGTTGTCGGTACTGGCGGTGGTGAAGATCGACTGCATGCTCGAATGCGGGAACTTGGCATGGACGAGCGCTTCACATACGAGGGCTATGCCAGCGACATCGCAACGGCCTTGGGCACCTTCGATATTTTTGGCTATCCACTCTGTGTCGATACCTACGCAACGAGCGAGAAGTCGCTCCAAGAAGCGATGTGGGTTGGGATACCTCCGGTGGCTTTTCCCCACGGTGGCCTTCCCGATCTCGTTGAACACGAAGTGACGGGTCTCGTTGTCGAATCAGATGAGGAGTACGGCGAAGCGATCGATCGGCTCGCTAGCGATTCGAAACTGCGCCAGCGTTTAGGTAGCGAGGCGCGACGCGTCGCCCGCCACCGATTTGATCCTCAGACTCTCGCCGCAGCCTGGTCGGATGTCATCGATCTGGCACTTGCCCAACCGAAACGCGATCGCGCACCGCTCTATGAGGACTGTTCCGGTGCCAAACTCTTTCTCGCTGCTAATGGGAACGAAGCCGGACCATTTGCAATGTCATACCGAGAGCCAACAATGAGGGTTGCAGCAGATGAGGAAATCTGTTCTTCCTCTCCGCTCGTTGTCGGTGGCGACGGGGGAATTGCTCATTACCGAGAAACCTGGCCCGAGGATCCTGCTCTCAACAAATGGAGTTATCTCGTTTTGCCGTCAAGGGCCGAGTAGTAGGCCGCTTCCAACTGGTCGCACATTGATTCGATGCTGAATTTCGAACGTTGCAAGAGGAGCTGTTCCTCGGAAATTCGCCGTCTTGCCTGTTCGTCCAGCGTGAGTTTGTCAATGAGGTTTGCGAAGGTCGCTATATCTCCTGGAGGGAACAGAGCCGCACTGGATGCCAATCCAACGGATTCGCTATTTCCGCCTGAGGCCGACGCAATGACAGGAACGCCAAATGACATTGCCTCGAGAATGGTGAGCCCAAATGGCTCGAGTAGAGATGGGGCGAGAAGTAGGGATGCCTCGCTAAGTACTGCTTGGGGCCGATCACAAAACCCTTTTAACTCGACGCTTTCCGAAAGGCGTCGATCAAAAATGAAATCAACGAGTTGTTGGTGATCGCTTCCCTCACCGTAGATTTCGAGTTTCCAGCCCCGATCTCGCGCCGACGAACGAGCCCAGGCCTCCAAGGCAAGGCGAGTCTCCTTGTGAGGTTCGAGGCGCTGAAGCATCACAACAACCCCCCTTCGATCAGCAATATCACGAAGTTCATTCTGGGATTGAACTCCTGATGGAATGACACGATCACATCGCGCCATTCTTGTCGCGACAAAGTTGCTTACCGCAACCTCCAGATCTACGCGATCGTCGATGAATGAATGCATGCGGCTTCGAAGTGGACCGTTTTTTCTCTGGAAGCGCGACGGAAGAACTCTCAGTAGTGCGGTCCCTTGACCGTCATCGGCGGACCATCGCTGATGATTGAAATGATGGGTGGCGACGAGCGGTGTCGGACGCTGTCGAAGCCCCCAAACTGCAGCGGTATCGGCCGCGGTGCCGTGGCTGTTCACCACATCGAGGCATTCAATCTTTCGGAGGGTATGGGCTGCTTCCCTCCAATTCCGAACTTGAAATGCAAGTGGGCCCTCGGGTACGAAACGAGACGGAGGAAACCGGGAGATCACCGAAATTTGGTGCCCCCGACGATGGAACTCTGCTGCAACCCGGCCAACATAATTTTCGGTGCCAGCATGTTTCTTCGTGCAGATGACGTGTGCGATGTGCAATTTTCGGGGTGCGTTCATCGAATTGCTCAGGGGTCAAGAAGTCAAACTTGATGGGTCGTACTCATAGCCAAACATCTCAATTTCTCGACGACATCTGCGTGCGATCTCGCCAATCTGTCGAGTAGTGAGAAGCTCTCCAGAGTCAAGAGTCCGATTTCGATGTTCCGATTTTAGACGCGGCAACTCGGTTGGACGATCTACTCCGATCCGATCACAGACTTCTCCGAAATCCTCTAGGAGATGTTCGTATCGAATGACGAAATCAACGGCCAAAGTGTTCCGGATTGTGTAGATCGACCAATTCTCACCTGCTCTTTTGATTACCTCATCCATTGACTCTGACGGTCGATTCAGTGAGTTGCGCCAGAAATAGGCAGAAATCGCGCAATCCCATGGATTGCGAACCACCGTGAACTTGAACGAGTTCTCCCATGTTGGTCGACCAACCTTTCGGCGGACACTCGAGGCGTATTGGTGAGACCACCAATTTTTGGATTCCGGCCAACGGCGTCGATTCAACATTTTTCGAAACTTGTCGCTGTTGAATTCCCATGGCATTGCTGGTCGAACTTTTATCGTCGTGGGTGGGGGGTATCCCCATTCAATGATTTTCTCTTCTTCGTGAGCCATGAGTGGGGTGACGACATCTTGGGGTCCGCAAAATTGTCGAAGGCAAAATTCAAGGCTTGTCCCCCCGACTTTTCTTGTCTTCAGGAAGATGAAGTTGTGTTTGTACGAAAGGATCACGGTGAGACGCTAGCAATGGAAAAGCGATTGCTAGCGTTCTGGCTGTGCGCAAAACTCGCGTGCGAATCTAAGCGAGATGCAGCATCGGTTGCCTCAAAAAAGAGACGAGATTGGTTAGTGGGCGAGAATCAACGAGCATCAAAGCCGCCTTGGTTTCGCAACGTTCTTGTGCGCCATCCCGTGTTTTGGTTTGTCCCGCCTCGGAAAGAAGTCTCCAGTTATCTCTCTACACTTGAGCCCGTCGTAGTTGTTGGGAGGGGCCACTCAGGCACAAGAGTCGTGGCCTGGATGGTCCAGTACCTCGGAATCGATCTAGATGCTCAGATGTCGATTGGGCCAAGTGGGGATCCGGTTGATCAGTCTCTGCGACATCACCTGCGAGTCACTGCAGAGCGATCAATTCGTCGGCAACCGACTGCATCGCCAGACCTTCTGTCGCGGTGGCGAATTCGACGTGCACTTTCCTCTCATTTACAACGCCGTCGCATTGTGCCGTTGACCGATAATTGGGGCTGGAAGTTTCCGGAGTCGTATCTCACCGGACCAGCGATAGTCGACACTTTTCCAAGGGCGCGTTTTGTTCATCTCATCCGCGACGGACGAGATGTTGCGTTTAAACGTCACCTCACCGACGTCACCGACCATCGACTTGCGCGTCGCATTCTTCGTGAGAGTGGACACCTTGGTGCACCACATCATTTGCAGGCCGCTGCTTCGTGGGCCTCGCAGGTAGAAAGATTTGAAGCCTTTGCCGCAACACTCCCGGCAGGAAGAGTGCTGACGATTCGCTATGAAGAACTCGTCACGGAGCCCGAGGCCCAACTTGGCCTTCTGTCGGAATTTCTCAATCTTTCCCTCACCGACGAGGCTCAACGCTATGCCCGCTCATCGGTGAGTCAGAGAGATCTTCAATCACATTTGTCCCAAGATGAGTTCGAAGTGCGTGAGGTCGAGGCACTTATCGCCGAGACTCTCAAGCGGACTGGTTACCTTGATTCCTAGTCCTTGGTTGGCGCCTTGTCCGGCTCTTATGTTCCAACAAAGCGCAACAGTTGATCCCAAGTGTCGAAACGAGATGACGGTAGAAAGCATAGGGTGATTCCGTGCGCGCTGATGAATGCCCTCCGGTACTGCTCGTTGTGTTCAACCGACCTGAAGTAACGACGAGGGCACTAAGTGCTTTGCGCGAAGTTGCTCCGCCAGTGCTTTTTATCGCAGCCGACGGTCCTCGGGTTGACGTTTCAACAGATGAAGCGAATTGTGCCGAGGTGCGCCGGATCACACGCGAAATCGATTGGCCTTGCGAAGTAGTTCGTCTCGAACACGAGACAAATATTGGTCTCCAAGCATCGATGTGGGCGGCGATCGATTGGTTTTTTGATTCGGTGGATCGTGGAGTGATCCTTGAAGATGATTGCGTGTGTCACCCCGACTTTTTCCGGTTAGCCCGCCATGTGCTGGATGAGTTCGCCGACGATTCTTCCGTCGCTTACCTGACTGCGGTCAACATGGCGCCAAAGCGAACCTACGGCGACGGAAGTTATTTCTTTGCATCTGGAGGCCACATTTGGGGTTGGGCCACGTGGCGAAGAGCGTGGTGTGGTCATCGCTCCGTGTTGGAAGACTGGCCATTGCACCGTCCCCGAGTGGTGGAGATTGACAATCCCTTGACGCGACCATTGATTGTCAAAGGTGACGAGGTTTATGGCGGCAAAAAGTCCACTTGGGCGCGATTCTGGCATCTTGCGGTGCTGGCCTCTGAAGCAAGTGTCATTGTCCCGTCCCAAAATCTCGTGGTGAACGTTGGATTCGGTCCGGACGCTACGCACACGGTTTCTTCCCGGCACACACTGTTTGGGCTTCAAAGCACTGGGTTTGATGCACCCTTTCGGAAGCCGAGCGATCGCACACCTTCGCGCGCATACGACCGCCGTCTCATGAGGTACCACTCGGGTTCTCTAAAGCGAAGAGTCAGACGACGACTGCAATGCATTTGGAGAAGCCATCAGCCGAATTCGTGATTGTTGAGGTTCGCTGTTCTCTCGGTTCAAGCAGAGCCATTCACACTTCGACGATGAGTGGACGAGAACTCGCAATAAAGATGTCGTGCTCAATCGTCCACCAGAAGTTGCGCTCGTCAGCCCACTGCACGAGCTCTGAGCGAGTCGGATAGTCGACGGCAGCAGACCATCCGGGATCGAACATGCGCAGGTCGTCGATCATGAAGGCAATGTCGGTGAGACGTTCAAGGTGCCGATCGATAATCGATAATTCGTCTCTGATGGGAGTGTCTTGTGGGCCTCTATAGGTGACGCCTTCGGAGTAGTGACCGTCGAGCCACAGTCGCACCGATCCGGTGAGCTCGCTGAGAACGGCGTCGAGGCAATCTTCAGAACGGGCTTCGATGATCGTGACATTGGGGTTTTCTGCAAACCGTTTACGAGCTCGAGCGGCGAGTTCAGGTTGTGGCTCAATTGAGTGAACGGTGCGACCGATGGAAGCAAGAAAAGCAGTGGTGTTTCCGTAGAAGGTTCCGGTCTCGATCCAAGCGCATCGAGAGTCGCTATAGCGGTCAAGTACCGCCCGCTTCACCTCAGGAGGTGGCGGAGATGCAAACCCTCGCTTGCTCCATTGATGAAGTGGACGATGGACAATGCGTCCGATCACCGGAGCGACAAGCGATCGGGACTTTCTCGCAAAGCGAAGGAAAGAGTCTTTCAACGAATTCGAGTTCACGTCCGGCTCATCTCTTTTTGCCAAGTGGCTTGCGTTGTTTCCGATAGTTCAAATTCGCTCCCATAGACTAACGAGGATGGAAAAAGCTGGTTCGATGTTGTTTGTAAAAGAGCGTGTCAAGGCTTGGGTCAACACTCAATTGCACCCGAGGTTGCGTCCGTTTGCTCTTTGGGGATTGGATTTCGGGAAAATGCAAAGGGCGATACTGAATCTGCACAAGGTTCGCTCTGATCGACGTGAATTCGCCCGTCAACTTTGGCTCCAGCCGGATGCAACCTCATGGGTGTTCGGGCGCTCGTATCCAATTTTCGGCGAGCAAAATGACCCAGGTGGTCAAGCTTCAGGTCAGTACTTTCATCAGGACCTTTACGTCGCCCAATTGCTCTATGAACGCGCACCGCGTCGACACATCGATGTTGGCTCGTCCGTCTATGGATTTGTTTCGCACGTTGCTGCGTTTCGTGAGATTGAAGTCATCGACATCAGGCCCGTTGAATCGGATGCTTCAGGGATCAGGTTTCACTGTTTTGATTTCATGGAACTTCCCGAGGAGTGGCACGGAGTGGCCGATTCCGTGTCGTGTCTGCACGTCTTGGAGCACTTCGGATTGGGACGTTACGGAGACGACATCGCAGCAGACGGCTGGCTTCGCGGCCTCCGATCGTTGCATGCCTTACTTCAAGAGAACGGGACTCTCTACCTAGCGGTTCCCACTGGTGAAATTCAGCGAATTGAGTTCAACGCGCATCGGGTGTTCTCGCTCCCGTATCTGAGGGGCCATCTAGTTGAGTATTTTGAAATCGAGAATCTTGCGTTTGTCGATGACCAAGGAAAATTGATTCGCGACGTACATCCATTCGGGTATGAGGCGGACGCGAGCATGAATGCAACACACGGGCTCAGCATTTGGACGTTGAGGAAGAAGCGCGATTTGGGCCCGCAGAAGTAGGATTCGTGATCACGCAAAGTCGGTCTGTCTGCTGGTTGGTGTGCAGGTTGGCCTGCGGGAAACGAGGAAACTGTGGTTGACGAAGAGCCGGGAGTGGTCGTTCGACTCATGGGCGGACTCGGAAATCAGCTTTTTCAATTCGCTGCTGGTTGCGCGGTCGCAAGAGAGCGGGGAAGAGAACTCTTTGTCTATGGGGACACGAACGCCGATTTCTCTCGATTCATTCAGAGCGGACTTCATCCCGCAACCAAACGAATGGTCAATCGTTTAGTTCTGAACTTCTGTGAACGTCCGTCGTTACTAAGTCGGGGTCTTTGGGAACTCAGAGCGCACTTGTTCAAGGGAGACCCTCGGTATTTCACCTTTCGCCAAGAAGACCCTTTCGGGGGCCGAGACGACGAGCGTCTCTTTCGTCACAAAGGCCTGCTTGGAATGACGGGCTATTTCCAGAATCCAGAGTGGTATGAACCGGTCCTCGCGGAAGTCCTTCAAGTACTTCGAGACGGTGTTGCGAGCGTGGTTCGACCAGAAGAACGATCCTTCAAGGAAGAAGTTGGTGACTACACGGCGCTTTCCTTTCGGCGAGGGGACTACTTGCGACTCGGGTGGGCGCTTCCGATCGACTATTACGAGGCGGCCTTGAAAGCACTTCCCAAATCTGATGGCCCACTCGTTCTCTTAAGTGACGATGGCCTTGTCGCCAACTTTGCTGCTCAATGGGCCCAAGCGAAGGGGTTCGACGTCATTGCCGATTCAGTTCTTGGCAAACGTTCCCGCCAGCGAGACCTTGCCTTGCTGGCTGACGCATCACAGGTAGTGATGTCGAACTCAACGTTTTGTTGGTGGGGAACGGTCTTGGGAGATGACAGTGTCGAACGGAACGATCACACACGCATCGTCGTCGCACCGCGAGCTTGGATACCGGAATACGCCTTGTCCCCTCGTCTCCTTCGCCCTCAGTGGCTAGCGCTCTGACCCAGCCGGTACCTTTGAGAAGGTGACTGCTGCTTCGGTTCAATCAGATGTGAGTTCGTCGGTTCCGGGGTTCTTGCTCTCAAAGACGTTTGTGGCGGTTTGGAGTTTTGCGTTCGCGCTCTTCTTCTTCGGTTTCGCCACGAAATGGACTTTTGATCCAATGACGATTGGAAGTTACATGCCTGGGCGCTTCTTCAGCGCTCAGGCTGATGCAATCCTCAATGGCCGACTTTGGATCGATAGGACGTATCTCCCCGGCGAGTGCAGTTTTGTTGATGGAAAGTGTTACGGATACTTCGGAATCGCTCCGAGTTTGATTCGTCTCCCTCTCGTGGCGGTATTCGGTATCGAGAACTCGGAGATGGCGGCACTTTTCCTTTCGATTGCCGCAGGAATCTCGTTATGGAGCGCGCTGGATTTATGTCGGCGAGTTCTGCACCGGGAATGTCCAGTCGTCGCATGGCAAACAGCGGGATACATGGCCATCGCCGCCATTGTGCTTGGTCCTGGCGGAGCACTGATGCTCGCATCGGACCTCTACGTTTATCAAGAGGCCATCCTCTGGTCAGTTGCGGCGATGCTCGTTGGGGCGAATCTTTTCTGGCGTTGGTGGATGGAGGGGAAGGACCGACAGTTTGTTGGTGCAACTCTTATGTTCGTTATCGCTGCAGCATCTCGACCTACGGCCGCGCTCGTTGGAGTCGTTTTCGCGCTGGTGGTCGTTATCGGTCGATGGTGTCAGCGACGCTTGACCCTCAAAACAATTCTGGGAGCCATTGGAATTGCGGTGTTGCCTCCGATGGCCTTGCTCGGAGGTTTCTACGTGAAATACGGGGCACCGCGTCCCGTGGCTCAATACGAGGGGACGAGCTACGTCTATATCCAGCGAGTAATGGAGAACAATGGTGGGAATTTTGGGAGTTCAGCCAGGTTTGTTCCGACTGCGACGTTTGCTTACCTGCGCCCTGATTCAGTGCGAGTCTCTGCTGATTGGCCTTGGGTTCGCTTTCGATTCGGTCGACCATTCGGTGACAAACCGCTTGAACGAATTGCGTATCTGCCGCCGCTTCGCGACGACTCAATCAACGTAGAACCAGTCGTAAGCCTCACCGACGTGATGCCAATTCCGCTTGTTGCAACTATCGCAGCCTCTGCGGCGATAGTTTTTCGGCGAAGAAATCGATTCGAATTGGTAATGCTGATCGGTCTTGCGACAGCGCCTCTCATCATGCTCCCGACGCAGACAATCGCAACTCGTTATCTAGGCGATTTCTTTCCGATGTTGGCCGTCGGGACTGCCTTTGGGGTCACGCTAGTGCCGAGATTTCGCCGCCTCAGTGGAAGAGTGCAGACCTACAGCGCTTTCGCGATCGCGGCGGTTGCGCTTGCGTCTGTGCCAATTGCTTTGTTTCTTGCCTCTCAATACAACTGGACCTACCGAGTTGGTATTCAGTAATTCGGTGCGACTCGGTAGCAAAATTCACAGTCCCGGCATTACGACCGCGGAGTGATCTGTGGGCCCTACTCGGCAGAAGTTGAAGCGGTGACGTGTTCAAGCGTCACTGTATGGCGCCAACGACGGTTGGGTCCGAAAAAGAGCGCCCGCCAAATTCCGATGACATCGATGCAGCGCAAGAGTGGAACGAGGGCGATCGCCCCACCAACTCTGATGCGCGCAATTGGCTGGTAGCGCTGAAGGTCGATGATGACTCGAGCATCGAGGCGAACGCTGCTTACCATGTATCGGGCCACGCCCACGGTTGCAGCAACGAAGCGATTGCGTCGGAAACATTCGGCTTCGAAGAGCGAGGAGTCGGTCCATGAGACGGCGACGGCGTCGTACCCACGACGGAATCTCTCTTCCCAGAGAGCTGGAAATTCATGACGAACGAGCGCATCGGCTGAGCGAGCATGGAGCATCGGCGTGCCGCTTCTCAAAAATTCTTGGGCATGGAGATAACACGCGCAGCGCAATCCATCGACATCGGCTTGTTTGTTGGCTCTGACGTCTCGACGGAACATTGCGTTGTTCGACGTGTAGGCGGCCAGAACACCGTCTTTCCGATGGAGTACGAATCCGAAGTCCATTGCGCTGCAGGCGCGCCGAACCGCTGAGGTCCCCTCGTAGATCGTTGTGCCACACACTCCGGGCGCATCGGTCGACGTGAGTTCGACGAAAAGCGCTCTGAGCCAGGCGGACGGATGGCCGACGGGGCTGCAGTCGCCATCCAAGTAGGCGACAACTCCGCTCGTTGCTTCGAGGGCACCAAGGTCCTTGATCACGTCATAGGGCGTGTCGGCCGGTACCCGCAGATGACGCAACGAAACCGTTGTCGTGGCTTGCCGGCTGGCGAGTAGGGACTGAGTTCGGTTGTCATTCGATGCGTCGATGACGACAACACGATTGGGTCCGTCGTGTGTTCCATCGTCGAAACCCTCTGCCGCGCTGATCGCCGCATCAATAGCGTCGGCGACTCGTGACCAACTCTGACCCTCTGCGTGGTTGAAGGTTTCGGTGATGACCGTGATTGACAACTCGGCTCCAAGAGGTCGACCGCAGGACCTTACCGGCGGCGGAGTTGCATCTGTATGTCGGGTTGACGTTCGCGCCTTTTCGTTTCATCAAGTTGAAACTCTGTTCCCGATTTGACGGTAGTTTGCTTCGATGGGGTTTCAAGGATGATCGATCGCCAAACAACCTTCCCACCCGACTTTCTCATTCTCGGTGGCCAGAAATGTGCGACCACTTCGATGGCAAATGCACTTCGGCAGCACCCCCAGATCTTTGTTCCTCAATCGAAGGAGGCCGGCCATTTTGGTTTTGTGGACGACGACGAGATAGGTGGGTCTCATTATCAATCCTTCTTTTCGGGATGGAGCGGCCAGTCGGTGGTAGGAGAGGCAACGCCTGAATACCTCACGAACCCCCGCAGCGCCGAGCAAATTTGCCGTCACTTGCCCGAAGTAAAGGCAATTGTCCAATTGCGGAACCCCATCGAGCGCGCCTATTCCGCCTATTGGCACGGTGAGCGAGCTGGTTGGCTAGCAGGCGGATTTAAGAAAGCAATTGAAGCGGAATTTGCTTGCGGGCTTTCCGACGAGCGGCCCTTTCATGACCTCATTCGACGCGGTCACTACGCAGAGCAACTGCAACGCTTCTACGACAATGGTTTTCATCGTGATCAGATGCTCGTGCTTCTTTTTGATGATGTCCTCGACGACACCACGGGAGCATTGCGCACGGTTCAGGAGTTTCTTGGAGTGGAAGTGGTACTTACCCATTTCCCTCGTGCGAACACTGCGAGAGTCAGCCGACTTCCACGAAGAGTTCGGTCCTATTTATTTCGGCATTGGCGAAAGCGGACCGTGCGGGCGATCAGTCTGGTAACGCAAAGCCCGTTTACCCCGCCGCCAATGGACGTCGAGGTGCGCGCGTCTTTGGTTGCGCACTTTCGTCCGTGGAACGATCGACTCTCTGAGTTGCTGGGACGTAATCTTTCCTCTTGGAACCAATAAAGCTCAGAATGTCTGGGCATCGCCTGCCGCGTCGGTGGGCTGCTTCGGGATTGGCAGCGACGCGAAGATCCATTCGCCTGCGTCGGCCACTTCGATCCCGATCGGTACGTGATGTAATCGTCGTTCCCCCGACGAGCGACGCTGATTTCGCTTCCGGTGCGGGCGTGGTCGCAAGTAGTGGTGGTGGTTTCAACTACGTGCGCGGCACTGGGGTCCGGAGGTATTCACGCGAGCTTGTTCCTCGGCCACAGACAAATGGCCTTGTCCCGAATCAGTCAATTTCTCGGGCGATCTTTGGTGGCTATGCATTTGATCACTTCGGACATTTCCTGCTTGAAAGTTTGTCTCGAGTCTGGATCGAACAAACCCAAGAGATTGATGATTCGGTGCCGCTGGTGTGGATCGGCGGGCGCGGTGTCTCCATCAAGCATTGGATGAGCGATATTTGTCGTCAGATCGGCCTCAATCGCGAAGTCATGATCATCGATAGTTCAACCGGTGCTCTGGCGGTGGAGGAACTCCTTGTTCCTCAGGCAAGTTGCGAACTGCACGAGTGGATTCATCCGGAGCAGTTGCGTCGGTTGGGCACAACGCCCTGGCGTCCCATCCAGTCGGAAAGCAAGGTGTGGTTGAGTCGAGTTGGAATGGGAACCTCCCATGGCGGCTTGGCTGAGGAAGCCGAAGTGGAGCAAGTCCTCGCCGATAGTGGGTGGTCAATCGTCCGGCCCGAGGAATTGTCGATTGAAGAACAGGTTGACGTTCTCGCAGGCGCTTCACATGTGGCGGGAGTCGAAGGATCCGCCCTACACGGACTTGTTCTCGTCGGTGGCTTTGGCGGCACAATCGACATTATTCGGCGCAACTCGAACACGAATTACAAATTGGTGGCTCTTGCTGGTGGATGGAATCAGCGGATGATCAATCCGGTGGGTGGCTGTGTCGGCTTGGCTCCTGTCACAAATTCCCTTACTGGTGAACTTGTTGCCGTTCCAACTTGGGAAGGGATAGACGTCCGGGAAACTGCATATGCCATCGATCGATCGAGTCGTCGAAATGTCCGTGCCTGACTGGTTTCCTCCGCAAGTGAGAGTCCCACGAAACGAGACGTTGCGGAAAACAGCCATATTTCCGCATGGTTGGGGCAGAGGTACTGCAGGTTGATGGCGTGAGACTAGAAAGTGCCTAAGAGCAATGGATAGGGTGAGGGCAATTCCAATTTGGTTGATTCCGTGAGGCCATTGAATTGATAGATCGGCAATCAGCCTTTCCGCCCGACTTTTTGATTCTTGGTGCGCAGAAATGCGGAACCAGTTCGATGGCCTCGGCGCTTCGGCTCCATCCCGACATCTACGTGCCAAGGTCCAAAGAGGCGAATCATTTTGGATTTGTCGATGATGATGAAGTTGGCGGATCTCATTATCAGTCCTTCTTCGCCGAATGGGCTGGTCAACCAGTGGTAGGAGAAGGGACGCCCAAGTATCTCTCCCGGCCTCAGAGTGCTGAACAAATCTGTCGTCTTCTGCCTGAAGTAAAAGCAATCGTGCTGTTGCGTAACCCCATCGACCGGGCATATTCCGCATATTGGCACGGTTGGCGAGTGGGTCAATTGAGAGGTGGATTTGGTGAGGTCGTCGAATCGGAACTCACTGATGGTCGCCCCGACCCGCGGGCCTTTGAAGACGTTGTTCGACGTGGTCAGTATGCCGAGCAACTTCAACGTTATTTTTACTTGGGATTTGAAGAGGATCGCATGCTCATCCTCCGATTCGACGAAGTTCTTGGCGATACGACCGGTGCGCTTCGTGTCGTCCAAGAGTTTCTCGGAGTGGATGTAGTTCTCACCGAGTTTCCACATCTCAATGAAGCGCGTGGAACTTGGTTGCCGAGATTTATGAGAAAACCCTTGGAAAGAAGGTGGCGGAATCAACTTGGAAGGAGGATCCTGAGAGCATCGCGCCGCCCATTTACTGCGCCTCCGATGGACTCGGAGGTAAGGGCATTGTTGGTTGCCCACTATCGGCCGTGGAACGAACGTCTTTCCGAGTTGCTCGGTCGAGACTTTTCCGATTGGGACCATTGAAGTCTGAAGGGGAGGGAGCGACGGCGGGTCATCCCTCACCAGTTGGTGAAAATTGACATCTTGCCGATCTCGAACATTCTTCTGGGTAAGAGTGGGCGGAGTTCAAGTATGGCGGTCAGCACTTCGGGATGAATCCGGTCATCGAACACAACGGTCGCGTTCTCGGCCAGATGCGGTGCCCATGATCGATAGTCATCGAGCACAGCATCGGTGGAGTGCCATCCATCAATGAACAACAGTCCGATTGCTGGGCCCGAATAGTTCGCGGCCGCATCATGACTGCGGGCGACCACCGCTTCAACGTTGGTGAGCTTGAGTTTTTCGATGGTGCGCTCAAAGTGCACAAGCGAATCGACGGGAAGGTTCGCCTCGACAAAGGAACGGCCACCGGTATGAGGATCGACGGCGAAGACTTTGCGTCGTCGACGAGATCCCAGAGCGAGAGCCGCGGTTGATCGCCCCTTCCAACTGCCGATCTCGACGATTGCTTGTCCATCGGCGACCCTTGAAGCGGCGGCGTGCAGTGCTGCGGCATCGATGCGCGAGAGCCATCCTTCGATCTTCTTGATGCGGCGCCACTCTCGACGGAATCGCAGCGTGGGCCGAAATCGAGACGGCCTCGGAAGGCTGTCACCGATCCTCCGGCGGAGTTCCCCGGGCAAATAGAAGATCGTGCCGGTGAGGCGACCCCAACGGCGCATGAGCCGCCAATGGATGACCGATCGCCAATGGGTGGAGAACGGTGCGAGAGGGAGTAGGAGAGCCGACTTCACGACATCGGTGAAGAAAAAGCTGTAGCGGGGCCAACCTCGCAAACGCCCATACCAATAACAGCGAGATCCAAGCCGCCATCCTTCATCGTGCCGTCGTCGATTGTGCTTGGCTGGATCCTTGCGGAGTGTGTAGCGAACGACGGCGTTCTGGCACCGGGTGAACGTTGCGCCATGGATCTGCGCTCGAAAGAACAGATCGGATTCATCGCCTCCTCCGCTCATGGAAGGGTCGAATCCGCCAACGCGTTCCCAAGTGTCACGGCGTAGACCGAATGAACAGCCCCACCCAAACCCGAGCCCCCAGCCGAAACGATCCTGCGTATCTGGAAGTTCGGAATCGCTAATGATCTGGCCATCGTGCGAAACGCGCCGCAGCGCGCCGCCGACGAGGTCGAAATTCTCAAGCGCTGTTGCAAGAGCGTCGATCCATCCCGGTTCGATCTCATCGTCAGCGTCACAAAGCAGCACGATCGGAGCGTTGGTTGCATTGATGCCGGCGTTGCGTGCCAGGTTGACTCCTCGACGAGGCTCAGTCACGATCGTGATTCGATCAAGACCCGCTGTCGCAGTGTGCATCACGTCCAAGGTCGCATCAGTGGAGCCGTTGTTCACCAGCACCAGTTCGACGCGTTCATCACGGTCGGCGAGGACCGCTGCGATCTGTCTACCGATCGTGTCGGCGGCATTGAGTGCAGGAATCACGACCGCGATTCGTTCACGAGACTCTTCACTTCCCGAGCGGCGGGTTGCTGCAGGATTCACTGAGAACTTCCGATTTTTTCGAGAACGGCGGAGAGCTGGTCGAATGAGGAGAGGTGATGGAGGAGCGGTTCGTCGCCGAGAAAGGCATCGATGTAAGAGTCGAGTTTCCCGTAACCGCCATCGACGACGACGACGGATCGACCGTAGGCGAGACCAAACAGCATGGCGTGCAAGCGGTCGGTGACGATCACATCGTGAGCAAGGATCACGTCGGCGGCGGCTTCGAAAAGCCGATTGGTGCGGAGTCGTTGCTGTTCCCGCCGAGCACGACACGAGGCAGGTAAGGCACGTCCAAAGCGTTCTTGTGTGCGGTCGATGACGTTGAGGCAGTGGTCAACAACTCGACCAGCTCGATCAGTGGGATCGAAAGTGAGTCCGAGATCGGTCCAATCCTGAGCCTCAGAAATGAGGTTGGTAGGAATGGGATTGCGTCGCTCGTGGTCTGAACGCAAGAGGAGCAGCACCCGAGGTGGTTTTGCTGATCGATGTGCGACCGGTCGACCCGGCCACAGTGCCGAAGTTGCATCACGGCTGAGTCGCGCAGAGATTCCTGCTTGTGCGAGACGATCGAGGCTGCGCTGATCTCGGACCATCACGGTCAGATTGGGATGGGTTGCGAGTCGGGCCAACGACGCTTCGCCGGCCTCCACGTTGCCAAAGTGCACGGTCTGCGGGAGTTGCACGATTCGACGATCGCCTAAGCACTGAATGATCGATTCACGGTGAGCATGGACTTTTGGCCAGAGGTCGCCGAAATTTCCTCCTCCGTGCAGGAGAACGATTCCGTCTTCAGGCAGAAGGCGTTCGAGTCGGTTGCGGTCAAAGTTGTGCAGTGTCGCGGTGTACACAACCCGATGTCCGAGTGTGGCAAGAGCGAGGTTTTCGCCTTTCCAGATCGCGGAATCTCCGGGGTTCGAGTGCCAAGGAAAGTCAAGTAGTGCAACGGGCACGTTGGCAGGAAGGATGTCGGCCAGGACGTCAATAAAGTTGAGTGAGGTACTAGCTCCACGCTGCACGGTGAAATCATCTTATGAGTCTTGTTGTGGACTGATCGAAAGAAAAAATCACGCTGAAGGTCGTGAAATCGACGGGCCATCAATCTTTTCAACGTTTCTTTGCCGACTAGAGTCACGAGGTGATTCGCGTCATCCTCAGGGTCATCGAACCCCTCACCTTGCGGCCTCGACTGGCTATTGCATGGATCGCGCTTACGGGGTTCCTCTCTGGGCTCGCCGATGGCGTGCTTGTGGTGCTCGCTGTGCGTATGGCGTTAGAAGCAGCCGAGGTCAACGTCAACCCTGTTCGTATCCCGGTGATTGGGGCGACCCTTACTGAGGGACCAACCATCGCTCTCACGGTCGTCCTCGCAATAATTGCCGCTGGGCTTCATCTCATGACCGCCTCCAATGCTGCCCGACTTTCGACAGAGGTATTGGCCAATGCGAGGCGCCGTGGCTATCGGGCGCACATTCGTGCGCGCTGGGCTCGTCAACAAGGCGAACGCCATGGTTCTCTGCAAGAAACTATGGCAATGGCGAATTCAGTGTCCGAAAGTGCCCAAGTGGTGGCCGATGGGATCACTTCTGCGCTCATGATCTTCACGATTCTTGCGATCGCTTTGACGATTAGCGCGGTGGCTGTCGGCGTAGTCGTGATATTTGCGATTGTGCTCACGTTTTTCCTTCGACCCCTCGGCCGCCGGGTGCGCCGGAATTCGCGCACTGCCGCAGATGGGTCGGTACTTCTCGCCGAGAAGATTGGTGAAGTCACACTTGTCTCGCGTGAATTGCGTGCTTTCGGTGTTTTCGATTCCGTCGGAGATCAACTCGATACGTTGAATGAAGCTTCGGCACTGGCAAGACGAAGAGCAATTTTTCTCTCCCGTTATGTTTGGCTCCTTCATAGCGACATTGTCGTCCTTTTCTTAGTCGTCGCTGTGAGCGTGGTGTACGGCAGTCGAACTTCTCAGTTCGTGGGGATCTCCACCGTTGCGATCCTCGTTGCTCGAGCACTTTCCTCCGCCAACCAGTTACAACAATCCCGTAGTCGACTCGACGAACTCGGACCGATTGTCGAGCTGTACGACGATCGAGTCTCGGCACTCGAGGCGGAACGAGTTGAGTATGGAGAGGCCGAACTGCGATCAATGTCGATTATGCGACTCAACGCGGTTTCACACGAGTACAAGCCGGGTGTTCGGGCATTGGATTCAGTGTCGCTTGAGATCGCAATGGGTGAGTCGGTAGGGCTCATCGGGCCGTCCGGGGCAGGCAAGACGACGTTGATTGAGATCGCATCACGGCTGCGGACGGCAACCTCAGGTTCAATCACTGTCGACGGCCATGACATCAACGATTTCACCGAGGAAAGTTGGGCCAGTCGAGTGGCACTTGTTCCGCAGGAGCCCCATCTCGTCGAAGGCTCCGTTCGCGACAACATCCGTTTTTATCGCGACTGGATCACCGACGACGCCATCGTTGATGCCGCCGAAGCAGCCCACGTTCGTCACGAAATTGAACGTCTGCCGAATGGATTCGATACGCAACTTGGACCGCATGGAACGGGTGTGTCGGTGGGGCAGAAGCAGCGCATTGCTATTGCACGGGCACTCGCGGGCCAGCCTTCGATGTTGGTGCTCGACGAGCCAACGAGCGCCCTCGATCCGCGTTCTGAGCGCATGCTTAGGGCCACGCTCGACGATCTTCATGGTTCAGTGGCGATGGTGATGGTGACTCATCGCATGTCGACTGTCGACATTTGCGACCGATTGGTTGTTGTCGACGCAGGCAAGATCGTTGCCGCAGGACCCGTCGACCAAATCATGTCTGACGAGTCGCTGCATGACCTCACACGAGCAACGTTGATCGATAGCAAGGCCGCGGCTGCTGCCGACAATGGCGAGGGCCTCGAGGTGGTTAGTGAGTCGGCGGCCGAATGATGCCAAACCAAGAAGCCGATGCTTCGACGGTGAGTGTTGTCGTTCCTGCTCAGCGCGCCGGAGCGTTGCTGGCTCGACAGCTTGATGCTCTGGCTTCGCAACAAAACGCACCGGCATTCACCGTTCTCGTCGTCCTGGACATCGATGATCCCGGAGCGGCGCTCGTGGCGACCTATAGGGACCGGTTATCGATCTCGTCGATCGAGGCGTCAATGCGCGGCGCAGGATTTGCTCGCAATCTTGGCGCAGCGAGTTGTCACGGTTCGATCCTGCTGTTTTGTGATGCCGATGACGTCGTAGGTCTCGGTTGGGTTCGGGAAATGGCCGCTGAAGTGAAACGCACTGGCGTGTGTGGATCGGCAATGCGGGTCGAATGGGACGACTGCCCGAAATGGGCGCGTCCGTTCTACGAACCACTTGATCATTCCTCGTTGCAGATGTTCTATGACGTGGCCGAGTTCGTTGTGAGTGCGTCTTTAGGAATCGACCGTTCGCTGTTCGACGCGATTGGCGGCTTCGATGATTCGTTCACTGCAGCGGGTGGTGAAGAGGTTGACCTTTGTATTCGCGTCGCCAAGTTCCGAAGTCAACAACCTGGGTCAGACGCCGCGTCGTTCGGTGAAGCCAGCGACGACTCCGCGATCGTGAGCTATCTGCCGCGGTCAACCTTTCGGAGCATTGCGCGGCAACGAGCCGGTTACTCGCGCGGCGCTGCCCGAGTCATCGTGAAACACCAGATTGAAGCAGTTGGCACAGTGGGGTCAATCGATCGCAAACGTCTGATTTCGCGCTCTCGTTCTCCGCGATGGCTGATCGTCTCTGCATGGTCGTTCGTTGTTTTGCGTCGTGAACTTCGGCGACTTCGGGCGAACTCGACCGGAGCAAGTCCCGAAGAGTCAATACCTGCTCGTTGAATGCCATCTGCACCTATTGACCAGTGATCGAGATCTGGGAGTCGCTTGTGATGATTCATCATCACTCCGAATGTCTCGTGAGCGCCTGATAACTCGGCAGGTAGTCGGCCTTGGCTGGTCTAGATCCCTGACGCGTCTTGTTCTGGCTCTTGTTCAACATTCACAGCGCGATTTCTTCCCCATCGTCGGGAACGAATATCACCGGCGGGTGTGGCCTCGGGGGGCCGTCCCCGCAGAATCCAGAGGCTTCGGTTTGCGATTGCGAGTAACGCTCCAAGGCCACAAGTAAACGAATGAAGAAGATGAAGTGGGATAGACGCCAACGCCGCTCGGAGTCCGCACTGTCGATACATGAGCCACCAAAGCGATGCGTTCTGGCCAAGAAAGACAATCGCAGCAGCAAGGAAGAGATACCGAGCAAACTCGAACCAAGGCGATGCAACGAGAGCAAGACCCATCACTGCAACGCACAGAACCGAGACCACTTTTGAAAATGACACCACGAAGTGATCAACGCGGAAGCCGTCAGACATCATCAAGTTCGACCATGGAATCGCCCGCTCGCGTAGGTCGGAATAAAACATCGAGCGTGTCGTAAATGCTTTGAGGTGCGAACCCTGCACGTCGGGCATGACGACGATCTCATTGCCGGTGTCGCGGACCCGATGTCCGAATTCAACATCTTCCATGTTCCGTGCCCACAGGTCAGTGTCGAGTCCGCCCAGTTCGATGAATGTGGTTCGTCGAATTGCGCCAAGCCCCGTCCAGAAGTGACTCGCAGTTCGTGGCCGGGTTTGGTGGGTGTGATGGTGCAACAGGTTGCGATACTGACTCACGACTCCATCGTCGCCGGGAGCCGTGTCGTAAGAACCGATCACTGCGACCAATTCAGAATCAGTGGCAAACGCTTCGCGAAGACGATCAAACGCGTCGGCGTGCACTGCGACATCAGAATCAACGAAAATCAGGACATCGCCCGTGGCTTTCTGAGCACCGAGATTTCGCACTGGGCCACGGCCGATGTTCTTCTCTGCGTGCACAACCCTCAGGCGGGAATCTTCGCTGGCCTCAATCGCGTCGATACTTCCGTCGGTCGACGCATCGTTGGCGAGAATGAGTTCATCTTGAGGGCCCATCGCAGCCAGCACGGCATCGACACTTCGTTCGATTGTGGACGCAGAGTTGAACGCTGGCATAACCACTGACAGACGCAATGTCGGGGAAAAATCGGAAGGCTCGATCACGTACCGACCAATTGGTTCGCGTTGCAAACAACGAAGTACTCAGTGAATGTGCCGCTCGGCGTTCGATGGCCGTTGCTGCAGCCAGGCGGAACGCTCGTAGGAATTGCAACGATGAACACTTCTGCACCGGTTCGTTGTTCAAGCTGTCGCGCTGCGATCTCGATGCTTGCTGGATAAAGGGGACTATTCCAGCCTGGGGTCCAATCGACGAATGCGAATGGTTTGCCGTCGGCTCTTAGATAGGCGGGTGCATCGAGACGTATCGAAACCGAGGAGCAAAGCGGGGCGTTGACCGCGCACAGAATGACAACGGGTCGATCACCAGTTGCGTTTGCAGCGATCCACTCCGCGGCGGCCTCCCCACCCGAGAACGGATGGTGATTATCAACCCAGATCGCCCACAGGCCGGCCCAAAGCGACATCGCGAGTAATGCAACAGCGCCGACCGCAACAAACGGCGAGACCGGCGGTCGTTCGCGTCGGGGTCGAGCATTGCGATCGGCTGCTGCGAACCAAACAGCAGCGACAAGCGCCGAAAAGAAAGGGCTGATGTAACGGGCGCCGATCGGCATCACCGTGGCAACGATGATGATCGGCAAGAGAATCGAAGTCGTCAGCCAAATGGTGAGAGCCGAACGTGATCGACGCACGGCAAAGGCAACAGCGACAATAAGGGCTACGCCGAGATAGGGGGCAAGTTTGGGGTAGTTCGCCAGGAGTGGGTTGCTATAGAAACGGTCAGTGAGTTCGGAAAATGGTGCCAGCGCGCGGGCGGGTGCGGCGAACGCATTCCAAATGTTGCTGGGAGAAAGTAGGTCGAGGCGAAGCTTTCGACCGCCGCCTATTGCAGGTAAAGCAATCATCGCGGCGACCGCAGCAAGTGCAAAGACAGGCGTAAGCCACTTCCAGTGAATAGGTCCGCGACGTAACGATGCGAACCACGGTCCACCCCAGACCGCCAGCGAAAGCCCGATGGCAAGCGGCATCGAGTTCACTGCAGTCGAAGCGATCCCAAAAGCGACGAGTGCGGGAATCCAGGCCGGCGTTCCTTTGCGGTGGCTCAGCCATAGGAAGACGACAACAAGTGTGTACGCAAGCGAATAGTTGCGACTCATTACGCCGAACTCATAAAGGGGGAAGTACCCGAACACAACAGCAATCCGCAGCCACAGACGAACCGGCATGTGCCGCAACGTCAGCCACGTTGCGATTGAGCCAAGGACGAAGGTCACCACCTGCATCGCAACCACGTCGCCAACGATTTTTGCGACCGGCCACAGGGTAAAAAACCAAAGCGGGGGGTGGCCCTCGTGTCGGCTATTGGCCAGGACGTCAAACGGGGTTCCTGATGCTCGGACAAGCCCCCAAGCTTGGAGCTCGTCGCGCCAAGGCTCATGGGTCACCATGAGGGCGAGCGAGACTGCACTCCAGAAGATCCATGTGAGAAGAATGGGCAGGTACTGCTGGAGATTTCTGGGGTCTGAAACCTCAAATCGACCCAGAAGACTCGATCCGATTCCCACTTGTGGGACCACAACTGTCGAGCGGGTGCGGGGAGGGGCTTCAGGCACTGTGGCAGGCTAGTTGATGGGTCCTCGGCAGCAGTCTGCTGCTGAGAGCAAACGAGATTTGCCGGGGGTCTCGGGATGAAAAGACAAAGATGGTTGCCTCGAGGTTGCGAAGTGTCAGGGCATCCCCCCGTGCCATCAGATTTTTAATAGAGTGGCGCTTTCTTGTCGGCCCGGCTACTGTTCACCGTCGAACAGCGTCCGTTGTTGTTTGACACGTTGTTCCCATTTCTGTCTCTGTTGTAACCACCTGTTTGTAGAAAGAGGAGAGAATGTCTAACCTGGATGATGTGACCGGTGGCGTTTCACCCTGGGGTCATTCGGCCCATCGAGTGAAGCCTTCAGGCAAGCGTGTGGGTCGTCCCGTTCGGTCAACTGGTCGACGTCGTGCTGCGCATTTCGGCGCAGCAACTGCTGCTGCTGTCGCTACCGTCGGTCCGCTGAGCGCGGTGTTTGTTCAGCATGCAGGCGCTTTGGTCGTTCCTTCTGTTGCAGTGCAGGGTTCATCATTCGTGACGGTCCCATCAGAGCGTCTTCTTGATTCGCGTCCCGGATCCGGAATTAATAACAGCGGTGTCGCCACTGGTCCCTGGGCTGCTGGCACCACCACTGTCGTTCCCATCACTGGGCGTGCGGGCATTCCCAATGATGGTTCAGTCACTGCGGTCTCTCTTTCCATTACTGCGTTGAGTAACGCGCAGGGTT
>JBILIB010000103.1:0-7595 GCA_044350215.1 Acidimicrobiales bacterium
TCAAGGACGATGCCCTTGCGTTGCAGTAGCCCTTTGACGCTGCCAGTGCAGAAGTCGCCATAGATATAGACGCCCTGCATTTCGGTCACTGAACCGCGGTAGACGTAGCCACCGATAATGGGGCAATCGGGACCCGCGTTCGGTGTGACTCCAATGGGGGCGACGACCGATGAAGGTGGCTGATCGGTAGCAGGGCCAACTTCTTTCCCGTCCTTATACGGCCAACCCAAGTTGGCGCCGTCGCCGGCACCTGCGGAGACAGGGAGGTAATCAATTTCCCCGAATTGAGCGCGCCCGGCATCGGCCACCCACATGTTCCCGTTCGATCGGTCGAAACTAAAGCGCAATGGGTTCTGCGCTCCCAAACTCCAAATCTGAGGGGCACCGCCGCCAGAAGCGAAAGGGTTACCGGGTGGGATGGCGTAGGGGTCGGTCGTGGTTGCACCCGCCGGATCAATGCGCAGAATTTTTCCGAGCAACGACTCGGGATTCTGCGCCGTCTTTTCGGTGGCGCCATTTGGAGAATCACCGACACCTATGTAGAGGAATCCATCGCGACCGAGCATGAGTTGGCCGGCATAGTTGGTTGACCCTTCATGGGCGATCGTAAGCAGAGTTCGCTTTGAGGCTGGGTCAACGACGGGTGCGGGAAGAAGGGGAAGTGTTGTTGAAGTCGATGATGTCGATGGAGCCACCGTGGTTGATGTTGGTGGTGCACCTGGAACGGTTGGAGCGGGGGCTGCCGGAGCCGGGAGAGTGGTCGGAGGGGGAGTCGGGTCAGTCACGGCCCACGAGGCGATGACGATTTCACTGTTTTTGTTTACGTAACTGAGGAAGAGTGTGCGGGCATCGGTGGAAAAAGCGATGCCGAGAAGTCCGCGCTCACCTTCGGTTGATACATCGCTTGAAATATCGATGACGGCACCGGGGTACGTCTTGAATCCTTTTCGTTGGGTTTGGCCGAGTTCAAGATTCCATACTGTTTGAATCTCGACCGCTCTGACTGCACCTGATCGTTGTGTGACCCAAAGTTGATTGCGCATTGGGCGAGACACAATGTTGGTTGCGTCAGTGAACCCGCTCGCTACTTCTGCTGCGCGCAATGACATTGTGATTGATGTCGGGCCGGTGCCAGTGTCGACTGCGGTGGTGGGGGTGTTCGCTACCGAGGTCGGGCTGGAGGAAGATTTCGCCGGAGCACTGCAGGCGAGAAGGGTGCTGCCAAGGGTCAAGGCGAGAATGCCGGCGATAGCTCGGAACGCAAGTCCGGCGGTCGATCGGCGGGTGTCGCGGTGGTGGGCCATGGCGCACCGAGGTTACCGACCCGACTCGGCTCATGGTTGTCAGCCGCATATCGGGGCTACTTTCAACGCGGCGGGCGGATAAGCCCTTCCTGCACCACTGTCACGGCAAGCTTTCCTTCGCTCGTGAACACTGAGCCGGTAGCGAATGCTCGGCCGCTCGCGGCGCTGGGTGTTTCTTGCGCGTAGAGCAACCATTCGTCGGCCCGGAACGGGCGATGAAACCACATGGCGTGATCGAGGCTCGCCATGAAGACGTTGTCGATGGGCCCAAGCGCGTGCGGCAACAGGGCAGTGTCGAGAAGCGTCATGTCGGATGCGTAGGTGAGTGCACAGGTGTGCAGTACCGGATCGTCGGGAAGCTTGCCGGTGGCCTTCATCCAGACACGCTGGTAGGGCGGCAACTCGCGATTCCGGTCTTCGGGTGACCAGTCGCAATTGCGAAGATCGAACGGCAGATCCATTTCGAACCGGTGGTCGTCATATTCGGCGGCGAATTCCGCCCATCGCTCTTGAACCGTAGGGAGCGTCTCAGGCGCAGGGACCTCGGGCATTGTCGCAGAGTGATCGAAGCCGTCTTCGGGAACTTGGAACGATGCCGAAAGACTGAAGATGGCCCGGCCGTGCTGAATTGCAGTGACGCGACGGGTCGTGAACGAAAGCCCGTCGCGGATCCGCTGGACTTCATAAAGGATTGGAACCCGGGAATCACCGGGACGAAGGAAGTACGCGTGCAGCGAATGCACGCGAGTCTCTGGCTCTACTGTGCGCGCCGCAGCAATGAGGGCCTGACCGGCCACCTGTCCGCCGAAGACTCGCTGTTGTTCCGATGGGGGACTAATGCCACGAAACATGTTGACCTCGATTGGTTCGAGATCAAGAAGGGTGAGAAGAGCGTCTACTGCGGCCTGAGTCACCCTCCTAATCTTCCACAGTTAGGCGAAGATTTGTAGGCGTTCTGCCCGCATCAGTGCAGGCTGTGCCGGTAGGGTCCGCGCATGGCTACGAACTTTCCACAGGGATTCCGTTGGGGCACCGCAACTGCTGCGCATCAGGTCGAGGGCGGCAACTGGAACAACGATTGGTGGGCATGGGAACACGCCCCGAACACACTGTGCGAAGAACCGAGTGGCGACGCGTGCGATCAACTGAATCGCTATGACTCCGATATCGCGCTGTGCGCCGCACTTGGGTTCGACAACTACCGATTCTCAATTGAGTGGTCGCGCATCGAACCCGAGCCCGGCGAATTCTCAATTGCGGCACTCGACCATTACCGACGTGTGCTTGCGTCATGTCATGCACACGGAATTGAGCCAGTCGTGACCTTCCATCACTTCACAACCCCTCGATGGGTTGCTGCAGAAGGCGGATGGCACACAGCGTCGACGGTCGATCGCTTCCTTCGTTTCGCGGAAAAGTCCGTGAATCATCTTGGCGATCTCATCGGCACGGCGTGCACGATTAACGAGCCAAACATTGTTTCGTTTGTTGGATATCAGATGGGAATGTTCCCGCCAGGAGCCACTGACGACGCGCAGTTCGAAGCGGCAAATGCGAACTTCATTGATGCTCATCGGCGAGTCGTCCCCGTATTGAAGGGCGGCCCCGGCGATTTCCCAGTGGGGCTCACCCTGTCGATGGCTGACTATCAGGCAGTGCCCGCCGATGATTCAGACGCGATCGCACGACGTGATCACATTCGCGCGGTGTCAGAAGACCAGTTTCTCGACATTGTTGGCATGGACGACTTTCTGGGCGTGCAGGTTTATAGCCGCACGCGAGTTGGTGCCAGGAGCGTGCTGGGTGGCGAAGAAGGTGTTCCAACCCTTCCGATGGGCTATGAGTTTTGGCCGGAGTCTCTTGGCGCATGTTTGCGGCGCGCGTGGGACTACACCGGGGGTTCGGTTCCATTGCTCGTGACCGAAAACGGAATCGGCACGAATGATGATCCGCAGCGCATCGACTATGTACAGAGCGCGCTCCAAGGCGTCCTGTCGTGCATTGCCGATGGCATTGACGTGCGGGGCTACACCTATTGGAGCCTCATGGACAACTTCGAATGGGCGTTCGGCTATCGACCCCGTTTCGGGATCATCGAAGTAGATCGCGCATCTCAGCGACGCACAGTGAAGCCAAGCGGCGAATGGTTGAGCAGCATCGTTCGAGCAAACGCTCTTTGATTCGGGTGAATCTGGCAACAACGAACGGATCAGGGCTACCGCAGGTGGCAACTAGGGTGGTGTGGTCCGACCCAAACGCGAGGAGTGCCCCCTGATGGGTCACGAAATCAATCAGGAGTTCCCCGCGTCCTCGCGTACGGTGACGCCGCTTCCTGAAACCTTCGGGGTCCTCGGAAAGATTGTTTTCTCAATCCGGACTCGAGGGCTTCGCTACGCCCTCGTAGCCGTCGTCAATGTTGTCGTTGGGCAAAGTCTGCTTCTGGCCCTGCAGGGTGTCATGCGCCCAAGTTGGGCGAACGTCGTCGCCGTCTCTATTTCTGCCGTTCCGGCCTATTACATGAACCGCGCGTGGGTGTGGGGAAAGCGCGGCAAGAGCCATTGGAAGAAAGAAGTACTTCCGTTCTGGCTCTTCACGGTCGCCGGGTTGCTTCTTTCGACTGTCGCAATTTGGACGGTCCATCGTTTTACCGATGCCAAGTTGATCATCAACTTCGTTCAGTTGCTTTCGTTCGGCGTTCTTTGGGTTATCCGTTTCTTCGTGCTCGACAAGTTGTTCCACGTTGAAGTTTTCGAAGATGACACTCCTGACGAGGACTGAATGATGAATTCGGTAATGAAGGCTTCTGCCGAGGCCGCTCGTGGGTTCATGCCCCCCGACGAAGGTGTGGCGCTTCACGAAGCTGCACTTCTTGTTTCCGATGGCGCCGCTCCCATGCTTGAGATTGGCAGCTATTGCGGAAAGTCGGGGATTTATCTCGGCTCTGCAGCAAAAGAGCGCAACACGATCCTCTTTGCGCTCGACCACCATCGCGGTTCTGAAGAGAACCAGCCCGGCTGGGAATGGCATGAGCCCGATCTCGTCGACCCCGAAGTTGGTGTGATCGATACGCTGCCTCGGTTCCGCCGCACAATTTTTGATGCGGGCCTCGAAGGGACAGTCGTTGCACTCGTTGGTGATTCGCCGACTGTCGGATCAAGATGGGCCATCCCACTGTCGTTTCTGTTTATCGACGGTGGGCATGGCTCTGAACCGGCGCATCGCGATTTTGAACTCTGGACTCCCTGGATAGAGGCTGGCGGAATTCTCGCCATCCACGACGTCTTCCCTGACCCTGCCGATGGTGGTCGTCCCCCGTATGAGATCTATTGCCGGGCAATCGAGTCCGATGAGTTCACCGATGTCTCAGCAACTGGTTCACTGCGGGTACTGCGCCGCAATTGAGATCGCCTCAGTGGAAAGTGCTTACTCGGCCCGGTCACTGATTGAATCGTCGGTGTCGATTTCAACCAACGGCGGAAGTGCGTCGTGGTCGATGAACAAGCCCGATGCGGGTGAGGTGCGGCTGAGCGCATCGGCGGCAAGGATGATTGCGGCATCGGTGTAGGTCGTGCGTTCATCGGCGGGGAAGTGCACCTCGTCGGGGAACACGATGCCGGTCCAGTAGTGACCGTCTTCGCACCGAAGTTCCTGGGCCCAAGCAAACAGTCGCAGAGCAAGTTCACGATTGCCCACTGACAATTCGGCGATGAGGCACTCGCAGGTTTCGGCTGCGGTGATCCAAGGTCGGTCGCTAACGCAACGAACGCCGCGGCCTTCGACAATAAAGGTGTCTCGACGAGCGTCGAGTCGCGCGCGAGCTTCGGTGCGTGTGAGAACGCCCCCAAGAACGGGGTAGTACCAGTCCATCGCCCAACGAGCTTTCGGTGCAAAGGCATCAGGGGCATTGCCGAGACAGTGCTGTCGGATGACATGAGCCAAGCGTGCTGCGCTGAGTTCCCAGTCGGGGCGTTCATGACCAAGAAGTTCCGCAATCGCAATTGCACAACGAAGGCTGTGGCAGATGCTCGAGGAACCGGTGAGCAGAGCGAACGACCAAGGTGTGCCGTCGGCGTGACGGGCCCAAAGGATTTCGCCACGAGGGGTTTGCAGGTCAAGAACAAACTCGACTGCTTTTTCAACAACCGGCCACATTGTTTCGACAAAGCCGGGGTCGCGAGCAACTAGCCAGTGATGCCAAACACCCGCAGCGATGTACGCAATTGTGTTGGCATCAAGTTTGTCTTGTTCGATTCCGTCGGCGAGGTAGTACTGGTGCCAAGAACCGTCATGACGCTGGATGTCGGCAAGCCACTGGTAGGCGTGCTCAGCTTCGGTGCGCATTCCCGCAAGATCAAGCGCCATTGCCGCCTCGATGTGATTCCACGGATCGGCGTGACCGCCTGGATGCCAAAGCACCATTCCGTTGGGCTGTTGCCAATCGGCAATTGCTTCAGCGGTCTGACGAATCTGTGCAGCAGTGATGATGTCGTCAACGTAGGGAATCTCGTTCATTTTGCACCTGCCATCGCGGCGTGTCGGATCGGCTTCGTCGCATAGACAACAAGCGACTTCCCCAACACCGGGTTGAGCGCCTTTTCGGTGAGTCGGGTCAGCGGAGGAGCGGACATGATGTCCCACTCAAGAAACTTTGTGTACACCTTGACCGCAGCATTGGTGTCATTCCTTGGGCCAACCGCGCACCGAAGCCACCAGTAGGGCGAGTGCAGTGCATGGGCACGATGGGAACTTCCAAGAATGAGTCCGGCGTTCCTCATCTTTAGGCGAAGGTCAGCCTCGGAGTAAATGCGAACGTGTCCACCTTCCGATTTGGGCGCGTAGTACTCATCGGAAAGTTTCCAGCAAATCTTTTCTGGAAATTCAGCAGGAACAGTGATGGCAATTGTGCCGCCGGGACGCAGTACTCGAATGAACTCGGAGAGTGCTGCGTTGTCATCAGGAACATGTTCCATAACTTCGGACGCAATGATTCGATCAAAAGATGCATCAGCGAAAGGAAGCTTGGTTCCATCGCCAGCAACTGACGTACACGAAATCGTTGGTGCAATTTCACCAGCGTCTTTCATGGCCGATGTCGTCGCAGCAACCTGTTGAAGTTCGGGAACGGCCATATCGCAGGCCACAACTCGTGCACCTCGGCGCAGTGCTTCGAACGCGTGACGACCAAAGCCACAGCCCAGATCAAGCAAGCGGTCTCCGGGGCGAAGGCCCAAACGGTCGTAGTCGGCGGTCAGCACTGGTCAGGCTCCTGGGCGCGTGACGCGCGAGCGCTGGAAACGTGGGGCGGCACCAGCGCCGCCGGGTCGGCGGGCCTGAATGTGCGGGGTCTCCGCAAGCAGTGCGCGGTAGTGCTCAACCGTGCCGGTCGCGGTGTGGTGCCATGTCCAGCGATCGATGACGCGTTGGCGGCCAGCGGCACCGATACGGTCGCGCAAGGCAGGATCATCGAGCGCAGTGCGCAGCATCGCCGCAAGGGCTTCGCTGTCGCCGGGGGGAACGACGAGTGCAGTTTCGTTGTGGTTTCCAACAACTTCAGGAAGCGCACCACCGCTGGTGGCAACAAGCGGAACGCCGCAGCTCATGGCTTCAATGGCGGGAAGGGAGAAGCCTTCATACAGCGAAGGAACGACAGCGACCTGAGCTTCGGAGTAGAGCTCAATGATGCGCTCTTCGGGCACGCCCGTGATGAAGGTGACTGCGTCTCGAAGTCCGAGTTCGTCGATAATGCGAGCCGAAGGTCCGCCTTCTTTGAGGCGACCGATAACGACGAGTTCGATGTGACGTTCCGTGCGAAGTTTGGCGATTGCCTCAAGGAGGTAACGCAAGCCTTTCATTGTGACGTCAGCACTCGCAGTGGTGATAAGGCGGCCAGGAATGCGCTGAACGCTGGGGATCGGTTTGAACAATTCCTGATCAACGCCAACAGGCACAACGTGAAGTCGATCGAGCGGAACGTTCTGATCAGCATGAATGTCTGCAAGAGAGTTCTGCGACACCGTGATGACACGAGGCATACGTGATGCGACACGAGTTTGCATCTTGGTGAAGCCGTACCAACGGCCCTTCGAGAATCGCTTCCATGCGGTCTCGGCGTGTTCCATCTCAAGACGACGATCGACGGTGATGGGGTGGTGGATCGTGGCCAAGACTGGGAGCCCGTCACGTTCCATGCCGAGCAAGCCATAGCCAAGGCACTGGTTGTCCTGGACGAGATCGAATTCGTTAACTCGAGTGCGTAGGTGCTGCCAAGCGCGGAAACTGAATGCAAGGGGC
>JBILIB010000104.1:0-7584 GCA_044350215.1 Acidimicrobiales bacterium
GCCATCGATATGGTCGGAGCGAACTCGGCCTCCCACCTCGTCGGAGGCCTCAATGACCCGAACGCCAATGCCAGCGGCCACCAAAGTGCGGGCACAGGCCAATCCGGCAAGTCCTGCTCCAACGATTACGACATCTTCATCCACGGCTGGAGGATACCGACTGCGAGCGGCAGACTCGTCTATAGCAGGCGACGACATCAACGATTGCAGTGGTTCTACTCTTTGGTGATGCGATGCTCTGGACTTGATCCCCATGGCTGAGCGGGATGGATCAGGACGCAAAATTCTCGGAAGTTCATCATCGGACAATTCCCCGGTTGTTGATTCCACGAGCGGTGCGCCGACGCGCTCTGTGCTTGGACGGAGCACGACAGGTGCGGTTTCTTTTGATCCGGATGATGTGGCGGGAGGCCCTGCAAGGGGTCAGAGCGGAGGTTCCGCTGTTTTACGTCGTGATCGTCAGAAGCGGAAACCGGGGATCAAGACGCTCGTTCTCATCGTGGTTGCATCGCTGGTGTTCATACCTGTAGGCCTCTTCACTCTCGGTTGGTTCCAGTTTTCAAAAATCCCCACCGTCAATGTTTCGGCTGTCTTATCGCCTCGTGGTTCTCGATCAGGAACCAACTACCTCATCGTCGGTACTGACTCTCGAGCTGGTATCGATGTCAATGATCCAAACTCGGGCGCCTTTCTTTCTGGGGAAGTTTCTGGCTCGCGGACAGACACGATCATGGTTCTTCACGTCGATGGAGCTACGACTCAGTTGACTTCGATCCCTCGTGACCTTTGGGTGACTGATCCAGCCACGGGTCAGAAAGGCCGTATCAATTCGACCTTCGCATCTGGACCCTCGAACCTGATTTCGGCCGTCCAAGCGATGGGAATTCCGGTGGATCAGTATCTGGAAATCAATTTCGTGAGCTTTGGCCGCCTTGTTGATGCCGTGGGAGGGATCACGATCGACATCCCGTACCCGGCTGCGGACAATCAGTCAGGGCTTTCCATTGTGGACGCTGGGCCGAATCGCCTCAACGGCACTGAGGCGCTGGCCTATGTTCGGAGTCGGTATTACACCGAGTTGGTCGATGGAAAGTGGCGTGTAGATGGCACTGCTGATCTCGGACGCACTGATCGTCAACGAGCTTTCCTTACTGCGCTCATGCGCGAGGTTGCTGGCGAGCGCAATCCGCTCCAACTGGTTGCGATTCCTGGTTCGCTCGGCGCGGGTATGAAGCGTGGATCGACATTCTCTTACACCGATGCCATTGGTCTGGCGCGTACGTTGAAGGATGCGTCACCGGAAACAGTTGTGATCCCGGTAACGCCGCGCCGAACATCCGGCGGCGCCGATGTTTTAGACCTGCAACCTGATGCACGATCGGTAATTAGCGTACTTGCGGCGTAAGAGGGTTCGCTGCAGATCAGTCTGAAACTATGAGCAGGACATGATCGGGTTTCGTTGCCGCCGATTCAAATACTTCGAACGCGTTTTCAACCACTGTGACCAACTCAGGATGTTCCCGAAATTTGCGCGGGTCAAGCGTCCGCATCCTGTCGAGAGCGCCAGTGACGTCTTCGAGGTCAAGCCAACCTTTATGGCCCCATCCAAATCGAACAAGAAGACGATCAAGCGCAGCCGGACTGAGGTGCCGCTCCGCAAGGGTGAGAAGTTCGCGCCCGCGAGCAAGACGTCGAGATTCGGTCGCGTGCCAGCCAAGGTGAGGGAGTCCACGACGCAGTGCGTCGGGTCCGTGAATAGACCGAGTGGGCGTGAGCCACGGAGCCATGAGGACCCGATACCAATCGACAAGGTACGTGTCCTCACAGGCCCGATACCAGTCCTCTGGCGAGGAGACCACAAGCACCGCCAGATAGGAATGGACGACAGGATCGACACCGTCCCAGAGTTGGATTGCCCGATCTCGAACTGCGACAAGACCTTCGTGCCCCAGCAGTCGCTCCTCAAAATCGTGATGGAAGGCAATGGAGTCGAGCATCCATGACTGGCTGTTGACTGCCAAGGTTCCCACCCCTTCTTCGTTCGAGAGGTCGCCAGTTTCGCGGCGAGAGGTTGTGGTGGCGCGGATGCTCAAGTGAAAGACGTGAGTTGCTCCACAAGGGATTGGAGAACCGGGTGAATCGACGGCGTCGGCTCGGCCTCAATCGACTCCATTTCGCAGAACACGTCGGTCCCATATGCCCGACCCTGGAGCGTCATGAGGACAGAGCAAGAAGGGCCGCCCTCGAATCGGACGATGACCTCAAGAAGTCCAAGGTTTCGGTCGACATGTCCGATGCCACCAAGTGTCCCAGCGGCGTCGAGAAGGCGCTGATAGGCCTCGTCTGGTGGTGCCTCAATCCAAATGGTGTCGCCATCGTGTTCAGAGACAAGAGGGTGAGGAGCCGAGGGAGAAGGCTGGTGAGTCTTCGCTGGGTATGCCGATTGTGGAACGAGGCCATCTGGTGATGTCTGTATCGATGCGAGAACAACTGAGTATGCCTCGGTGAGCAGAGATGGATCGACACTGTCGCGCGCTTCGCCTCTGCGTGATGCGGCCAGATCCGGGTGATGCTCTCGCATAAGTGCGCGAAAGACGATCTTGATCTTTTTCTCGGAATCTCCAACTGATACTCCGAGTACTCGGCATGCTTCCCGGAGTTCCAACGATCAGGACGCAGACCGGGGATTGGAGAGGAACGATTCGAGCAGCGCTACAAAGCGTGCAGGGTCGAGAACGCCAGTGAGCTCGCGGGCTGAATGCATCGATAATTGGGCGACACCAACATCGACGGTGGTGATTCCGAGGCGGGCCGCCGTAACTGGTCCAATGGTTGAACCGCAGGGCATGTCGTTACGTGAAACAAAGGTCTGCATCGGAATACCGATGTCTCGGGCGATCGACAGTAGGTGGGCAGCGCCTGGTGAATCGGTTCCATAGCGAGCGTCGGCGTTCCACTTGAGTACCGGACCACCATCAATGCGAACGGGGTGGTCCGGTTCGTGTCGCTCGGGCCAATTGGGATGAGTCGCGTGGGCTCCGTCAGCAGAGATGCAAAGGGAAGATGCCAAGGCGGCAAACCATTGGTCACGAGTGCAATCTCCGGCCAGAGCGATTCGCTCAAGAACTGTCGGGAGGAACTGGCCCGCCGCACCACTAGCGGACTGACTCCCAACTTCTTCGTGGTCAAAGAGACAAAGCACAGGCACGAACGGCGAATCAAGAGATGAATGCAAAAGGGCGGTAATTCCTGCGTGACATGAGAGCAGGTTGTCGAGTCGCGCGGAGGCGAAAAGTGATTCGTCCACACCCAGAACCGCCGGCGCAGTGAGATCGTGGGTCATGAGATCCCAAGAGAAAATGTCATCGGCTGGAACATTGATCCGCTCGCTGAGCCAAGCCCGAAATTCGGGCGCACTTTGCGGTGCTGAACTCCAAACTGGTTGGAGGTGGCGCTGAGGATCGAGTCGCAACCCTTCGGTCATGATGGATCGATCAAGGTGAATCGCAAGCTGTGGGACTCGGAGAAGTGGTTCGTCACAGCGGAAGAGAACCGTTGAGGTGTCGTTCGCCGTCGATCCAACCGAAATCCGACCCGAGAGGCCGAGGTCTCGATCCAGCCAAGAATTAAGGAGAGCGCCGCCATAGATCTCGACACCGAGTTGTGCCATGCCGGCCGATTCGTGATCGGGACGAGGTCGCAGCCGAAGGTTAGGTGAGTCAGTGTGGGCGCCGATCAAGCGAAAGCCAGCGCCTGGACGGTGGGACCCGGCAGTAGACCAAGCAACAAGGGCACCGCCTCGCTGTAGGAAATACGAACCTGGCGAAATTGGCCAGTCATTGGCCTCGTTTACAGGGACAAACCCTGCCTCTGAGAGCCGGCGTGAAGCTTCTGATGCCGCGTGGAAAGGCGAAGGCGAGGCCGATACAAACTCGGCGAGGTCTTCGAGATGCTGACGAGGGTTGTAGTCAGGGCGTTCCACAGGAGGTGACCCTACCGGTGGGACTAAGACCTCGTCCTACTGCCCGACGGTTCTCGGCCGTCCGGGCTGATGGTGTTGGCCTTTTGCCGTGTACGATCTCCTTTCCGCTCCGGGGCCAGCGTCGTCCCCATTGTGAGCGTGTCATCTCTCAGGTTCCGCCTCGTCGAGGTAAATCTGCCGATCCACGCAACGCAGGAAGACGTATGTATCCAACTCGCCCATCTGGGCTCCCCAGCGCACAGGGTCTCTACGACCCCCGATTCGAGCACGACGCTTGCGGCGTCAATTTCGTTGTCCACATGAAGGGTCAGCGCAGCCACCAGATCGTCCGGCATGGTCTCGGCGCGCTTTGCAACATGGATCACCGTGGCGCGGCTGGTGCCGAGGTGAACACCGGAGACGGTGCGGGCATCCTCATCCAAATTCCCGACTCATTCTTCCGATCGGTTCTGCCATTCGATCTTCCGGATGAGGGTCATTATGCGACAGGTCTGGCCTTCCTTCCCTCAGAAGCCTCCGAGGCAGCTGTTGCTCGCGATTCTATCGACCGGATTTTCACACAAGAAGGTTTAACGATTCTTGGCTGGCGGGAAGTGCCAGTAGACGACTCAATGATCGGCTCGATGGCCAAGAGCGTTGAGCCCTCCTTCTTTCAGCCGTTTGTCGTTGGAGCTGGTCTCGACGGCCTCGCGCTAGATCGACGCGTGTACATGGCGCGTAAGCGTTCAGAGATCGAACTCGGAACCGTTTCTGAAGGGGGCGTGTATTTCCCTTCGCTGTCGAGTCGCACGTTCATTTACAAGGGCATGCTCACCACTACCCAACTCGGCCAGTTCTTCACTGATCTCAACGATCCGCGCGTCGAATCATCTCTCGCTCTCGTTCACTCACGGTTTTCGACGAATACGTTCCCGTCATGGCCGTTGGCCCATCCGTTCCGATTCATCGCGCACAACGGAGAAATCAATACCGTTCAGGGCAATCGCAATTGGATGCGAGCTCGTGAAGCTCTGCTCGACTCTGATCTTCTCCCGGGCGACCTTGATCGAATTTTCCCGATCTGTTCGCCCGGTGCTTCGGATTCCGCAACGTTCGACGAGGTTCTTGAACTCCTACACATGGGGGGCTACGAACTTCCGCACGCAGTTTTGATGATGGTTCCCGAGGCTTGGGAGCATCAGCCTTCTATGCCGAGAGCAAAGCGTGATTTCTACCGATACC
The DNA here is from genome assembly GCA_044350215.1 of Acidimicrobiales bacterium. GTDB lineage: Bacteria > Actinomycetota > Acidimicrobiia > Acidimicrobiales > Acidimicrobilacustridaceae > Acidimicrobilacustris. Next base: position 5,204 of record JBILIB010000104.1, read on the forward strand.
ACGCGTCGCTCATGGAGCCTTGGGACGGGCCCGCATCAATTGCATTTACCGATGGCACTGTGATCGGAGCAGTCCTCGATCGTAACGGACTGCGTCCATCTCGCTATTGGGTGACAGCCGACGATCTCGTGATCATGGCTTCAGAGGTCGGTGTCATCGACGTAGATCCTGCGCGAGTTGTTCAAAAGGGTCGCCTTCGACCCGGAAAGATGTTTCTCGTCGATACAGCGCTAGGCCGAATCATCGACGACGAAGAGATCAAGAGTCGTCTGGCTGAGCAGCATCCATACGGAGAATGGCTGGCAGCAAATCAAATCGAACTCCAGTCGCTTGCATCTCAGCCCCACACGCTTATTGCTCACGACGCAGTGGTGAAGCGGCAGCAGTTGTTCGGTTATACGAACGAAGAGATGAAGCTGATTCTTGAGCCGATGGCGAAGAACGGGCTCGAACCGATCGGTTCGATGGGTACCGATACTCCTATCGCCGTTCTATCTGTGCGCTCTCGTTTGCTGTTTGACTATTTCGCTCAGCTCTTTGCACAGGTCACGAACCCGCCCCTCGATGCCATTCGTGAAGAGCTCGTGACTGCTGTGAGCGGAACGATTGGTCCCGAAGGAAACCTGCTCAATCCACAGCCGTCTTCGTGTCGCCAGATTGTTATTGAACGTCCAATCCTCGACAACGACGAACTGCGCACGCTGGTACACATCGCTGACCACGAAGGCGCGTCCGATTTCCGTACCGTCATCATTCCCTGTTTGTATCCCGTTAACGCCGGGGGAGAGGGTCTGGCGAAAGCGCTCGCAAATGTTCGCCGCCTCGCTTCCGAAGCGATCGAGGCGGGGGCAACAATGCTTGTCCTTTCCGATCGTGGTTCAGACGCTGAAGTGGCCCCGATTCCATCGCTTCTTTTCACAAGTGCAGTTCACCATCACCTCATTCGCGAGAAGACGCGAACCCGGGTTGGTTTGATCGTTGAGGCCGGTGACGCTCGTGAGGTTCATCACATGTGCCTCTTAATTGGTTATGGCGCTGCAGCCATCAATCCGTACCTCGCGTTCGAGACGATCGAAGACCTCATCGCTGAAGACCGCACGGAGATGCACGATCCAATCAAGGCGATTGGGAATTTCATTAAGTCCTCGAGCAAGGGTGTACTGAAGGTCATGTCCAAAATGGGCATCTCCACAGTTGCTTCGTACACCGGAGCACAGATTTTCGAGGCAGTCGGCCTCGCTCACGATCTCGTGGACGAATACTTCACTGGCACAGTGAGTCGTCTCGGCGGTATCGGACTCGATGAGATCGCTGCCGAGGTCGCTATGCGCCATCGCCTCGCAAACCCCGAGAATCCAACCCAGAGAGCTCACCGTACGCTTGAGGCGGGCGGAGAGTACCAGTGGCGACGCGAAGGGGAGTACCACCTTTTCAATCCCGAGACCGTTTACAAACTTCAACATTCAACGCGGTCAGGTCGTTACGACGTCTTTAAGGAGTACACCTCTCGCGTCGATGATCAGTCGAGGAATCTCGCAACATTGCGCGGACTATTCGAACTCCGCATTGGAGACCGACCTGCAGTGTCAATTGACGAGGTCGAACCCGTCTCCGAGATTGTGAAGCGCTTCTCCACTGGTGCGATGTCATACGGATCCATTTCCGCTGAAGCGCACGAGAACCTCGCTATCGCCATGAATCGACTCGGCGGTAAGTCGAATACGGGTGAGGGCGGAGAAGACGCCGAGCGCTTCATTCCTCTGCCCAACGGAGATTCTCGTCGATCGGCAATTAAGCAAGTCGCATCGGGACGCTTCGGTGTCACGAGTGAATACCTCGTCAATGCTGATGATCTTCAGATCAAGATGGCCCAGGGTGCGAAGCCCGGCGAGGGCGGTCAGCTTCCAGGTCACAAGGTGTATCCGTGGATTGCGAAGACCCGGTACTCGACGCCCGGCGTCGGACTCATTTCACCACCCCCGCATCACGACATCTATTCGATCGAGGATTTGGCGCAGCTCATCCATGATTTGAAAAACGCGAATAATGAGGCCCGAGTTCACGTGAAGTTGGTCTCCGAGGTTGGTGTCGGCACCGTCGCTGCAGGTGTGTCGAAAGCCCATGCCGATGTTGTACTCATCTCCGGACACGATGGCGGCACCGGCGCCTCTCCGCTCACGTCACTCAAGCACGCAGGTGCACCTTGGGAATTGGGTCTTGCTGAGACTCAGCAGACATTGTTGTTGAATAATCTCCGTGATCGGATCGTCGTTCAAGTTGACGGTCAGCTCAAGACCGGTCGCGATGTTGTTATCGCTGCGCTACTCGGAGCCGAAGAGTTCGGCTTCGCAACAGCTCCGCTCATCGTTTCAGGCTGCATC
>JBILIB010000105.1:0-7564 GCA_044350215.1 Acidimicrobiales bacterium
GCGTGGATGGGGTGGGTGCAGGTGCTGTCGCCATCGAAGGAAATCTTTACCGGGATGCAGCCACTGTTCACCGAGGCCTACGACGTCGCTGCAGGTAAGTACAACGTGCAGGCTGCCAAGCGCTCGAAGGCCGCTGGTGGACTGTGATCAGGTTCGCTGGGCGCTGAATGGTAAGCCGAATAACGCTGAATAATCGCTCTCGGCACCCCGCAGAACCCGCGCCACCGCTGGCGTTCGGACTTAGGTAGATACCCCACCAAGAAAACATTCCGGGAGTTCGCCCTCTCTGGGCCTTCGCTATCATCCCGCCGCGTGAGAGAGATGTCCGAGACCGATCAGCACGTCGTCATCGTGGGTGCGGGCGTCGTCGGCGTCGCAAGCGGTCTTGCGCTGCATGACATCGGTCGCCGGGTGTCGTTCGTGGAGGTCGATCCTCAGCAGCGTTCTGTGGTTGAGCCTCTCGGACTTCGAGTTTCGGACTCATTCGTGTCTCTCGCTTCCGACACCATCGTGATGGTGTGCGTGCAGACGCCTGCAGGGCCCGTCGGATTCGATCTTGAGGCGCTCGAACGCGCGATCCGAGCCATCGGCTCGGCGATGGGCGACAACACCGAAGGAATCATCGTCGCTATCCGGTCGACCGTTCCGCCCGGGACGTGCGAGCAGGTCGAACAATGGTTGCACGAGGTCACTCATCGAACCGTTGGCGATGGCTACGACGTGGTTTGTATGCCCGAGTTCCTGCGGCAGGCGACGGCACTCGACGACGCTCGACACCCACGGGTCACCGTGATCGCCTCGCCGAGCCCTCATGCGGTGGACACAATGGTTGAACTGGTGCGGCCACTCGGCGGGTCGGTGCACACATCGCAGGTCTTCGCCGACGCGGAGATGATCAAGTGCGCCCACAACGCCTACAACGCTGCCAAGATCAGCTTCTGGAACGAGATGCATTCATTCGCTGAGCATTTCGGTGCAGACTCGCTAGTAATAGGGCGAATCGTCGCAGAAAGCGCGGAGGCATCGTGGAATCCGACCTATGGAATTCGCGGCGGCCGGCCATATGAAGGGTCATGCCTTCCTAAAGACGTCGCCGGATTTGCTGCCCACGCGTCGGCGGCCGGCCTCGACCCGGTGGTGCTGGCGGCGGTCGATGAGCGCAACACGATGATGCGCTGCATCACAGTCGACTGATATGTGCCGTGGGGTGCTCATCGTCGAGGAGTGGGCCCATCGCCCGCTCGGGCACTACCCAAATCGGTTCATGGAAGTTGCTGAGGGCTTCGCCTCCGCCGGCTACCGAGTCGAGACACTGACGTCATGCGGATGGCACCAGGAAGGTCCCGACCGTCGACCAACCGTCCCTGTGCGTCGGTATGGGCGTGTTGCGTTCCTACTGCTACGGATCACCAACCGATTGCGCCCGAGCAATGACAAAGCCCGCACCGCCGTCGGCCTTTTGCGAGCTGCGCTCCTCGTTCGACAGGTCCGGCGCGCAACCAAGCGAATGGGTGATCCCCATGCCAACGTCGTGGTGGTCGGCACCGCTGCCCCCCCAGAGGTCCTGCCGCTCTTTGTTCGCTCCGGCACTTGGATCACCCACGTTTTCCTGCCTGAACCGTGGTGCGGTCCTCGAATCACGGCTGCGCTTGTGCGACGAGCAGCAACGTCTCAACGAGAGTGCTCTTTCACAATCGCCGTGCCGACACCGGAATGGGCTGACGCATATCGCCGTACTGGAGCCACGGTGGTGTGCATTCCCCTCGCGGGTATCCGCAGCACCTCACCGATCACCGATGCCGCGAAAAAGTTGGGGATACCACCCGAGCGGCGAATCGCGTTGCTGTTCGGAGCTGGACATAGCGAAAAGGACGGAGAGACTGTCGTTTCGTCCTTCCGAACACTCGGCGACTGGCAACTACTGATCGTCGGACGCAGCATGTCGAGGAGTGAGATCGACTTCGTTGACTGGCGGGTGCCACCCGTAGTGATCGATGGGTTCGTCGACAGCGAGACCCGCTCGATGGCGTTTGAGGCCGCCGATGTCGTCGTGCTGAGTTTCGTAGCCGGCTACCGACGGAACTCAGGGACCTTCATGGACGCGATGGCCCACGGCGTACCGGTGGTCGTGTCCCGAGACTCAGTCGCTGCAGACCTGACCGAGCGATACGGAGTTGGGGTCACCTTTACCCCTGGTGATTCCGATTCGCTGCAACAGGCGTTAGACCGAGTACCGGCGAACATTGAACCAGCGGCGCTCGCGGCAATTCGCGCCGAGTGGTCGAACGACGCGGTCGCACGATCACACATCGCCGCACTCAACAACGCGTGAAATGGCGTTCGAGGAACTGTCGTAGAGGTTTCCATTGGGAAGATGCGCCGCTCTCGTGTCGGCGGCGACCCCCGCTGAGTGGGCTCCTGCACCGACGGGCGAAGATCGACCAGATCTCAGATGCGGTGGATCTCACTACTCCTCCACGCAACGTCGTTGAATGCAATGGCGTTGAAAGCAGAGGGGCCGACAGAGTCTCTAAGGAATCCGGGGCAATCGGGCTGCTTGTGATCAGATCGTTTCTGCGAACAACTTGACGCTGTCTTTGTCGCCGGCAACCAAGACCATGGCCCCGGCGCCCAAAATCGTGTCGGGGGTGGCGTAGGTAAACCCCTCGCCCACGGGCTTGATGCACACCACGGTCACGTTGAACTTGGCCCGCACCTGGGCATCGGCAAGTGTCTTGCCCCACATGTCAGCCGGCACTCTCGATTCCACGAGGGCGAAGCCCTCATCGAGTTCGATGTAGTCCACCACCTTGCCGGTGACCTGATGAGCGACGCGTCGACCCATTTCGTGCTCAGCAAGCACGACATGCTTGACACCGATGGCTTCAAGAATGCGCTTGTGTGCGGTGGTCGCCGCCTTTGCCCACACATCGTCGATGCCCATGTTCTTGAGTTCGGCCACGGTGAGAATGCTGGCCTCCACGTCACCCACGCCAACAACCACATGGTCAAAATCGTTGGCACCGAGTTGTTCGAGCACCTGGCGACGGGTGGTGTCACCCACCACGGCCTTGGCCAGATAGGGACTGAGTTGAGTCACCACAGCCTCGCTGGCGTCTACCCCAAGCACGTCATGGCCAAGTTCAGTCAGTTCCCGGGCCAAGCTGCCGCCGAAGCGGCCGAGGCCGATCACCAGAATGTCTTCGCCGTGGCGTGTGTTACGCCGCCTCTTCTCAGCCAATGAGGGGCCGCCCTTCCGGATAGCGCAAAAGCATCTGACGCCTTCTTAACACTAGTGCCACGCCAAAGGTGACCGGCCCAAGACGACCCAGCAGCATGAGGACACTCATCATAAACCTACTGGCGGGCTCAAGGTCGGGGGTGATCCCGGTACTAAGGCCAACCGTGCCCACCGCCGACACCGTTTCGAACAACACGTCACCCATAGCCAATGACGGGCTCGTGGCAGCGATGGCCAACGTCCCCAATGCCACCGAGCCGACACCGAGAAGTGCCACGGCCAGCGCCTGACGTTGGGTGGCCTCTGAAAACCGGCGGCCAAAAGCGTTCACTTCGCGGTCGCTGCGCAGTTCGGCGATGATCACAAAGCCCAACAAGGCAAAAGTCGTCACCTTGATACCCCCAGCGGCCGACGCACTCCCGCCACCAATGAGCATCAGGATCGAGGTCAGGAACTGCGCCGCGGGACCGCTCTGTCCGTAGTCGAAAGTGTTGAACCCGGCCGTGCGGGGCGTAATGGCGGCGAACGCCGAGTTGAGCGCCCGTTCTCCGCTGTCCATAGTTCCGAAGGTGCCCGGGTTGTTCCACTCGAGAACCGCATAGCCAAAGGTCGCGATCACCAACAGCGCTGCAGTCGTGAACAGGGTGAGACGGGTGTGAATCGACCAGCGCCGGTAGTGCCAGCGAGTATTCACCACCTCCAGCACCACGGGGAAACCGATGCCGCCAAGAATCACAAGCAGCATGACTGGGGCTAGCACCGCCACATCACCGGAATAGCCGACCAGATTGTTGCTAAACGTTGAGAAACCGGCGTTGTTGAACGCTGAAATGGCATGGAACGTCCCAGTCCAGAGTGCCGAGACGAAACCATCGGCGCTGCTGCGCCAGAACGCAACGCTAAGCACCAAGATGCCAAGCACTTCGACGATCACGTAAAACACGGCGATGCGCTTCACTAGCGATCGAAGATTGCCGAAATCAGGCTGGTTCTGTTCGAGTTGGGTGGCCAACCGTGCTCGCAGACCCAGCCGGCGGAACACCAGCACGGCAAACACCGACGCAAACGTGGTGATGCCAAAACCTCCGAGCTGAATCAGCCCCAGAATCACCACCTGACCGAAGCGACTCCATTCGGTGGCGGTGTCCACCACTGCCAATCCGGTGACGGTGAGAGCCGAGGTTGCGGTGAACACCGCTGTGTCGAGCCCCACCCCGGCAGACTGCCCCGACACCGCCACTGGCAATAGCAGCAACAACGCCCCGACTGATGCCGCCACGAGATATGCCACGATGATCAACCGGGTGGGATGCAGCCATGCCGTGCTGCGCTGGTTGGCCATGGGGCGAGACACTCTTTTCACCAACGGGGAAACCTGAACAGGTACCGCACCGATCTCGAACATTACCTGTTAGGTGCAGGTTCACCATGCCACTGCTGAGACCTGCCCGGGAACACCACGGGCTCCTGCTGACTCCCAGCAAGAGAGCCGATCATCAATCCCGAGAGTCAGTCCGGAGAATGAAATCAGAGAGCCGAGCGTGCACACACGACTGGTGCCGAGCGTGCACGATCGGTGCATCGCAACCTCTTCTTGGTCTGACGTCGAGCTGTCACGCCCTCAACGCTCGTTGAGCCACCGGAGTCAATGTGATTGCCATCTCAAGTTTCAGCACTGCCTCGAAGGGTGCTTCGCTACCCTCTTGGCGTGATCAGACCAACGCCTTCGCTGACCCATTTGCTCCCCCGACTGATTCTCGTGGTCGTGCTGGTCGGAATGATCACCGTCCTCCCTCCGACGCGACCCGATGCGGCAGCAGTTGCACTCGAGGTTGAGTACGGAATCACCGGCCAGGAGGATCTCGCCACATGGGTACAAACAGAACTTGTGCCCACCACGATGGTGTCGTCTTCGACCGAGACGATGATCTTCCTCGGCTTTCGCCCAACCGGGGCCGACCTTGAGGCCCGAGCCGAAGCAGTCTCCGACCCGGCATCGCCGTTCTATGGCGACCACCTTCCCGTTGCCGTCAACGCCGAGAGGTACAACGCAACCGACGAGCAGGTCCAGACCGTCGTCGATTGGTTTGCTACCCGAGACGTTATCGTGGCGCCCGATGCCACAAGATCTTTTGTGCAGGCCACGGTTTCGATCGCAGTGCTCGAGGAACTCACCGGCGCAGTATTCGGTGCGTTTGTCCCTGCTGATCTGCCAACGCCATCACCGGCCGTAGTGGTCTCGCCGGTCACGGCCATCTCCACCATCACCCCGGAGCTGGCCTCGTCAATTGATCGCGTTGCCGGAGTGACGTTCATCGCTTACCCCACAGTTAGCGATCTAGATGTGTCGTCTTTGGATCGCCGATCCTTGCCCGCCTCACCGGCCTCCGACCTGACCACGACCTCAGACCCGACCACGGCTTGGTCGCTGATCGCCGCCGATGGCGGAACGCCTTGGCGCACCGGGACTCCAATTGATGCCTGCCCCGAAGCCATCGAAGCTCTCGCCGTTACCGATTTCGGTCACCCGATGGGGATCTCACCGGCCCAGTTACGCACCGCATATGGCGTCGACCATTTGTGGGATCAAGGTTTTCGTGGCCGCGGCGCGCGTATCGCCGTTGTCAACTACGCGCCCTACCTGCCGTCGGACCTGGCGACTTGGCGCTCCTGTTTTGGACTCGAGGGCACTCCCATCACCGATCACGTCATGGGTCCGCTTCTCTCCGACCCTTTACAGCGTCTCGAGACAATTCTCGACCTCCAGGCGGTGGTGTCAATCGCCCCCGAGGCCGAGCGGATCGACTGGTTCGGCGTCACAAGTAGCGCGCCAACGATGGTCGGTTCACTCACCCAATTACTTGCACCCGCCTTTGACGCGTCGTTGACGGGCGGTGTTGCCCCTGACGCCATCACCGCAAGCTTCGCTGTTTGCGAACCAGAAATCCTTGGTCGAGATCCATCGTGGGAAGTAGGGGTCTCCCTGTTCAATCAAATGATCGCGACCGGAGTGGCGAGTGGAATCGGCACCTTCGTTGCCACCGGCGATCATGGTTCGACAGGCTGTTTTCCCACGTCCGACTACGTGTCTGTTTCATTCCCTGCCTCGAGTCGATGGGTGACTGCAGTCGGCGGAACCAACCTGACACTCGACACGCAGAACAACAACGTCTCGTCTGGAGTATGGAACGACGCCCGTTTTGCCTCGCCGCCCCTACCGATCGATTCTCCATTTGACGGCGGCGGTGGTGGGTTCAGCCTGATGGAGCCAATGCCAACTTGGCAGTCAGGTATCGCACCGGTCGATGCCCGCACTGTGCCTGATGTGTCACATTTTGCCGATGGGTTACCTGGCAGTTTTCTCTTTTTTGAGGCCCGGTGGTCGTTCGTCGGTGGAACATCCTTGGCATCGCCGTTGCTGGCCGCATCGTTTGCGCTCCAGTCCGCCGCACTTGCCGAGCGCGGCGAGCCCCGCCTCGGTTTCATTGCGCCGTTGCTTTACGCAATGGCCTCGAACCCCGATCCTGCGGCCTCGGGAATCCTTGTTGACGTTGTCCTTGGCAACAACGATCCACACGGTGCCGGGGTCTATGACGCAACACCCGGCTACGACATGGCCAGTGGGCTCGGTTGGGTGCGACAAGACGCGCTGTTTGACTACCTCAATCGCCACAGTCGCGATCCAGTTCCACCCGCCTTCACTGGCTGAGGAGTTTGTTTCCTCACCGGGCTGTCATCGTTTCGCACATCGCGTCGTTCCGCACACCGCGCCCCTTTGGCGCGATGGTTCTTGAACAATGAGTTACGAAGAAGCGGAGGGATCACCCATCGCAGCGCGAGCCTCTTGCGCTTTGGCCGGACCTCGGAGAACGTGAGCCACCAGCACGGCAATCGCAGCACCAGCGAATGGGCCAATGAAGTACACCCGCCACGAACCAAAGTTCCAGGGCGCAACATCAGGCCCGAACGCTCGAGCACGGTTCATAGCCGTACCTTCGAATAGGGCACCCAATGAACCCAACAACATGTTGTAGGCATCAAACGCAAGCGGAACAAACGAACCACCCAGTTTTGGCCGGTTGGCTACCGAGGTTGATCTCGTCACTGCTTCTCTGCCGACGCTGGCTGAGGAACGGCCAGAAATGAGGAGCCGAAGGTGTCAGTCAGAAGCGATCAGCCATGCGGCGGTCGGATCTTGCGATTGTCGCCCGTAGCCTCTCAGAGTCACATTGTGCTTCGTTCGGAACTACCTGCGAAAAAGAGAGTCCAATGATTCGTCGTCACCTGGCTCGTTCTGCGTTGATTGTTCTCGCACTTGCTGCA
>JBILIB010000106.1:0-7545 GCA_044350215.1 Acidimicrobiales bacterium
GTGTCAGCGGGGGCGTCGGGCGCAATTTTGGTGTCCTGCAACGCCATCGCTCTCCCGTGGGGTTCAACGTCTCTCCTATCTTGGCATGAGCCCAACGATCAACTCTGGCGGTCTCAATGTCGTGGGGTCCGGTGCCTACACTTGAGGTTTATGGATCGGCCGGTGAGTTTCACTCTCGACTTTGAGGACCTTCGAACCGATCCGACCGTTCAGGAAGAGCGGGTCGGAATCGTTACGGATCGGATCCTTGATCGGCTGCGTCAACTCGACATAAAGGGAACCTTCTTTTGTGTCGGCGAACTGGCGTCTCGACACCCCGAACTCATCCGTCGTGTCGTTGCCGACGGACACGAACTCGGAGTCCATGGACTGCATCACATCCCAAACGATCTGCTCGGCCCGGCACGGTTTCGTTCGGACAATCGTGAGGCGAAAGCAATTCTTTCGGAACTCGCCGGAGCAGAGGTCACGCTTTACCGAGCGCCTCAGTATTCGCTCATTCCGAGCACTCCGTGGGTTCCCGAACTACTGACCGAACTTGGGTTCATTGCGTCGTCGAGTGTGCTCCCGGCCCGTAGTCCGCTCTACGGGTGGCCCGGGGCGCCGATCACTCCGTTTCGGTGGCCATCAGGGCTCATTGAGCTTCCGAGTCCCGTGATGAAGGTGGGGCCCGCCACGATTCCATTCCTTGGGGGCACCTATCTGCGGCTTCTCCCAGCGGCGCTGCGCCGAAGGGGAGTGCGTCATGCCGATCCCGAGACTGTCTTGTGGACGTACTGCCATCCATGGGAGTTCGATCCAGACGAGAAGTTCTACGTCTATGAGCACGGTGGTTGGCTTGTGAGTCGAGTGGGTTGGCTCAACCGACGCGGAATGCTGAAGCGGGTCGAGTCCACCCTTCGACCAGTCCCCGGTCCTCGACTCGGTGATGTCGTTGCATCGCTTGGTGACCTCCCAACGTTTTTTCCTGGAACCGAGCACGACGCCATCACCGGTACTTCATGAGTCGCCGACTTTCGCGGTTCTGGGTTGCACTTGCGCTAATCGTCGTCATCGGGCTTGCCGGGCGTTTCGTCAGCATGAGTCTTTGGGCGCCTAAGACCAATCTCGATCTTGGTGGTGACGCTGTCTACTACCACGAAGCAGCCAATCTTCTCGCTGACGGGAAGGGTTTCATTGATCCATATCGGTACTTGTTCGGCGGATCCGAACAAGTGAATCTTGCCGATGGTCGAGTCGTAGAAGTCGTCACGCCTGTAGGGCATGTGGAACCAACGGCGGGTCATCCTCCGGTCTATGTGGTGTACCTCGGAGCGTTCTCTGCCTTCGGATTCACCTCCCTCGGAGCGCATCAAGCTGCTTCGATTGTTCTCGGTGCTGCATCGATTGTCCTTGCGGGGTTACTCGGACGCTCGTGGAGGAATGAGAGGGTCGGGCTCATCGCGGCTTTCCTTACGGCCGCCTACGCAAACATTTGGGTGAACGACCTCGTCGTGATGTCCGAAACAGCTGCGATCTTCTTCACCTTTGCGACAACGCTGTTTGGACTTCGCTTCGTGCGTCAGCCATCACGAGGAAACGCTGCCCTGTTTGCCGTTGCTGCAGCGCTGGCGGCGTTGTCTCGGGCTGAGCTTCTATTGTTCCTGCCGATCGTTGCAGCGGTTGCGTTATTGAGAGCTCCACTTCCTTGGAAGGAACGCATTTTCCGATACGCGATCGCGGGTGTTGTCTGCTGTCTGGTACTTGCACCGTGGGTCATTCGCAACAACATGGTGATGGAAGAACCTCTCACGCTGTCTGACGGCACCGGAACGGTGATGGTCCAGGCAAATTGCGATGACACCTACTACGGCAAGCATCTTGGTTACTGGAGTCTTCGATGCGGGAGCCCACAGCCCTACGGTCCCAACGGTGAGCTGCTTGACGAATCTCAGCGAGACGTGGTCGTGCGCGATCGAGCGATGACCTACATCTCGAATCATAAAACTCGATTAGTGACGGTCATCGTTCCTGCGCGAGTCGCGCGCATGTGGGGTCTCTATCAGCCACTTGAACAGGTGAGGCTCGATATCGGCGAAGGCCGCCCCTCAATCCCAGCGAAACTCGGGTTCATTCAGTACGTGGTCCTCGTACCACTCGCATTGTTCGGTTTCGTGTTGCAGTGGCGTCGTAAGCAGCCGGTTCTGGTCGTGGGTTTGTGGGTGGTGTTGGCGACCATCACTGCGGCGACGGCATTCGGTACCACCAGATACCGCACTGCAGCCGAGGTCTCAGTCGTGATGTTCGCTGCGATCAGTCTGGAGTATCTGTGGGCGGTGGCTTCAACGCGGTGGTCAAACCGCAACGCTGTCGTTTCCGGGGTATCTCTCCGTGAGCAGCCATGACAGATGATCTCGAATTTCATCGGACAGCGGCACTTCTGAACCAAGTTTTCGATCATCCCAACCCACTCACGCCAGAGTCGTTGCGCTGGTACTACGACGAGAATCCATCGGGATCCGCCGCTGTTGGGCGGGTCGAAGAGGACGGAAAGCGCTTGGGCAACTACGCCCTGATACCCAATCGATTCCGATCGACGTCTGGAGAGGAACGGGTCTTGGGACTCGGAGTCGATTTGGCAGTCGACCCTGATGCCCGAGGATCGGGTGCGTTTCGTCGCACGGTTGAAGACTCCTATGAGCGTGGCGTTGCGCAAGGCTTCGACGGCATCCTTGGTGTTGCGAATGCGAATTCTGCTCCACGGATGGTGGCGACTTTGGGGTGGCGTTCCCTTGCTTCGCTTCCAGTCACGATGATCCCAGCAGTCGGTCGCACGTCGGGATTCCAGTCCATGACCATTACTGAATCGACGGTGAACGTTGTCAACGGATTAGCCGATGGCGAGTTCGTAAGAGGGTCACGCACAGGGTTTGCTCCAGTGTGGACACCTGCACTGCTGCATTGGCGACTCCGCCGCCCGGGTCATTCCTACAGCATCCATATCTCCGACGATCTCGTTGTCGTTTCTACCCGAACTCATGTCTCAAAGATTCCGTTCGGAATCATCCTCGGGGTTCTTCAACGTCGGTTAAGTGCACCGTTGCATGGAGGGCGCGTGGCGGCAGTTGTCGGTCGTCACCACAAGGCCCCGTTTGTCATTCATTGGGGTCGGTCGCCGGCATTGCGGATACGCGGAATACCGCTTCCACAGAAATTGATGCCGTCGCCGCTTTCGCTTGTGCTGCATTCGTTCGTTCCCGATTTCAATCGGGACACGTTTGAACTCGGAGAGTTCGGTTTCTTAGATTTTGACGCGTACTGATCGTTTGATCAGTCGATTCCTGCCAGTTTGCGAGCGTAGGAAATGACGCGACTTGGATCGTAGGAGCGAGAGATCATCATTTTCTCTGCTTCAAGTGATCCTTCGGCGTGAATTGCGAGCACTGCGTGATACCCGCCGAACTCGCGGGTCGTTAGATCGCTCACCATGTTCATCGCCCGAATCCTTTGCTCTCCGTCGATGCCATCACGACCGCCCAGTAGTGAAGAGAGCATTGGGCCAATGTCCGGATTCGCGAAATCGGCTCCGCCAGGAGCGGTAACGAGTAAGCCGCCGGCGAGATCCTGAACTTGTTGCAACGCGTGGTGGTAACCGTGGGCGAAATGTGATTTCGCGATGTTGACGATGAGGGGGTCAGGCACGAAAACTCCGGCATCGTCGGGCGTGCCGCGATGTGCGCTTGACTCCACGAGAGCGCGAAGTGTTTCAGCATACGAAATGAGAGCCGTCAACTTGTCGCGGACATGGGCTGCACGGCTGATGCCATTCATGTCGGCCATGAGCGCAGCGGATCCAACAAGCGCATCGACAAGTGGAAGCTTGTACGCAATAGCGGTGAAGCGGTGATAGTCAACGAATGCCAAGGCAAGCGGTCCCGCGAATTCATGCTGACCGTCGAGGAAGATACGTTCATTGGGGACAAACACGTCGTCGAAAAGTGTCGTTGTTTCCATCATCAGGCGTTGTGAGCTGATAGGGGAGTCGAAGTCGTTGCCAGCGTGCGAACCGTATGGGCTGGCGACAAGTCGGAGGCCAGGGGTGTTCACCGGAATGGCGAAGCTGACTGCCCAATCGCTGTCGGCGGCACTCATGGCTCGCGTTGGGAGAACGATCAGTTCGTTGGTATTCGGAGTGCAGCTCGTGTGCACCTTCGCACCGCGAACCACGATGCCATCGGCTCGACGCTCAACAATACGAAGGTAGGAGTCGGGGTTTGGTTGTGCCGACGGGCCGAGGCTGCGATCACCCTTGACGTCGGTTTGTGCAACCGACATTGCAAGATCGTTGATTCGGCAGTGATCAAAGAACGCGGAGATTCGCTCGGATCGTTCTGTGTCGCCGCGAGAGGCGTCAAGTGCTCGTCCGATACGACGCAGAGCAAAGAGGGCATCGGTACCGATTTCCTTGATGAGTGGGACCAAAGTGTGGCATCGAGAGGTTGCGGTTTCGATAAGTCGTGCTCGATCGGAAAGGTCGGCAGTGGAGCGGGGCTCAAGGAAATAGCGGCTGTACGGTTCAGGCCCTTCGACAACGGCCAGACCCCTTAGAGAGGGATCCTCGGCGAGCTCGAAGTCGACAGACGCGTGGCGAATGGCTCGAGCGATGACGGGATGCTCGGTTACGTCTGGGACGAGTTTCCCAGCGAAGTACACGATTCGGTCGTCACGAAGAGACTGAACGTACTGGTGAGGGCTGCGAAGAGCCAAGGGGTCCTCCTCGAACCGTTCCGCCGAACTCCCGGCGCAGTTATGACGGTACCAGCCGGGCCTCGTTGCCTGAGGTATCGGACGCCCGGTCGACAGCGTCCGGAGGTCCTAAGTTGTGCGTTCGTGATCAGCGAGCGCCGCGATCGACCGACAGCGTCGATGTCAACCAAAGCCTTTGTTGTTTGGTTGGCTATCGCAGGCGTGTTTGGCTTCGCCGTTCGCTTTGGGACGTTCATGTGGGAAGGTCGCACCGCACCCCTTTCGGGTGACGCCGTCTTCTACCACGAGACAGCGAATCTCCTGGCCGACGGCAAGGGCTACATAAATCCCGTTTTTTTCTACGCCGGTTATTGCTTTGACGGAGGTGGTGGTGATGGGTCGAAGTATTCGTTCCTTCTTGGCGCTGAGGACTGTCCTACGGTGGACGTCGTGCAGCCCGACGGGACTGTTCGAACTGTCGCTGTGACCCTTCCGCCAGGAACGCAGGAACCGACAGCGGCGCACCCGCCGTTGTGGTCGTTCATTCTTTCGCTCGCGTCCCGCATGGGTTTCGACAGCGTGAACCAGCACCGTATGGTTGGCTTGCTCTTTGGCTCTCTTGGCGTGATCCTCATTGGTCTCGCCGGTCGGGAACTTTTTGGGAAACGCGCGGGAGTTGTCGCTGCGTTTATCGCTGCGGGCTACGGGTTTCTTTGGCTGAACGATTGGTCGCTGATGAGCGAATCCCTCGTAACGGTGTTCGTGCCCCTAATGACCATCGTTGCGGTCCGATGGTGGCGGGCTCCCAGTTGGCGCTTTGCCCTTGTTCTCGGCCTGCTTTCTGGGGTGGGAGGCCTTTTGCGCACAGAATTGCTTGCGTACGGCCCGCTTCTTGTACTGGTCGCCCTCATTGCGCGTCGAGTGCAGTGGAAGCCGCTGCTGCGCGATTTTGCCATCGTGAGTGCGGTAGGTCTCGCAGTCCTCTCACCATGGCTGATCCGCAACCTGACGAGCTTCACTAAGCCCATTTTCCTCTCTCCGACAGGAACGCTTCAGGCGCAGACGAACTGCGATGCCGCCTATTACGGGGAGAAGACTGGCTACTGGGAACGCTATTGCGCCGAACCGGAGCCGGTAGGTGCTGACGGGTCCATGCTTGACGAGTCAGAGCGCGATGCCATCAAGCGAAGTTGGGCGACGGAGTACATCTCGAACCACAAGACTCGGCTACTCGTGGTCGCACCGCTCCGAACATTACGCATGTTCAACCTTTACGATCCGATTGGGACAGCGCGATTCGATATTTACGTTGAAAATCGTGAATTCCGGCAATCAATGCTCGCCCTTGTTCAGTACTACGTCGTTGCATCGCTGGCACTTGTGGGAGCAGTCATTGCATGGAAGCGCCGGCTTACGCTTCTACCGATTTTGCTGTGGCCTGCGATGGTTGCACTAGTGGCTGCAGTGAGTTTCGGGAACAACCGCTATCGGGTGAGCGTTGAACCGTCGTTGATTTGGTTGGCATCGCTCGCACTCTGCGTTCTCTTTGAACGCGTGCGAAGGAACCAGCGAATGAGTGTTTCCGCTGCCACTGTGAGCACCGCTACGAGTCCAAGTTGATGGGCAAACCAGAATCCCGACGGCCATTCGACCCCGTTAGGGAACTGGCGTCGATATTGCAGTCCTGTATAGAGGGCCACAATTCCGCCGATCGAAACAAGAACAACTAACGCTGCGATAACTGATCGGCGTCGATTCCAAACCAACAGTGCCGAGACTCCGGCCATGGCGAGTGCGACACCAAGGCCGCCAACAAGGGCTGCGACTAATGCAACGACGGCAATGAGTCCCAGTCGTTCGAAGAGTGTCACCGAATACGACGTGGATAGAGCGACAAGCTCGGGATCATTTGCTTCTGGCTCGACAGCCAGCTCTCGGCGACGAAGCCTCGTCAACACAAGTGCCACTGCACAGAGGCCAATAAGCCAAGGTGCAGAGACAGCGAGACCAGCCCAGACGAATTTCTGCGGAGCCCAAATGATGTCGACGGTGAATGTGGAACCAGTAACCGCAGGATCAACGAGCCACCCGTTTGCGTAACCATCAATCAACGTGGGTGATCCGAGCGATGGTCCTCCTCGCACAGTCGCGCTCCAACCCTCCGAAAGCGACTGCCCGAGGACCAGCCAGAACGGAGTAGTGGAATTTTCTATCGTGACGGAGTAAGAGTTGGTGCCCGTCCCAGTCGTTGAGGTCACGGGAACGTCGGTGACCGCATTCGCCGGGGTAGCAGGAACCGATCGGAGTTCAACCGAATCGATATCGATGCCTGTGTCAAGTCCCTTTGCTGTCTCGAACCGATGATCGCCTGCATCGAGTCGCGATGCAGAAGCATTTGCACTGCCACAAGGCACAAGAGCGAGTGGGACACGATCGAGTGCATCTGCGGTGGTGCCTTCGAGTGTGAATCCCTGAGGTCGTCCATCAAGATTCAGAAGGTCCGATCGGCAAATCGAGGGCAGGGTGGTTGGGATGGCCCCGACCTGGGTTGGAAGTCCGAATTCAGCGATAGCAATTGGGAGGATGCGCTGCCCACCGCTGAAGTATTCCTTCGTCGTCACCGAGCGTTCGGAGGCGATGGAAATCCGAACGACGCGCGAAGAAAGTTGACCAGTGGGGACATCAACGGTGGCGACATTGCCTAGTTCCTCGACGGTTGGAATGTCAGGCACCGGAACAGTTCGAGTAACTCCATCATCAAGGGTCAGGTTCAGTGCTGTTGGCACCGAGTGCTCGCGATCATTGATGACCGAGAGTCGC
>JBILIB010000107.1:0-7477 GCA_044350215.1 Acidimicrobiales bacterium
CCTCCAACCTTGGTGGCCGCCAATCGTCCGGTGCGAACGTACTTGTACGCCGTCATGTAATGAACGCCGAGTTGTTCGGCGGCTTCGGTGAGAGTGATATCGGTCGAAGCGGGGACTGGTCGTTCTGTTGCTTTGATCATTGCTTCGCCCCCTCACCGAACGTGCCCGCATGTCGAAGGTGGGACCGTACCGGAGGCTGACTCAATGCGCCTGATCGGGCACGCAGTCTGTGGTGGATTGTGAGCGAAGTCGGACCTAGAGGGGCGAGATCTTTGCCAGAACCGATGGAACGCTTGAAAGGACATCGACTTCAAGATGTTCGGTGAGCCAATCGCGATTGCGCTTATGGAGATCGTCGGCGGGGTCGAAGCGATTGAGTACCACAATCGGTGTCGCAACATGAGCGCCGCTATTGATGGCTTCAAGGCTAAGGATGATCTGATTGATTGTCCCAAGTCCAGCATCGGCCACGAGTAACACGATGTCGGGTTGAAGGATTTCGATGAGGCTGATCGAATCGCCGTCTGACGCGAGCGGTGAACGAACTCCTCCGGCAGATTCAACGAACGCGACAGTCGGAGCGGGAAGTGGCCACTGAATTTCGGAGGCAAGGTCTTCGACAGAGAACTGCGGACGGGCGAGTACATCTGCAGCCATGGGCGGTGCCATGGGGATCGGATACCAGCGGTGACGGGGACACACGTCGTGTGGAGACTCGCCCGACGCGTCGGCAAGAAAGTGAGCGTCGGTGAATTGGTCTTCAGGACCAAATGACTGAGCGGGCTTTCGGGCTGCGACATCGATGCCTTTTGAACGAAGATCGCGCAAAAGGCGGGCGGTCACGTAGGTCTTGCCGATCTCGGTCCCAGTGCCGACAACAACGACAAGCCGCTGTGGTCGCAGTCCATCAAATGTCATTGTCCACCGTCCGTCTCCAACACACGCAGGGCATCAACAAGTGCAGCAATCTGCTCGTCAGTATGGGCCGCGGAAAGTGCAATGCGCAGTCGGCTTGATCCCACTGCAACGGTGGGCGGCCGTATGGCGGGCACAAGGAGGCCGAGTTCAAGAAGTCGTTGCGAGGCCGCCAGTGCCGAACCTTCATCGCCCAAGATCACTGGGATGATCGGCGATGGGTGCCCAGGAGCGACGCTCGCAATGTGTTGACGCAATCGTTCCTGAAGGGCGACACCTTCTTCCGATTGCACGACCCTGATTGCGGCAAGTGCTGCGGCCGCATCGGCGGGGCTGGGGGCAGTAGTGAAGATGTAGGTGCGTGCTCGGTTGACGAGAAGGTCAACAAGTGTGCGGGGACCGGCAACGAACCCGCCAAGCGCCCCAAGAGTTTTTGACAGGGTTCCAACCTGCACAACGATTGCCCCGTTGACGAGTGGCTCGGGTGGAGGCTCGAGGACTGCGTGGGCTTCATCGACAACAAGAAGAGCATCGTGGTGTGCACACAGCGACGCGAGTTTGTCGATGGGGGCGACATCGCCGTCCATTGAGAACACGGTGTCAGTGACGACAACCTGACGTGCCCCAGCGTTCGCAGCAAGGTTGGTTGCGAGATGGTCGAGATCGAGATGTCGGTAGCGGTACACGGCAGCGCCATTTGCGCGGGCCATGCGACAACCATCGATGATTGACGCGTGATTCAGTTCATCTGAGTGCATCACGACGCCCGTGCCACCCAAGGTTGCAAGCAATCCGAGGTTGGCGGCGAACCCAGTGGGGAAGAGAACCGCGACGTCGGCGCCGCGCCATTGTGCAATCGCGTCTTCGAGTTCATGGTGGATCGGACGCGATCCGACAACGAGTCGTGATGCCCCTGACCCAGAACCCCAACGAGTAGTTGCCTCAATGGCGGCTGCTTGCACGACGGGATGTGCCGTGAGCCCCAGGTAATCATTCGACGCGAACGAGACGACTGTGCGACCTTCAAGCTCGCCAACAGCTCCGAGAGCATCAAATGATCTCGGAGCGCGCCATCGACCACTTTCCCTGATCTCGGTCTCTTGTGATTCGAACCACTCGGGCCAATTGGCAGAATGACGTTCGCTCACTGAGCGCAAACCTCTTCGATCGATGCGCCCAACACGTCGACGATGCGGTCGATCTCTTCGGCGGTCGAGGTGAGAATGGGCATGAGAACGACGACGTCGCCGAGAGGTCGTAAAAGCACGCCGCGATTTACCGATGCGGCGCACACTCGTCGACCCCAACGCAGATCATCTTGAGGGGGCGCGAGTTCCACTCCGACCATGAGTCCATGCTGGCGGATCGCTTTGATCGCGGAGTTGCCCTCTGCGAGTTGTATGAGTCGTGACTGAAGTTGCGCGGCGCGCTCGTGAACGTTTGCGAGCACCTCAAGTTCTTCAAACAATTGAAGGTGACGAAGCGCGACTGCTGCAGCAAGGGGGTTCCCAGAAAAAGAATGACCGTGATAGAGCGTCATTTCGCTGAGGTCAGGACCGAGAAACGCGTCATACACGCGTCGTGACGCGATGGTCGCTGCCATAGCGAGGTAACCCCCGGTCAGTCCTTTCCCGATGCACATGATGTCGGGGCGAAGTCGACACTGTTCGGTGGCGAACAGTGTTCCGGTTCGGCCGAAACCGGTTGCCACTTCGTCGACTATGAGCAAGACATCATGTTCTCTACAGGCATCGCCAACTCGTTCAACCGATTCCGGGTCCGTGATCCACATTCCAGCAGCACCTTGGACGAGTGGCTCTATGACGACAGCAGCAAGTTCGTGGGCATGGGCACTGAT
The DNA here is from genome assembly GCA_044350215.1 of Acidimicrobiales bacterium. Lineage (GTDB taxonomy): Bacteria > Actinomycetota > Acidimicrobiia > Acidimicrobiales > Acidimicrobilacustridaceae > Acidimicrobilacustris. Next base: position 2,774 of record JBILIB010000107.1, read on the forward strand.
CATTGCGACGGCTGTATCTGCCCAGCCTGCATCGTCATAACCCGGAGCGCGCAGTACATCGAATCGGAGTGGATCAAAGACGTCAGTTCCGAAACCGCCAGCGCCGATTGAGATAGCTCCGATGGTGTCGCCGTGATAGGCGCCGCCAAGTGTGAGGTATCGGCTGCGATCGGTGATTCCCTGATTCGTCCAGTACTGAAACGCGATTTTGATTGCCTGTTCAACCGCAGCTGCACCATCTGACGCGAAAAGAAAATGCGGTTCGCTCACGGGTACTCGAGGTGCAAGAGCTTCCGCGAGTTCGATGGTGATGCGGTTGCCGTTGCCGAGCATGGTTGTATGCGCGACGCGATCGAGTTGTTCTCGTGCGGCTGCGTCAAGCTCGGGTACTCGGTGTCCCAGGGTTGTGACCCAAAGCGAGGAGATTGCGTCGAGGTACCGCGAACCGTCGACATCGATAAGTTCTCGCCCCTCGGCATAGTCGACGATGATTGGACGATTCTGCGCGTAGGTCGACATTTGGGTGAAGCCGTGCCACACCACAGCTGCATCCCGGTCCACCCATTGAGCGTGGGCGCTTGTAAGGGATGTGGAGTCTGAATCTTTCACCGGGACAGCATCGCACCCTTGGCATTGGGGTGGCGATCGCGGGCCCAGCGTTGGATTTCCAGACCCATGGGTGTGGATGGTGGACCGTCAACGAATGGCCAGATCTCCTCGGCGAGCCGGCGCCAGTTGCCCGTCGCGTTGAGTTCTCCAAACATCGAATACAAGCCGAGATTGATTCGTTGGATCACGACGAAACTCGGCGGGACATTGGCTGCTTTCTGGATTTTTGTGAATGGGCCCGTCGTGTCAAAAATCCTTCGGATTGATTCGGAACCGAATTCGGGGGTGATTGTGTAGATGCCGTCTTCATGAACGAAGTCGTAAAAGTGTTTGAGGTAGTCGAACACGGCCTCGTCCGGCACATCGAGATCAGCTGGAAGTAATCCGATTCGTTCAACAATTGATCGGAATTCGGCTTGATCCGGTTTCAGGACGACACTCTTGATCATGTCTCCAAAGTCAATGACCTCGGTGGGCGTGAATCGTTTAACGAGTCCGTAATCCAGGAACGTGATTTGTCCACCAGGTCGAAAGAGGTAGTTGCCGGGGTGAGGATCGCCGTTAAACGCAGCGAGTCGGAAAAGGCTGCCAAACGCATATCGGTAGAGAGTCTCTGCCGACAGATTCTTCTCGTCCTGGCTCCAAGTCAGCATTTCGTCCCAGTGGACCCCATCGGCCAGTTCCGTCGTGAGCACTCGAGCGGTTGAGTACTCATGGAAAACACGCGGTACGTGAATCGTGGGGTGGTCGAGGTACGCAGTTCGAAAGAGATCTTGGTTTCGAGCTTCGTTGTCGTAATCGAGTTCCTCAACAAGGCGCTGTCGAAGTTCGCTAACTATCGCCTCTTGTTCGAGCCCGGGGAAGAGAAAGCCAAGTCCGGTGAAGATGAGGCTTGCGTTGTCGAGGTCCGAGGCGATTGCTTCGGCGACACCGGGATATTGGACTTTGACTGCAACTGCATTTCCTTCGTGTGTGAGCGCTCGGTGGACTTGTCCGATGGAGGCTGACGCGATTGGAATCGGATCCCATTCAGCGAAGATTTGATCTGGGGAATCGCCGAGCTCGGAAATGATGACGCCTGCCGCGAGTTCTGCAGACATTGGTGGAGCATTGTGTTGAAGTTCGGCGAGCACCGCTCGAACATGCTCGGGCAGACCTTGGTCGAGGTAACTCGCCATCTGCCCAATTTTCATAAGTGCACCCTTCATCTCTCCGAGTGCTTCGGTGATTTGGGTCGCGGTTTTCATTTCAAACCGAGTATCAATCTCGCGACGTGCACCTGCGTCTGCGAATGTTCGGCGGGCTTTCCAAGAAACCCATGACCCGCTTGTGCGGGTTGCGAGTTGAAGAACGCGAAGATTCCTTGACCATCGACGGCCGAAACGGACAGGTCCCGAACTCGCTTTCGTGCGGACAAAGGCGACGACTCCAGCGAGAGAGGCGAAGAGGCCAAGGCCGAGAATGATGTTGCGAATTGAGAAACGGTGGGGGTTGTGATTCACGATTGAACTCTACGGGCCTGCCGAGAATTGACTCTGTTCGGCGTCCGCGCAAAGTCGTTGAAGCATTGGTTTGAAAATGAGCGAGTGAAAGGGCGCGACGCCTAGCCAGTAGAGGCGCCCCGCAAGCCCACGAGGGTGAAAAAGTGCGCGTTGTGTGACCACCGATCCAGATCCTGTTGGCTCAATTTGCCACTCCAGCCATGCTTCGCCGGGAAGCCGCATCTCGGCTCGCAGTCGGAGAAGGCGGGGAGTTTCGAGAGCCTCAACTCTCCAGAAGTCGAGTGGATCACCAATCCGGAGTTCGGCTGGGTGACGTCGGCCTCGACGCATGCCGACTCCGCCTGACAGTCGATCAAGGATGCCGCGCAAGGTCCAAAGCCAATCGCCGGCGAGCCAGCCCCGTTCGCCGCCAATGCTGCAAACCGATCGGAACAGCGCCTCGGGATTCGCAGACGAATGGACAGATTGGATGTCGGTCAACATCGTTCCACCCGCCCAATCGGGATCGGCAGGAAGCGGATCAGCCGGGCTTCGCCCGCGCAACTCTGCGTCGGCCCACGTCGTTGCTACTTCAAGGTCATGTACTCGTCGAAGTGCATTGTTGACGGACTCGACATAAGTGAGAGGTGTTCGCGGCACGATCTCGTCAATCTCGTGATGTCGAACGATAACTTCGTTGACGAGACTGTCGATGAGTGGTCGAGCAAGATCAGCGGGGAGCGGAGTGACAAGTCCAACCCAACGAGACGAAAGCGAAGGCGACAGAACCGGAACGGTCACGATTATTCGCTTTCGTAGGCCAGCACACTTGGCAAAGCCGTCCATCATCTGTCGGTAGGTGAGAACGTCTGGTCCTCCGATCTCAAGCACCGAATTGAGTGCGGCGGGTTCATCGAGAACCCCAAGTAGGTACGCAAGGACATCTCGAACAGCAATCGGCTGACACTTTGTTTCAACCCACTTTGGGGTCACCATGACGGGGAGCACTTCAACAAGGTGGCGCAGCATTTCAAACGATGCACTCCCGGCACCGATGACGACTGCTGCTCGAAGCTCTGTTGTCGGCACGGGGCCTAAGGCAAGAATTTGCCCCACTTCGTGCCGACTGTGGAGGTGCGGGGAAAGCGAGGATCCTGCATCATCACCAAGCCCTCCGAGGTAGATGATTTGCGAAGCTCCAGCATCGGCAGCGGCATCACGGAAATTGGCAGCAGCACGCCGATCTCGATCCTCCCAGTCTCCTTCGCCACCGATTGAATGCACGAGGTAATACGCCCCGCCAATGCCTTTGAAAGCATTGGCGAGCGAAAGCGGATTGAGGACATCGCCTTGGACGATGTCGACGAGGTCGGCCCAGTCTTCGTCGGCAAGTTTCGCTGGGTTACGGGCAATAGCTCGGACCTGATGGCCAGCATCGATGAGCTCCTTGACGAGCCGCCTGCCGATGTAGCCAGTTGCTCCAGCGACAAGCACAGGCTTGGCTAGCGGGGAAATGTCGTTGTGTTGGGGGTGGGACATGGCACGTACAACACCAGTGGCAGCCAGATCCATACCCACGCCGAGAGAATTCTTCGCCGGTAGCGTTGCGTCAATCACTTGGACAGGGAGTACCCATGAGTTCCACGACAGTCACGGTCGCCCAAGGCGACCTTCAGGGCATTGAAAAGGGCGGCATCTTCCAGTTTCGGGGGATTCCCTACGCGGCACCACCGGTCGGCGAGCGCCGCTTCCTCGCCCCTGCTCCTCCCGAATTTTGGGACGGCGTTCGTGACGCCTCAACGTTTGGGCCGATGTCAGTGCAGGAGTCTGGTGGCATCACGGCATTTCTTGGCGATGCAGCAGATTCGTCAAGCGAAGACTGTCTGTTCCTCAACGTATTCACGCCTGGGTGTGACGACGCTTCCCGTCCAGTCATGGTCTGGATCCACGGGGGCGGTTTCATCAATGGTTCATCGTCGACTCCTTGGTACGACGGCACAACCTTGGCAACCCGTGGCGACGTTGTGGTTGTCACGCTGAATTATCGACTTGGTGCGCTTGGTTTCCTGTGGCTCGGCGACCTCGATGAGCGTTATCGATCCAGTGGCGTCAACGGACTTCTTGATCAAGCCGCTGCCCTTGCGTGGGTACGGGACAACATTGCTGTGTTCGGCGGCGACCCCAACAATGTGACGATCTTCGGTGAGTCAGCTGGCGCCATGAGCGTGTCAACGCTTCTTGCGATTCCCTCAGCTCGTGGGCTGTTTCATAAAGCAATTGCGCAAAGTGGTGCGGCGCACAACACGTTCACCCCGGCGATGGGTGCTGCCATGACCGAACAGTTCATGGACAAGCTCGGAGTTTCCGGCCTCGATGGTTTGTTGAGTGCATCGGCCGATGACATTGCGAAAGCGGCCACAAAGGTTGAAGCAAAGTTGTACGACGATCCCTCAGGGCTTGGTGGGCCGACGGGTATTGCATTGGCGATGGCGTTTCAGCCAGTTGTTGATGGCGAGTTTTTGCCAACGAATCCGCTTGTGGCTGTTGCCAATGGTGATGCAGCCGATGTTCCGTTCATGACTGGCACGAATCTTGATGAGTGGAATCTGTTTGC
>JBILIB010000217.1:0-7437 GCA_044350215.1 Acidimicrobiales bacterium
GACAGCGATTCGAGGCCAGTTCAATGCGGCGAAGGGTAGGACGCTTGGAGCGTTCACCTACTACGCCATGTGCCAGGCGCAACAGCAGTCCGCATCACTCGGGTACTCGCCACTTCCGATCAACTTGGTGACCTCGAGCCTTGAGCAAATCCGGAAAATACCTGGGGTCGAAGTTCAATCAGTCGACGTCAAGAGTTGCAACAACCCGACTTTTTCTCCTGATGGAACAAATCTGCTGGCAAAGAATGCGCCGTTTCCCTCTGAATGCGACAAAATCAATGTGACTCAATGCGCTGTCGGAACGGGTGGGGCAGCGGGCCAACCCACCGCAACAAATGCCGGTGCAGGGCCTGCGAATGGGGCGAGCGGTGCCGGAACCGGTGCGGTAGGTGCTGAGGCCGCAGCATCGGCAACCGCAGCATCGGGAGCCGATTGCGATCCGGCTACGGAAGATTGTTCGGTAGTGAATTCCGCCGGAGGAACTAACTCATTAGCAAGTGCAATTCCGGTGTCATTGGCGGCGCCGGGAGGATGGACGAGTTCTCAAACACTGACGCTTCTCGTCGTGCTCCTTCTGGCGGTGGTCATTGTTGGCCCGGCTATCGGCATTCAGTACTTTTCGAAACGAAATCAAAAATGAGAATTCGATCTCACGCGAAGAACGTTCTTCTCTCCGTCGCAGTTGCACTGTTGCTCGTAGCTCTGCTGCCGCAACAGTCCTCGGCAAATTCCGTGATTGGCAGCGCCGGAACGGATACAAGACTTCCGGATACTGATTCGGCCGTGACGGTTTCGGGACGCGACTCGTTCGCAACGTTGCAAGTGAAAGTGAACCAAACGCGCCAACTGGTCAATCAGGCGGTCTCGATTTCTTGGACTGGGGCCACACCGACCTTGCAAGGACCGGGAAGGTTTGGTGGCAATTTTCTTCAGATATTCCAGTGCTGGGGCGACGACGATGGATCAAATCAAGCAAACCCTGGCCCACCGCCAAGCCAGTGTGCGACTGGAGCAGCCTCTGGTGTCTACGGCGGCCTCCCCTCTGGCGTATTGCCCGGAGGATTTTCCGCAAGTCGTTTGATTAGTCGCAGCACTTGGCCGAATTTCGATCCACAAGTTGGTTACGTCGACTCCCAGACATCGAATGTCTGGATGCCGTTCAAGGCCGTCGATGGAACTGAAATTGGTCGCCACGTAGATCCAAACTTCAATCCCTCAATCGTTGGGGGAAACTTTTGGCTGAACCCGTATTTCAGCGCCAGCACAACGAACGAAATTGCTGCTGGTCAAACACTTGCGGACGGAGCTGGCTCGGAGATTTTCCAGACCGTTACTGGTCTTGAAAATTCTGGCTTGGGATGTGGGCAGCGAGTCGAGGCGCAGCAGGGCGGTTCCTTGAAAGTCCCTAAATGTTGGATCGTGGTCGTTCCGCGTTCGACCCCAGAAATTGAAAATGTCGGGACGCCTTATGAGCAGGATGCTCGTTCGTTCGGAGTGTTCACCTCTCCACTCGCTCCTGCGGCGTGGAGTAATCGAATTGCAATTCCACTCGAGTTCGTAACGGTCGATTCGCAATGTTCAATTTCGCAGAACGAGCGTCGAATTGTTGGAAATGAGTTGCTTGTCGCAGCGATGACGAAATGGCAGCCCGAGTTGTGTGGCACTGGATCGCTTCCTCCATTTGTCTATGCGACAATCCCGGACGCAAGCGCAAGACAACAAATTGTGAATCCCGTGGAAGGTTCCGCAGGGCTTTCGGTTGTGCAGAGACCCCTCGAATCCGGTGAAGAGGACCCACTCAAGCCGACGGTCTACGCCCCACTTTCAATATCCGGACTTGCCATCGCCTTTAACTTCGAAAGAATCCCGAAGCTGGACGCGCCTGGTGATGAGCAGCTTCTTGCAGGTTTGAGGGTTGCAGATCTCAATCTCACGCCGCGAATCGTGGCGAAACTTTTGACCCAGTCCTATGTCTCACAGGTTCAGATCTTTCAGAATCCCGGTTATCCCTGGCTGGCTGGAAATCCAGACAATTTGGCGACTGATCCAGATTTTCTGAACTTCAATCCGGAATTCGCATTGTTGCAAGTTGGTGACCAGCGAACCTTCAGTGGCCTGCAACTCCCGTCTCGGAATTCGGATGCCGCTCGTCAACTTTGGGAATGGATCTTGGCCGACCCGGAGGCGAAGCGATGGCTCGATGGCCAGCCCGACGAATGGGGAATGAAAGTCAATCCCGTCTACGCGACGACCGGAGCTGCGAATTCTTCGGGCTTACCGTTTGCTGATTCAGTCCCGGAATCGTTGCCCAAAGCTGATCCATTTTGCTATCAGTCACCAGCGATTGATACGGGTGTCATCCCCAACACACTTTGCGGCCCCGACTGGATGCCGTACTCCCAAAGCCTCACCGACGTGGCCCGTGTGTTGCGCGCTGCTGACGATGGTGCCCGCATCGTAAAAGACATCTTTGCGTTAACGACCGACCAGGTTTGGAAACGTGCGCAACCCCAGTATTTAGGCCGTCGAGCCATGATAGGGGTTACGGACACACCATCAGCTTTGATTTACGGCTTGCAGATCGCGAAATTGAGTAGAGCCGGTGATAACTCGGCGTCGCGTCAGTTCATTTCTCCGACGAGCGAGGCCCTCGTAAAGGCGGTGGCGTCGATGACTACGCCGACAAATCCGGCTGTTCGCGAACCTGACCAAACAAAAATGTCGAATGGTTCCTATCCACTGACAGCGATTAACTACGGAGTAATTCGACCGCTCGGGCTTCCGCAGGCGGATCGTAACGACTACGCGTCGTTTATTGACTATGTAACCGGTGCTGGCCAAACACCCGGGTATGACATCGGAGAACTGCCGATCGGGTATGCGTCAATGCCGCAGACATTGCGACAGCAATCAGCGCAAGCAGCGAAGACGATCCGTGAATTGCAGCCGACCCCATCCGGGGATGTTGGTGAGAATTCAGGATCTTTCGATGGGCAGGGTTCATTTTTCAATCCGACTGGAATGCCGGTACAGGTCGGTGACTCGGCCCAACCAACTCCTTCCGAGGCTGTTGAGCCATCACCAACTGGAGAAGCGGTCATCGCGACGACTCCAATTTTTGCAATGTCGCCAATCAGATTCATCATTCCTGGACTGGTAGCTCTAGGAGTGTTCGCAGCTCTGTCGGCGCTTGAGATCACCAAGCGCCCGAGGCGGAGACAATCATGAGGCGAGGATTCCTCTCAAAAATGATCCTTGCACTGCTGGGTTTCATGATCATTCAGTTGCCGGTGGCAGGGGTGAACCTTGCGAGTGCGTCGGAAACAGATGTGGATTTGAATTCCGTCGTTGTCGTAGCAGGCGATGGTCCGAATGCTGGAAAGCAAATCAGCGACGGCAAAGGTTCGACGTCGTTTTCATTCCTACCCCAGGGAAAGTCTGAATGCCAGGGCGACAGCGCAGAGGGAAATTACCGAATCCAAAGTTTCATCGTTCCTCAAACAGTTGACCCTAAAAGTCTGACGTTTGAATCGACAAAGCCTGCTGGTGAGGGGAACTGGGCTCTCTACGACGTCAATACTCGTCCCTACGTTCAGGATCTCACATCAGTTGCTGTTGCTCCAGGAAAACCCGGACGAATCGATTCCATTCCTCAACTCTCATTTGCCGTCTTCCCGCCAGGAACACTTGCGCCTGGTCTTTACAAGATGGGAATCGCCTGCTCGCTGATGAACGATGCGACACGCATTTGGGAAACGACCATTGAAATCACCGAGGATCTGAACGATAGCCCAGCCAACATTCGCTGGACGGTTATTGGGGGCGTGACCGCCGAAGGCGGATCAACAAACCCTGTCCCGCTGTTGGCGTTAGGTGTGGTCTCTGTCGCGCTTGCCTTCTTTCTCTCCTACAAATTTCTCGAAAAGAAAAGAGTAAAAAGTGGAATCAACAAGTAGGTCTTACTTCACGAACCTTCGTGCCATGGGTCTGCTCTTGGCAGCAGTGGTTTTGTTGTCGATTCTTGGAATTTTTAGCGCTCTACCTGCTTCAGGGGCGACGAACAACGGCACAGCAACGTTGACACAGTCTTCGGGTACGGGTGCAACAAACTTCACGATCAATTTGGGTGGAAGTGCATCGTGCCCGGGTGACGGAAACGCCGGGTATCGGTGGCAGACATTCATGATTCCTGCTGCAGCCGACATCGACGCAACGTTGACGTTCGGCAGTAGTGGCCCGACCGCAGTCGGTTCAGAGTTCCGGCAGCCATTGTTTGACAGTTCCGGTTCCCCAGTTGTTTCAAAACTGCCTGATATCGCCGTTGCCCCCGCGACCACTGGTGGCGTCTCGGGTATCCCCAATTTCAATTTCCAGGTGTTTTCACCAACCAACATCCCGAATGGGACATACAAGATTGGGGTGGCGTGCACCCTTGGTGGGGCTAGTCCTACCCAGTTGAAGTCGTACTGGAGTCAGCAAATCACGATTACAAACGATCCGACCAACACGGACAATGCGAAGGTTGATTGGGTTACTTCGACTCCGGTTCCGACGACTACCACGACGGCAGCTCCGACAACAACGACAACGGCTGCTCCGACGACTACGACGACGGTTGGACAGTCAACGACGACCACGACGACCGACCCGCTTGGAAACCCCGGGACGACCTCGGTCCCAGGAGATCCGACAGCCACGTTGGTTTCGGGCTCGGGTGGCGGACTGCCGGTGACGGGTACCGGCGTTTGGTCGATACTTTTCTGGGCGGTAGTTCTCTTGGTCGCTGGGCGAATGATGTACCTCGTGGGCAAGTCCCCAAAACCGAGAGATGAAGTTGGATGAATCCAACTGAAACTGTCGTTGAAGATGCATCGCCGGTTGATGGGTCTGAAAGTGACAGCGGTTCGCAACCCTGGCTTAAATCGTTCTTTGCTAGGGGCCCGGCAGGAGACGTCCCAGCCCTTGGGGGTCGGGCCCAACTCGTCCGAATTTCGCTCGTTGTTTTCGCGGTGCTTCTGGTCGCGTTTCTGGCCTCAATTTCAGTTGTGGGAGGGATGCAGCAACGCTCTGCCCAACAGAAAGCATTCAATTCATTTCGCGTTGAATTGGCGGAGGGGACTGCGCCGACGGGACCGGTCAATGTCGAAAGACAGATGATCCGACCAGGTACAGCTGTGGCGTATTTGGAAGTGCCGTCGATTGGGATTCAACAGGTCGTGTTTGCTGGGACATCATCGAGCATCACCATGGACGGTCCCGGTTATCGCATGGACACCGTCTTTCCCGGTCAAGTCGGAACCAGCATTGTTATGGGTAGACGAGCCTCGTTCGGCGCTCCGTTTGGTCGCTTGAGTGAACTCAAGGTTGGCGATCCGATTCGTGTCACCACCGGTCAGGGAGAGTTTGAGTTCTCGGTCATTGCAGTGCGTTCTGAGGGCGAACCGGTGCCAGCAAAAATCGGAGAGGGAAAATCACGGGTCCAACTTGTGACAGTTGAGGGCCGCCCCTTCATGCCCGATGGAATCGTTCGAGTTGATGCGGAATTAGAGGGAAACGCAGTCGCGTCATCAGGTACAGCCTTTAGTTCGAAAACTCTCCCAGCTTCGGAGAATTTCATGGGTGTGGATTCGTCAACTGTTTGGCAATTAGTTCTTTGGCTCGAGGCCCTTGTGGTTGTGATGGCGCTCTTCATTTGGGGATGGAATCGCTGGAGTCGTATGAAAACTTGGATAGTCGTTTCACCACTATTGGTGCTGGTCGGACTGGCAGTGAGCGACCAATTTGCTCGCTTGCTTCCCAACATGTTGTGAGGAAAATGATGAAACAGATAGCGCCAGACGTAAACAACGACAGCAATCGAGTCGAATCCGGTACTCACCCTGTCGAGTTCCGGGACATATCAGTGATCCAAGTGATGAAATCAAACGAGGTCGTCGTCGTTGCATCAGACGCCACCGTTACGGTCAGCGATGACGGTGTCGTAGCCCACAAGGAGATGCGCGAATGGAAGTGGCTCTTTTCTGAGATCACTGAAATTGATCGCGAATTGGAAAATTCGGTGCTGTTGCAGACAACAGAACTGCGTAACTTCGGACTCTGCTTGAAGGCGGAAGATGAAGAGGAATTTCTTGGTCTGGTCGAGCGTCGGTATGCGGAGTCATTAGGAGAAGTTCCGGCACGGACGGTAGTTGGCGACTCAGTCAAAAAGAGCCGACGGATGTTTTCGATGCGGAAGGAATTCGAATTCGAAGATTTGCCGCTTGCTGAACTCAGCGCCGAAAACATTTCTGCCTGGTTCGGAAATCATCACGTCCTCGACAGGATTTCGCTCACGATGGCGGCTGGCGAAGTGACGGCCCTCATTGGCCCTTCAGGCTGCGGTAAATCGACGTTTTTGCGGATTCTGAATCGGATGCATGAGCTTGTTCCGAGTGCATCTTTGTCAGGCGAGGTTTTGCTTGACGGCGAAGATATCTACGACCTGCAGAAAAAGGTCATCGATGCGCGGCGCCAGGTGGGAATGGTTTTTCAGAAGCCAAATCCCTTTCCCGCCATGTCCATCTACGACAACGTTGTTGCCGGATTCCGAGTTACCGGTACAAAAATCACAGCTACACAGCGCGATGAGATCGTGGAGTCAAGTCTTCAAAGAGCTGGGCTCTGGAAGGAAGTCCGTGACCGACTTCGTCAGCCCGGCGGAGGACTTTCGGGGGGACAACAACAACGATTGTGTATTGCGCGCGCCTTGGCGCTTCGCCCCCGAGTGTTGTTGATGGACGAGCCATGTTCGGCCCTTGATCCGACTTCGACTCGTCGTATTGAAGAGACGATTGTTGATCTTCGAAGTGATGTGACGATCGTGATTGTTACCCACAACATGCAACAGGCTGCGCGCGTTTCCGATCAGTGCGCATTCTTTCTTGCGGAGCAGGGAACTCCTGGTGTGATCGTTGAGCACGGACCCACCAATGCGATCTTCGAAAATCCTCAGGATCAACGGACTGCTGACTACGTAAATGGTCGTTTCGGTTGAGAAAAAATGAACAATTCCGGTTGACCGGGTTTGTTTACTTTCCCTTCATTTGGTTGTCGGTTGGGTCTGTTTCACTTCGCATCACGTTGAGTATCTCAGTTGCCAGATGGGTCTCTGAGACTGAGAAAGGAATCTGAAATGCCGCTGCTCCCTCGCAAAATGAAGCGCTCAAAATTGGTTCTTGTTGCTTTGGCTGCAACCATCAGTGTTGGGCTTTTGGCGCCATCGTCAGTCAGCGCTGATCCGAAGTTCGCCGACGCACTTGTGGGTGCTGGTTCGGACACGACGATGGATGTAATGGCTGGCCTGTCTGGCTTCGCTAACGGCAAGGCATTTACCCCCGTTCAGAGTTCTTCCGGCTCGGGTTCGAAGCACATTGCTTCTTGGGATTCGAAACTTGCGTC
>JBILIB010000020.1:0-24874 GCA_044350215.1 Acidimicrobiales bacterium
CGCCGGTCCACACCGACGTGTCGATGGAGTCCACCGCCTTTGCCGGTCGGGCCACCGTTCCCACCACCATCGAGCGAGATTCCACCCTCGGAACAGCTTCGACCTACTCGGTCGGTGTGCCTATCCCCACTCGCATCGATGTGTGCCCGGCGACGGCCTCGGCGAGCAACCAGCGTCGGGATCTCACCGACTACCAGATGGCGTGTGTCACTTCGATGTGGGCCGGACTCCCGGCTGCGTCGGGTGTTCCGGTGTACCGACTCGATGCCGCCGGCAACACCGTGGGTGAACCGGTGCTCACCGACAATTCCGGTCGGGCGACCGTCCCGTGGACACCGACTGAGGCGGGTTGGATCACCCAGCGGTTCCAGGTGGGTGAGAGCGCCCCCGATGGGATCTTCCGCGGCACTCGAAATCTCTCCGTCACCGTGCCGGTCGAGCCCGGTCCCGTGAATCTCGCATGGACCCAATCTCCGAGCACGTTCGACATCGGCGCCGCGGCCACTTCCACGCTCACACTCGGTTCACCGAACCTGCGAGGCACACTCGCCTACCGCGATCGCAGCCCCTCGCTGCGTGCGCTCGAGAACCCCCAGGCCGCGCCGAACACGGCACCGGCGCCATGGTCGAACGCGACCATCTCCTGTGTGCTCGTGTGTCGCGCCACCGTCGACATGCCCTCGACCCTGCGCAACGGCTCGACGGTGCTGGCCAACTGGTTGCTGCGCGACCCTGCTGACACGCCGACGCTCATCAACTGGTGGGTTCCCAAGTACGGCGGCCAGACCACGCGGGTGCTGAGTCTCGACCACGAATTCACCTCGGCAGCCACCGGACTGAAGTACACGCTCAACACGCCGATCAATCGCAGTGCCCCCAAGCCGCTGGCCATGGAACTCGATCTGGTGCCCACGATCCTTGACGGCGATCCGGTGCTCCCCGCCGGACAGGTTCCCCGCGACCGGATGCAGAAGATCCAACTGCGCGTGGCCAACTCCATCCCCGATCAGTGGCGTGCGGTGAATGATGAGGGTCTCGCCATGGGCACGGTGGAACTGACCGCCACCCCGAACTGCACAGGTGCGACCTACTGCACTGCGGCGGTCACGACATCCCGCTTCGATCTCGCATATTCCAACGGCAACCCCACCGTCGTGCGTTCCAACGGCGACGCTCGGATCCCCGAACTCAGCGCCTCGATGTCCTATTCGGGCAGCGACGCCACGCTCGAGGTGGATGCCGAGGTGTTCATCGGCGGCATGGCGTTCACGATCACCGCCACCTACACCCCGCCCTCCAATCCTGCCGTCGCCGGCTGGTTCCCCGTGGCCGCGTCCTCGACCTCGATGATTCTCACCGGCGTCGGCCCGGCCCCCATCACCCTGCTGCAGGGTTCGGCCACCATGTCCGGTGGTGTGTGCTCACCGATCGCCCCCTCGGATCGGATCTCAGGCACCTGCACCGCCTCGGGGGTCTCGCCGATGGTCCCCATCGCCGAGGCGGTGGATCCGAAGCCGGGTCAGACCCTCTACATCCAGGTGCAGTGTGATCTCGAACTGTGCACCCCCGGTGACATGGCCATCAAGTACGACCTGGCCGACACGCAGGCCGGCTCCGACCCGTTCTTCTTCACCGATCCCAATGTGCTGCATCGGTACGACACCGACTTCACCCACAGCGCCGGTGGTGTCTGGACACCCACGGCCAGTCCCCGCACGCTGCGCACTGTTGAGTCCAGACTTGAGTGCTCCGGCCCCTACGGGTGCTGGAACCGCTGGACCGGGCGCGGACAGGGGCCGTTCACCTGTGAGATGTGCGAGATCTATCCGATCGCCTCGTTGAGTGACACCGATGCGAACGCCAACGGTGGTCTGCAGGTCGGGACCTCGCTGCTGGGGCTCATCGCCTATGCCCCCGATGCGCCTGCGACATTGACCTCGGGCTCGCCGGCGGAGTTGGCCGCTCGGACCGGGCGACTGGTGACCTTCCCGGTCACCGTCGCTCCTCTCGAGACCCAGAGCGCCACCCAAGTCGGTCGCAGTGGCGACACCGTCCAGGTCATGACCGCAGCCCGCTGGCCGGGCATGGCCCCGCTTGTGCAGGCCTCACCCTCGGGGGTGACCGTCGATGTGTATCTCAAGGACTCCTCCGGCACCGAGACACAGATCGCCTACTGCTACCTCGACGGATTCTGCGCGTCGCGTCGACTCGACGGCTCCGCACTGCCTGCGGTGGACGCAGGCACGGTCGGCGGGGGACTGACGCTGTCGATCTCACTGCCGGGTATCGGCTGGGCGGTAAGGATGGCCGGAGCCACGATCCTGGTCGAGACCTCGTCGAGTTGGGGAACGACGGCGTCGAGTGGGTACCTGTCGCTGGGCACCGGCACGCCGGCGCGTTCCACATCGGGCGCATTGGGCGTCTCGGCATCAGGTGAGTGGCAGGGTGCGGTCATCGGCGATCCCGACATCAGCGCGCCGATCTTCGGATGGGAGTTCTCCGACGGCGTGACCTCGTTCTTCTCCTCACTGTTCGGGGAGTCGGCAGCGAAGGTGCTCACCATGATCACCACCGAACTCATCATGATGGCGGTGGAGACGGCGATCATGGGTCCGTTCATGGCACAGATGGCCGTCGCCCGACTGGCCACGCGGGTCGCGTCGACGATCGCCCAGAAGGCCGCCGCGGCCGCCAAGGCGGTAAAAGCCACGCTGGGCTTCGCCAAGACCGCACGGGTGGTCAATCGTGGACGTGTTGCCGGCGCGCTGATCAAGGGTGCCACGAAGGCCTCGGAGTTCGCCTACAACCGTCTCGTCCGATCCATGGTCGAGAAGGGCGTCACGGTACCGGTCAAGTACTTCGCCGAACTCGTCGACTCCCAGGGTCCCGGGGAGATCTTCACCTCCATCACGCCGGTGGCGGCGCCGTTCTTCCAGGCGTCGCCCGCGCTGCAGGCCGCCCAGGCCGAGACGGCGCAGGCCGCCGCC
The DNA here is from genome assembly GCA_044350215.1 of Acidimicrobiales bacterium. Taxonomy (GTDB): domain Bacteria; phylum Actinomycetota; class Acidimicrobiia; order Acidimicrobiales; family Acidimicrobilacustridaceae; genus Acidimicrobilacustris. The sequence continues at coordinate 2,988 of JBILIB010000020.1, forward strand.
ACTGACGCCGAGATCGTGCAGATGAACGCGTATCTCGACAGCCTCGCCGCCGAGCGTCTCACGCGTGCGGCGCGGGCTCCGGAGCCCACACCCTGTGCCGGACCGTGGGGGACCTGTGGCGTGACCCATGCCCTCGAGGACGACATCGGCTACGGGTACGGTCAATCAATCCAGTTCACTCAGTTCTTCTCGACGATCGTGCAGACCGAGGTCCCCGGGTACGCATCGATGACACCGACGCAGAAGGCGAACTCGTCGATCACTGTCGACATCATGAGTCAACGTTCTGATCAGACCTCGCGTCCCCGTTACCGGGTGCTCGGCCAGTTGGCTCGGTGCACGCTGGCCAACACCTGCACCTCTGATGACGCGGTGAAGGTTAAAACGATCAACGGCTCCATGGTGGTGGCGGGCAGCTTCCCGCAATGGATCGCATGGACGCCGCCCGGCGCATGGTTGCGAGTCACCGTGAGCCTCCACGACGGACGCACCGTGACCACCACCGTCGACATCCCGTTCCGTGGTGACTCCCTCCCGTGTGATGACTATCGGATCCTCACCCCTGTGGCGGCCAGCACATGCGGAGCGGTCTATGACGCCATGCGCTACGGCGCTGATCTCGAATGGTCAGAGACCTACGCATGGGGTTACCGGATGTCGGCCAACGGTGCCCTTCCGTGGATCTCCTCGGATGTCGCCGCCTTTGACGGCGCTGCGGCCTATCCGAACCAGTACGGACTCTCGGGCGGACTGCCCTTCATCGGCGACAGCCCGCCGCCGAGCTGATTGGCAGTCCCTCGGTAGGTCAGCTGTCACAACTTCCTTATCAGCTGCGCCTGAGCGCGACGGACGTGGACAGGTCACCAAGCGAGCGCTGCTCGCAGCGGCGAAGTCGGGGTCGGCGCAGCGAAGTGAGATAAGTCCGCCGTGTGTCCTTCGGCATCTTCGGGGTCTCAGCGTCGAGGAACATCTGCAACGTCACTCCTGATTCGCCGCTCTCGAGATGACGTTGCAGCTCATCTATGGAAATGCCGTTGGTCTCGAGCATGGCGGCGATCCCGTCAAGAATCCGTTCGCGTGAACCGCTCACGACACCGACTCCACATGACTAGCCATCGCAGCGGCGGCCAGCACCGTCGGCGACGAAACAACAAGGCGTCCGCCTTCGATGTCGGCGAACACCAGCACTGCGTCACCGGTGCCGAGATGGAGTCGTTCGGTGACTGCCACAGACAGGCGGAGCCTGCGATGAGATGAACCGTTGCGCTGTCGGTCCTCCAGCCGTTGGCTGTTTCAGCGTGATCTCGTCGGCAACCGTTGCGGCGATAGGTGCCACGGCCGCAGCACGCAGTCGCTCGGCAACCAGTGCCGCTCGCTTCTTCGCCGTCATCCCGGGACTCATGTCCAGGGAATCGGCTTCGAAGGATTCGACGAGCCTCAGATAATGCTCAGGCTGGGAGATTTTCTGGTCGTGATTGTGGGACCGGTCCCACCTAATGGTGCGCGAGGGGGGACTTGAACCCCCACACCCTTACGGGCACAGGAACCTGAATCCTGCGCGTCTGCCAATTCCGCCACTCGCGCGAGTGGACTGGAGACTCTACCGCCCGCTTTCAGGCGCTACGAATCCGGTTCTTTTTCGCTCGAGAAGTCAGGTGAGCCGGCAAAGTCCATGAGGGCACTGCGCATACGAATGCGAGTTCCGTCTGCGGAGGCGAGACTGATCTTGTGGTCGTCCCGAACATTCTCAGATCTGCGGTTGACCGGTGCCGTCAGGTTCTTGGATGGGCGAGTCGGTGGAAAACGTTCGGTCGGGTTTCTGCAGATGTCGAGATCCGGATTGTCACAGGTGCCGATTCCTCTCATTTTCGATCGCTGCTTGGGCTCCTCTCGAGCGTCCAGCGTTACGAGCCATCGGCAGAAGTGGTTGTCTGGGATCTTGGACTTTCGCCAAGTCAGCGCGCAGAACTTCTTGAGCAATTTCGAGCGATTCAACTGAAGACTTTCAACTTCGATCTCTATCCTCAGTATTTCGACATCACACAAGATTCTGGTGAGTACGCGTGGAAGCCGGTCATCATTGATCTGGAAGTGAGTAGTGCGAGCCGTATCGTCATCTGGCTCGATGCTGGATGTCGCATTACGAGTCGGCTTCGTTGGTTCCGTCGCTACACGAAAGCTTTAGGTGTGTATTCGCCCTATTCCGGCGGATCGCTTCGAGATTGGACGCATCCGGAGACGCTTTCGAATCTCAATGTGCCGACAGAGTTTTTTGATCGGAAAATGTTCTGTGGCGGTGTTGTTGGAGTCGATCCGACTTCCGCTCAATCCGTGGCGTTGATTCGTCAATGGTCCGAGTGCGCTCATTCACCAGCATGTATCGCCCCGCCCGGATCAAATCGATCGAATCATCGTCAGGACCAGTCGGTGCTCAGTTGCCTCCTCCATCAGCAAGGTATGGGCGCTGATGGCCGCTTTCGAGATTTGCGATGCAACGGACTAAGGGTGCTTCTTCACCAAGACATCGACTGAAGCGACGGGGTTAGGGGCCGATACCTCTTCGGACTCGCGTCGCCGCTCGTCGACCCGCCGAGGCGATGTTTGACCAGTTGACCCGGAGCGGAACCCGTACAGGTAATCGGGCGCAGGAAAGCAGCGCACGAAGATGTCGACTTGTCGGAATTCGAGTGTGAATTTTGTGATGCAGATGCAGGTTGTAGCAAGAAAGAAACTGATCGCCGACTTCGACACTGAGCAGACCTTCATCGGTGAGCCAGGTTCGCGGTCGAAGTGAAGTATGCGCGATCGCCTCATTGACGAAGTGATTGAACGACACAAGAGCAGAACTGTTCGCGGCGTCTTGGCCGGCAACCCATTGGCCGAGTGCTGCAGCGTCGAACATCCAGTTCCTTCCAACCGCTTCAAAGGGGGAGCCCGTGGATTTCTCACGGAAGTTGGTTGCTGAGGTGAGTGACTCGAGTGATTGGGCTTGCACAAGCACATCGGGGTGTTCGATTCCGAAGGCGGCGAGTAGGTGCATCTCAGTGGAGTAGTTCTTCCCACAGTTCGCGAAATGTACGAGCTGATCGAGGGGTTCGGTGCCGCGGACGTACATCAACGAGGCAAGCGCAACGTCGGATGAACCATATGGGAGAGTCAGTGTGGCGTTCGGTAAAGATTGACCGACTTGGGATTCAAAACTGTCGAGCCGAAAGACCAAGTTGTCTAACTCAGCGTGGAAAAGGTTGTCGTCACCGCTGACCCTCTGAAACTGTTGCAGGACAAAAAGTCGTTCAAGTGTCTTTTGCCAGAAGCCATTACGAAACTCAGAACTTCGCAGAATCAGATGCGACGTGGATTTGAAACTCTCCGGGTCATAAAAGTCCTGTGTTCGCAGGGACCACCTTTTGATCGAAGCGGGAACTTCGTGGTCAGTGACAAGGACAACCGGAACTCCGGAGGTTTCAACCGCCAACTTGATCGCGCCTTCACCGTAGCGAGGAAACTCGCCCAAGTAGATGAAGACGAGCGGAGAAAGCGACGACATGTAACCGCCGAGTCAGAGTGAGTTCATTCGCAGAGGCGAATGACTAGTGAGACCTTCATCTGAACACATGACTTGGATTGAGCCAATGATCGGATGAGCGGAGCCGATCATGGGAGCAGAGAGCTGGACCGCACTGACGTGATTTCTGACCTTTCCTGCGAGTGAAGCCGTGGAACCAGCATTCGGAACGAGGCTCAGGTCTTAAGGGAAGCACGTGATTGTGACCCGGGGAGATGAGCGGAACCGTTTCACCGGCATCGGCGAGCAGTCCCGCGGCTCTAACCTGTCCGACGTGGGTCTCAAGGGTTTTGAACGCCGTCTCGAACATGCCGTAGAAGGTGTGTTCTCACGAGTCTTCAAAAGTGGCGTCCGCCCCATCGAGATCGGCCGCAAGCTCACCCGCGAGATGGATGACCATCGCACGGTCGATGTCCGTGGTCGAACCGTGTCCCCGAACTCCTTCACCATCGCCATTTCACCCGACGATCACGATGCCTTCGTCGACATCGCCGATTCGCTCGCCCGCGAACTGTGTGACGCCGCCCGCGAACATGCCCGGGACGAGGCCTACACCTTCCTCGGGCCTGTCGAAGTTGAACTCGTCGTCGACGATAACCAGCGCACAGGCACCTTTTCTATTGAATCGCGTTTCCGTGAAGGACAAGGTGGCGCTGGCGCTGGCTCGCTCCTGCTCCCCACTGGTGAGCGCTTTGTGCTCCGCGAGCAAATGGTCAGCATCGGACGCTTGCCTGAATGCGAGATCACGTTGGTTGATCCCAACGTGAGTCGTCGACACGCCGAGATTCACCCGCGCGGCATGGGATTTGTACTCGTTGATCTCGGATCGACCAATGGCAGCACTGTCAATGGTGTGCCAGTGCACGAGCGTGAACTTCGTGATGGTGACGAACTCGGTTTCGGAAGCATCCGACTGACCTTTCAGGCGTCCTGACCATGGTCTCTGACCAATTGCTTCTGGTACTGAAGCTTTGTCTTCTCGCGCTTCTCTATCTGTTCTTCTTTCGCGTTGTACGGGCGGTGTGGGCGGAACTTCGACCGGTTCCCCAAATCCCGGCCGGAACTGCGACACCTCCCGTTGTTGCGCCAACTCGTAAGCGCCGCAAAGAATCAGGCGATGCCGCCCGTTATCGTCAACTAGTTGTGCGTGAGCCGATTGAACTCTCAGGCAAAGCATGGGCACTCGCGGGCGAAGTATCGATCGGTCGTGCCGCTGGTTGTCAGGTCACCATCGACGATACGTACGCTTCACAGATTCACGCGCGCATCTTTAATCGTGACAATCAATGGCAGATTGAAGATCTCGGTTCCACAAATGGCACGTGGCTGAACCGACACAAGGTTGCGGGACCAATGGTGATCAAGCCCGGCGATGTTGTACAGATTGGCAACACCGTCATGGAGATGCAGTGACTCGGTTCGCGTGGGGCGCAGCCTCTGACACCGGACGAGTTCGCCAAGCGAATGAGGATTCCTACCTCGTGGTTGACGGCCTCTTTGCTGTGGCCGACGGCATGGGTGGTCATCAGGCCGGCGAGGTTGCGAGTCATCTTGCGCTTGAGACACTTCACGCCGAATTCACCGCTGCTGGTACTGATGTGTTGGTACGGGCAGTCGAGAACGCTAACGATGCGTTGGTGTCGCGCTCGACTGCCGATCCCGAACTCGCAGGTATGGGTACGACTCTCGTCGCAATGGCGCTTGTTGATGCGGCAGGGCGCGATGCGATCGGCGTTGTAAACGTTGGAGATTCGCGTCTCTATTTGCTATCTGACGGCGAACTCGCTCAGATCACCGAAGACCACAGTCTTGTTGCCACGATGGAGCGCCAAGGCCGCCTCACTGCCGCCGAAGCCGCAGTTCATCCGCAGCGAAACATCCTCACTCGCGCGCTCGGCATCGATGGAACGGTGCTTGTTGACTCATGGGAAATTCTTCCGATCGTTGGCGATCGCTATCTGATCTGCAGCGATGGCTTGTTCAACGAGGTTGATGAGAATCGAATCTCCGCAACATTGCGACGCCTCGCAGATCCGAACGAGGCCTGCCGTGAGTTGATTCGTCTCGCCAACGAAGGTGGTGGCCGCGACAACATCACCTGCGTCGTGGTCGACGTTATTGACGATTTGGGCCGCGATCCAAATGCCGATCCTGCGAATCGTGTTCGTAACTCACATACTGGTGGCGATCTCACGGTGACTGATGTTCCGACAACGGAACCAAAGTCCCCGAAAGCTCCGGGCGCGATTCGTCGCTCATTCACATGGCGAGTCGGTGCGTTCATCGCCGCATTCGTTTTCGTGATTCTTGTCGGGCTGGCTTTCATTTGGTGGACGGGCACAAAGACTTGGTACGTCGGTGTCGACGGGGACAACGTCGCCATATTCAACGGAAAACCTGGCGGTGTCCTTTGGATTCAGCCCTCATTGGCTGAGGATTCCGATCTTCTCCTCGTAAATGTGCCTGCCGCAGCATTGGTTGATTTGGAGAACGGGGTTCAGCAACCTTCGTTGAAATCCGCTCGTAGCTATATCGACAAGCTCATTGAGCAGAATGCAAAGACGGCGACAACAACAACATCGACAGTGACCTCAAGTACCACCAGTTCGAGCACCACTACAACGATCGCGCAGTGACGTCGTGACGGTTCGTCGCAACACCGAGTTAGGCCTCATGCTGATGACGGTTGTCATCGTATGTGCGGCATACGTGCTGGCCAGTCTTGGATCGGAGTCACGTATTCCGGCCAACATCATCCCGTTTCTCGTTGCAGTGATCGCTTTGTTCATGGGTGCCCATTTCGCTGTTCGCAAACTCGCGCCAGGTGCTGATCCAATCTTGTTGCCGACGGTGACGCTGTTGAACGGCCTTGGCTATGTCGTCATTGCCGGACTTAACGAAAAGTTGGCAGCAGCCCAGGCAACGTGGACGGCAATCGGCATTGTGGCGTTCGTCCTCACGCTGTGGTGGGTGAAGAGGCCGCGTGATCTCGAGCGCTATCGGTACACATTCGCAGTTGTAGGTCTTGGGCTTCTTCTGCTCCCGCTTGTTCCCGGTCTCGGGTACGACGCTGGTAGTGGAAGCACAATTTGGGTGAAGTTCGGTCCGATCAGTTTCCAGCCGGGTGAAGTCGCAAAGGTTGCGCTTGCCATCTTTTTCGCGGCGTACTTGGCCGATCAGCGAGAACTCATTGCCACGAGCCAATGGAAAATAGGCCCCCTTCGGCTCCCGCATCCGAAGTACTTGGGCCCCGTTCTTATCGCTTGGGGCGTCACGTTGCTCGTGATGTTCTACCAAAAGGACCTTGGTTCGTCACTGCTGTTCTTTGCGCTTTTCCTCGTGATGATTTGGGTCGCAACGCAACGAACTTCGTTCCTCGTGATCGGCGGCGGGCTCTTCGCTGCCGGTGCCCTCTTCGCTTGGCGCACCCTTGACCATGTCAAAGTGCGCGTCGATATTTGGATCAATCCTTGGAAGACACCAAGCGGCGACGGTTACCAAATCATTCAGGGCTTGTTCGCCATGGGCTTTGGTGGGCTCACCGGCACCGGACTCGGCCGTGGGGGAGAGACGCGTATCCCTGCAGCAGAAAACGATTTCATCTTCGCTGTCATCGCTGAAGAACTCGGCCTTGTTGGTGGTGCATTGATCATCATGGCCTACCTGCTTGTCATCGGCTCTGGTTTGCGTATTGCGGCCGCAACCGATCAAGTTTTCGACAAGTTGCTAGCAACAGGCTTCACGTTGTTGCTCGGTTTGCAGGCGTTCATCATCGTTGCCGGTGTGCTGCGTCTGCTTCCGCTCACCGGTGTTGCGCTGCCGTTCATCTCCTACGGCGGTTCTTCGCTTGTTATGAACTACGTGATCCTCGCGTTGCTCTTACGCATTAGCGATCAGACGTCGAAGCGATCAATGAATCGTGCAGCGTCCGAGGTGGCTGCATGAACCGCAACATCATGAAACTCGGCATAGTGCTTGTCGTTCTGTATGTCGCACTTTTCGCAAAGCTGAACTGGATCCAAGTCGTCGATAAAGAAAGTCTCGACAACAATCCGATCAATACTGCGAAGGTTCGCCGTGATTTCAATCGCCCTCGAGGTTCGATCCTGACCGCAGATGGTGCAGTGATCGCTCAAAGCATTGCTAATCCCGACACCGACTCGGAATTCAAACGTATGCGGGTGTATCCGGAAGGCGAGTTATTTGGACAATCAACGGGCTATTTCTCATTCCGCTACGGCTCTTCAGGGATCGAAAAGCAGTACAACGATGAGCTTTCTGGGTCCACCTTTGATCAACAGGTGAAGTCGTTCGGTGATTTATTTGTTGATCGAGAGAACGTTGGGAACGTTTCGGTTTCGCTGCGCAAAGACGTTCAGCAAACTGCTCAGCAGCAACTCGGTGATCGCGAAGGTTCAGTGGTTGCACTTGACCCACGGACTGGAGCCGTTCTTGGAGCGTGGAGTTGGCCGTCCTATGACCCCAATACGGTCAGCTCATTAGATAAGGCGATCGCTGAAACTTCTTGGAAAACCCTTAATGCCGCGCCGGGTGTTCCGATGCGCCCGCATTTTTACCAGGACCGCTATTTCCCTGGTTCAACGTTCAAGATCGTGACCGCCGGTGTTGGTTTGCAAACCGGAAAAGTCAACAACACCGAACCCTCGTATCCGTTTACCAACGGCTACACCGCTGAGGGAACGGACAAACCGATCATGAACTTCGGTGGCGAAATCTGCGGCGGAACATTGCCCGAAATTCTTCGTGTGTCGTGTAACTCGTCATTTGCTGAGATGGGCGCGGAAACTATCGGGCCCGTCGACATGGTGGCCGGGGCCGGGTCGTTCGGGTTCAACTCTTCCGTTCCCTTCGATATGCCTGAGCCGGCAAAGTCGGTCTTCCCTACCAACGTTGGCAACAACCCACCGAAACTTGCCATGTCCTCGATCGGGCAGAACGACGTGCAGGCCACTCCGCTTCAGATGGCAATGGTCGCTGGGGCGGTCGCCAACGGTGGGGTCATAATGAAGCCGCACGTTCTCTTTGAGGTCCGCAACATTCAGGGCGAGGTCATCTCCACGTACTCGCCGGCGAAGTGGCTCACGCCCATGTCGCCGTTTGCGGCTTCGACCCTGCTTGATGACATGGTCGGAGTGGTGAGCAGCGGGACCGCAGCCGGAATGGCAATTCAGGGCTGTCAGGTTGGCGGAAAGACTGGTACAGCTCAGCTCGGCACCGAACCCCCCAGGAGCCATACCTGGATTATCGGTTTCGCTGGCCCTCCCGGGAAGCCACCAACGGTGGCGGTGGCAGTGGTCGTGCTTAATCAGTCCGGTGGAAGCGAATCGACTGGTGGTCGAGTCGCAGCCCCGATTGCGAAAGCAGTCCTCCAGACTGCGCTGGCGGCTCAGGGCGGCTGCTAAGCACCCCGAAAGTTCGCTCGGGTGCAACATGGCCCGAGCGAATCGGTCGTAGTCTTTGCGGCGATGAGTGACACACCTGCGGGCCCCACAGTTTTTAACGATCGCTACGAATTGCACCGGAAGCTGGCGCGGGGCGGGATGGCCGATGTCTATCTCGCTCGCGACCTTCTGCTTGACCGCCCGGTGGCGGTCAAGGTGCTTTTCACTGAGCATGCACGTGATGCATCGTTTGTCGAACGTTTCCGTCGCGAGGCGCAGGCAGCTGCCAATCTGAATCAACCGAACATCGTCGCGGTGTACGACTGGGGCCAGCAGTACGGCACGTATTTCATTGTTATGGAATATGTCGAGGGTCGACCGCTTTCGGAAATCATTCGCACCGAAGGTCCGCTTCATCCCAATCGCGCCGCCGAAATCACCGCCGACATTGCTGCGGCGCTTGGCTTTGCGCATCGCAATGGTGTTGTTCATCGTGATGTGAAGCCCGGCAACATCCTCATCACTCCTTCTGGTCAAGTGAAAGTCGCCGACTTCGGCATCGCGCAGGCCGCTACCACTGGCGACGCAGCAGTGAATCTCACCCAGGCCGGTTCGGTCATGGGAACGGCCACCTACTTCTCGCCCGAACAAGCACAGGGCCACGCAGTCGATCCGCGTTCCGATCTCTACTCACTTGGTTGCGTGCTTTACGAAATGCTCGCCGCTCGTCCGCCGTTCGCAGGCGACTCCCCGGTTGCCGTTGCGTACAAGCATGTGCAGGAACAGCCCGTTGCGCCGAGCCGCATCAACCCGAACGTTCCACCTGCGCTCGAAGCAATCGATCTCAAGTTGCTTGCGAAGGATCCCGCGCAGCGTTACGCATCGGCGGAAGATCTTCGTTCCGATCTTCGTCGATTCCTTGAAGGTCAGCCGGTTCTTGCTGCCGGTGCAGTTGGTGGCGCGGCGGCCGGTGTCGTGATTGGTGCTGATCTTGCTGGTGCCGCCAGCGCCGATGCCACCACGATGGTCCCTGCCGCTTCGGGTGCTGGCGGTGGCGCTGGTTATGGTGGGCCGCCCACAACCGGCGGCAACTACGCATCACCACCGGAAAAGAGCCGCACGGGTTTGTACGTCGGCCTCACGATTGGTGCGCTCATTCTTATCGGTCTCGTTCTTTTCTTCGTGGGCTCAAACATGGGCAAGTCCACCGAGCAGGTTGCCGTCCCCGACGTCACCACCAAATCGCAGACCGACGCAACAAACGCTCTGCAAACCGCTGGTTTCAAGGTGTCGGTGAAAAACGTCGCCAACGACACGATCCCGGCAAATCAGGTGTTTGAACAAACACCGAAGGGCAACACCAATGCCGACAAGGGCTCAACGGTGGAAATCACTGTGAGTTCGGGTATCGGCGATGCAACCGTTCCCGATGTCGTTGGTCGAACGCAGGCCGCGGCCGAGTCGTTGTTGAAGACGAACAACTTCATTCCTGAAGTGAAGGAAGCTGCAAGCGACACTGTTGCCAAGGGAACGGTTATTTCTCAGTCGCCCAGTGCGAACGCAAAGGCAACCAAGAACTCGGTCGTGACCATCACCGTGTCGACAGGCGCCGGCGATGTTTCTATCCCGAACGTGGTGGGCCTGAATGCGGCAAGCGCATCGAACCAACTTGGTCAGGCCGGATTCACGGTAACGACGAAGACGCAGACCAGCGCAACGGTTCCGGCCGGCAATGTCATCAGCACAAACCCAACCGCCGGAACAAAGGCGGCGAAGGGTTCTTCTGTCGAGATTCTCGTGGCGACTGCTCCACCGGCAACAACAACTACGATGACGCCTCCAACGACGCCAACGCCAACCCCACCGACGCCTTAAGTCAACAGCGGCCTTCGGGCCGTGCCGTTTAGGTAGGCGTGCGGCTTAGTGGCCGCAGCGTTCGAGGAAGTTGCCCACGAGTTGGTGGCCACCCGCGGTCAGAATCGATTCTGGGTGGAACTGCACACCTTCAACATCGAACTCGCGATGGCGAAGGCCCATCACCAAACCGTCCTGGGTTTGCGCAGTGATCTCGAGACACTCGGGAACGCTGTCGCGTTGCACAACCAGTGAGTGATAGCGCGTGGCTTCGAACGGATCGGGAAGCCCCGCGAACACGCCCTTGCCTTCGTGGGAAATGAGTGAGGTCTTTCCGTGCATCAGTTGCGGTGCCCGCACAACATCGCCGCCATAAATCTGACCAATGCACTGATGGCCGAGGCACACACCAAACACCGGCACGCGACCAGCGAAGTTGGTGATGACCTCGTTGGAAAGGCCAGCATCTTCCGGGCGACCAGGGCCGGGGCTAATGAGCACGCCGTCGGGGGCGAGCTCTTCGATCTGTTCAATGGTGAGCGCGTCGCTGCGATGCACGAGGGGGTCGGCTCCTAATTCGCCCAAGTACTGGACGAGATTGAAGACGAACGAGTCGTAATTGTCGAGGACAAGGATGCGGGCAGCCATCGCCGGAGGACCCTATCGGCCGAGACCGGTCGCGCCTGACGAGTTTCGCTTCGGCCGCTACGCTCGCCTCACTATGGCTACCGACAAGCGCCCCGCACCTTCACGTCGAACCGGCGGCCGCGTCACCCCCAAGGGTGGACCGACCAAAAAGTCGACAGACACCACGCACGAAGGCCCTGCGGCCTCAACCCGCTACACCCCTCGCGCCGGCACCGTTCATGGGCCAAGCCCGGCATGGCTGCCCATCGTGATGATCGGCCTCTGCATTATCGGCCTTGTGGTCATTTTCTTGCACTATGTGGATCTGTTCTTACCCGGAGCGGCGAGCAACTGGTGGCTTCTGGGCGGCCTCGGCTTCATCCTCGCCGGCATCATCACCGCCACCCAGTACCGCTAACGCTCTGCATAGAAAGTCCTGATCACGGACCCAAATCTCGGGTGAACAGCCGGTAACGACTCCCAGTGTTTTCCACAGTCTGTGGAGAAAGAATTAGAGGTCGTCGATGGGGGTCATCATGACCATGTCATCCTGACAATGCCTTGGGGCTTCAGGATCCTGGTCAGGGGCGACCGTCATTCGAACTTCGGTTCCGCAGATCTCGCAGCGGTAGGTGATCTTCACTTTCCGCAGTTCACCCACAGGGGGCGGTTCCGGGATCGGACGAGCCATTCCGCCCAACATCAGGACTCCGATGCGGAGGATGAGCCACGCCGCGCCGGCGGCGACGATGACCTTGATGGGTTCGTAACCAGCGATGAGGCACGCGACGAGGCCAATGATGATGAGGCCGTCAATGACTGGGTGTTTGGGACGCCAACCGCCAGAGCGTTCGGGCTGATCCTCGCTGGTCATAGTGAGAGGTTAGAGGCGTTCGATGATGGTGGCGTTCGCGAGGCCCCCGCCTTCGCACATGGTCTGCAATCCATAGCGTCCTCCGGTGCGTTCAAGTTCGCAGAGCAACGTGCCAAGAAGGCGCGTGCCGGAAGCCCCGAGCGGATGGCCGAGGGCAATGGCACCGCCGTTTACGTTGACCTTGCTCATGTCGGCATTGAGTTCACGCTGCCATGCAAGGACAACCGGTGCGAACGCTTCATTGATTTCAACCAGATCAATGTCGTCAAGCGACAAGCCTGACTTCTCGAGAATCTTCTGTGTCGCCGGAATGGGACCGGTGAGCATGATGCGGGGATCGACACCAGCAAGTGAGAAGGAATGAAAACGTGCACGCGGTGTGAGCCCAAGTTTTGATGCGGCGGCTTCGCTCATGATGAGTACTGCCGATGCGCCGTCGGTGATCTGCGATGAGTTGCCCGCAGTGATCACACCGTCGGGAGTGAATGCTGGCTTGAGTCCAGCAAGAGACTCAACAGTTGTTGTGTCACGGATGCCCTCGTCGGTTCGCAACATTCCGTCAGTGGGGATGATCTCGCCTGAGTCTTTGTCTCGTCGACGAACTTGAACGGGATGAATCTCGTGGTCGAAGCGCCCTTCATCGCGTGCGCGTGCAGCGCGCTGTTGTGATTCGGCCGAGAAAGTATCGAGTTCTTCACGCGAAAGATTCCATTGTTCGGCGATCAATTCAGCAGACAAGCCCTGCGGAATAAGACCACCCGCGTCTTTGTAGCGGGCATCAACTCGTGGGCCGAACGGGAAGCCGACGCCTTGACCAAATGATGCGCCCATAGGTACCAAACTCATGACCTCAACGCCTGCAGCAATGACAATGTCGTGCACGCCGGCCATGACGCCTTGTGCGGCGAATGCTGCAGCTTGTTGAGAGGAACCGCACTGGCGATCGATAGTTGTCGCCGGAACGGTTTCAGGGAAGCCGGCTGCAAGTGCAGCGTTACGACCGATGTTTAGTGACTGAGCGCCAACCTGCGAGACGCAACCCATGAGCACGTCTTCGATAAGGGCGGGGTCGAGATCATTTCGTTCGACAAGTGTCGACAGCACTTCGCCGGCGAGGTCAGCCGGATGCCAACCAGAAAGCGAACCGTTTCGTTTGCCGCCAGGGGTACGAACAACATCGACGATGACTGCATCAGGCACGGTGGTCTCCCGGGTAAGAGGTATCCCGGTCGAGCGACCGGACGGCTACAGCGTGCCAGCGTCGCGCTGGGTCTGCACCGGATCGTCATCTTCCCAAATCATTTGGATCTCTTCGAGTGACCGCCCCTTGGTTTCGGGAACGGTCTTCCAGATCCAGACATAGGCCACAGCGGCGAAGAAACCGAACAAATAGAAGGTCGCCGAGTTGCCGATCTTTTCAATCAGGGTGAGGAAGAACTGGCTCACGAGCCAGGCCGAACCCCAGTTGACCGCAGTTGCTACGGAAACTGCGCGGCCGCGGACGTGGTTGGGGAAGATTTCGTTGATGACGGTCCAGACCACGGGACCGAGTGAGAACGCGAACGAGGCGATAAACACGACGAGGGCGACGAGCGTGACGATGCCTGCGGTCGTGGGGCCACCAGTTCCGGCACCGCTTGTGTCGGCGTTCTCCATGAAGTGGAACGAAACGCCGACTGTCAAGAGCGCAGATGCCATTCCGACGAGGCCGGCCAAAAGAAGAGGGCGGCGGCCAAACCGATCGACGTAAACAACGGCAATCAGCGTGGCCAAAACATTCACAGCACCGATAGCCCAGGTTGTTGCTGCTGCCTGATCCTCGGGGGTCGAGAAACCTGCCTGAGCAAAAATCTTGTTGGCGTAATAGATGATGGCGTTGATGCCCGTGATTTGCTGGAAGACAGCGAGGCCAATGCCGATTGTTAGTGGCTTGCGAAGTTTCCTGGAGAAGACCTCGGCCCATGTTGCTTTTTTGGCGTCGTCTTCCTGCGCAGCCTTTTCGATTTCTGCGACCTCTGCTGCGGCATCGACGTCGGGACGAACTTTGTTGAGGGCCTTGATTGCATCGTCGCGACGACCGACCTTCACGAACCAACGAGGTGAATCGGGCATGGGGAACATGACGATAAGTAGGAGAACCGCGGGAACAGCAGAAACTCCGAGCATGACGCGCCACATGTCGTTGTTGATGAGTGCTTGATCAACGAGGTAGGCGATGAAGATACCGATAGTGATGGCGAGCTGATAAGTGGAAACGAATCGACCACGAAGCCGAGTGGGAGCCTGTTCGGCCGCGTAGAGGGGTGCAGCAACAGAAGCAACACCGACACCGAAGCCCACGATGAGTCGGCCGATGATGAGAACCGTCGTGTTGGGGGCGAGAGCTTCGAAGAGCGCCCCAATCGTGAAGAGAACGGCGGCGAGCAGAATGGTGACGCGCCGACCAATTTTGTCGGCGAGTACTCCGGCGACGAGTGCTCCGACCAATGCGCCGAGGGTGACCCACGACGTGATGATCTGGATCATCGTTGTGCTTGCGCCGAAGGACTTCTGGATTCCTCCAAGAGCACCTGCGATGACGCCTTGGTCATAGCCAAACAACAGACCGGAAAGCATGATGACTGCACCAACCAGCAACAGCCAGATGCCCATCTTTGGCTTCTTATTCGTGGCGGTTGAGGTTGTAGTGGTCACATCGTCGCCCATGGTTTCCCTTCGATCAGTGGGCAAACGCTAGGCGCAGTTTGTTGGCCGATGTCGGACTGATTACAGGTTGTCGTACCCGAGCCGCGAAGGGGCTAGCGACTATTCCATTGACGAATGGCAGGTGTCTCTCGTTCCCAACCCAGAATGCTGAGCGTGGCGGGATCGAGGATGAAACGTTGGCCTTCGACCGGGTCGAGTTCACACCAGCGAGCAGTCAGTACGCGTAGGAAATGTCCGTGGGCGAACACGATGGCATTGCCAGATTCGTTGCGAACTCGTTCGATGACCCGGTCGGCGCGTGCCGAGACCTGTTCGATGGTTTCCCCGTTGGGGCAGATGCCACTCCAGACTGTCCAACCGGGAACCGTTTCGCGGATTGTCGGTGTCGTCACGCCTTCGTAATCGCCGTAGTCCCATTCCTGAAGATCATTGTCAGTCACTGCACGATCGAGGAGACCTGCAAGTTCACAGGTTCGTTGCGCGCGTTGCAGGGGGCTACACAGAACCAGCGAGAAGTCGATGCCTGAGAAGAGCGAGCCAGTTGCTCGTGCTTGGTCTTCTCCTTCGGGAAGGAGTGGAAGGTCGGTTCGACCTGTGTGCTGACCACTTCGGCTCCATTCGGTCGCTCCGTGGCGAACGACGTACAGCAGCGGATGATCGGCAGAAACGCTCACGAGTTGAGAGCAATCGGAGGTTCGCTTGGCCATCCACCGTGACTTCGCATGAGCGAGGAAGCACCGCTTGGCCCCCACGTTCCTTGTTCGTAGCGTTCAACAGGTGGGTAGTCGGTGAGGATTTTTTCGACGATGCGCCAGGACTCAAGTACAGAGTCTTCACGCGCAAACAGCGTTGGGTCACCCTTCATAGCTTCTTCGATGAGAAGTTCGTAGGGCTCGGGGCCGGTGTCGCGACGCTGGTCGGGGGGCGGAGCAAGAGTGATTGCTTCCGGCATCATTGTTTCGCCTGGCTCTTTATGCAGCCAGGTTATGGCGGCAAAGTTTTCCGGCTTTGCCTCGATGCGAATCGAATTATTGGGAACGTGATCGTGATGATCGATCCAGAGTGGTCGCGGCGGACTCTTGAATTCAATTGTCATTTCGGTGACGGTTTCGGCGAGTGCCTTGCCGGCACGCAAGAAGAATGGAACGCCACTCCAGCGTGGAGAATCGATATCAAGACGGAATGCTGCGTATGTCTCGGTATCAGAATTGGGCGCTACGCCCGGCACATCGAGGTACCCGTTGTACTGACCGCGCACGAAATGTTTCGGCTCGACAACGCGACAAGCTTCAAGGACTTTGCCCTTCTCGTCGCGCAACGCTTTGGAATGCTCGTTGACGGGTTGCTCCATCGCCAGCAATGCAACCATCTGAAGAAGATGGTTCTGCATGACATCGCGCATTGCTCCAACCGAGTCGTAGAACGAACCACGATCTTCAACTCCGAACGATTCCGCCATTGTGATTTTCACAGAAGACACCACATTGCGATTCCACAACGGTTCAACAATCGCGTTCGCGAATCGAGTCACCAACAAACTGCGTAACGCCTCTTTTCCGACAAAATGGTCGATGCGGAAAATGGCGGACTCGGAGAAGTGCTCATGAAGAGTGGCGTTGAGAGCAACGGCAGAGTCGTAATCCCGACCAAAGGGCTTCTCGATGATGAGTCGAGCGCCCTTGGCCATTCCCGCATGGGCGATTCCGTTAGCAACGGTGGCGAACAGCGAGGGTGGAATGGCCAAGTGGAAAATCGGATGCGATGCACCCCCGGCCTTCTGGGCGAGTTCGGTGAAGGTGGCTGAGTCGGCGTAGTCGCCACTGACATAACTCATCTTCGAGGCAAGGCGGTCGAAGGCAGCCTGATCCCAGTCCTCGCCGCAATCAGCGATGGACTCTCGGCAGTGGCTCCGAAGATCGTCGTCAGTCCACTTTTCCCGGGCGACGCCGATTACGGGAATGTCGAGGTGGCCTCGGCATTCAAGGCGGTAGATCGCTGGGAAGAGCTTCTTCTTGGCCAAATCGCCTGAGGCGCCGAACATCACGAGCAGATCAGATCGAGGAGCGTCGGTTGGGGACTTCAGCGGCATGGGGTCTCCCTCGAGAAGCCGTGGTCGCTGCTCAAACTACTCAGGACTACGGAGCGCGGACGCCCCAAACTTCTATCGACCCCAAACTTCTATCGATGAGCCCGGGGTCAAACCGAGTCTGCGAATCTTTGCGTTTTCGCACTCTGAATCGAATGAGAATGGAGTGGGCTCGTCTTTCGGTTGCTGTTGTTCGGTCATAGGATCGGGAGCGGTGTCCACCGGGACATCTGGAGGTGGTGCGAAGTGCACGTCGTCGTTGTTGGATGCGGCCGAGTTGGTTCTGGCCTCGCCGCCACATTGGTCGAACAAGGTCACACTGTTTCGGTGATCGACCGAAAGACAACGGCATTCCGTCGACTGCCAGAAAACTTCAGCGGAGACACGATCGTTGGTGTCGGCTTCGATCGCACACGTCTTCGTGCTGCTGGCATCGAACGAGCCGATGCGCTTGCCGCTGTTACCAATGGTGACAACTCCAATATCCTCATTGCGCGTACCGCCCGAGAGTTTTTTCATGTCGACCGAGTCGTCGCACGTATCTACGATCAGCGCCGCGCCGCGATTTACGAACGACTTGGTATTTCAACGGTCGCTACGGTTCAGTGGGCGATCGAGCGTGTCCTTCGTCGAATTCAACCTGACACCGATGGCGTCGAGTGGGTCGATCCGAGCGCCCGCGTTTGTCTCGTGGAACGAGTAGTCCCCGTTTCCTGGGCCGGGCGTCCGCTCGTCGAACTCGAGTCCGAAGGGCGATCAAGGGTCGTCGCGCTCACGCGCCTCGGTGTCGCGCAGTTGGTGAGCGCGGCCCTACTTGCCCAGGAGGGCGATGTTGTCTGGGTCGCTATCGACGGAGATCACATCGGAGATTTCGATCGCCATCTTGCGTCGGCACCAACTCAAGGAGGTCGTCACTGATGCGAGTTGTCATTGCAGGCGGCGGAAACGTTGGCACCTACATCGCCACCGAACTCCAGCAAGCAGGTCATGAAGTTCTAATTGTCGAGGTTGATCCCGCTCGCGTTGCTCAGGCGCAGGCCGACGGTGAACCCGCAGGCGTGAAGTGGCTTGCAGTCGATGGTTGTGAAGTTTCCGAATTCGCAAAGGCTGAACCCGATCGAGCTGACGTTGTTGTTGCCGTAACCGGTGATGACGAAGACAACCTGGTCATCTCGCTTCTTGCCAAGCAGGAATTCAGCGTGCCGCGTGTTGTTGCTCGAGTGAATAACCCTTCGAATGAATGGATGTTTAATGCAAGCTGGGGTGTCGACGTTTCGGTGTCGACACCACACTTGCTCACAGCGCTCGTTGAAGAAGCAGTCACGGTCGGCTCACTTGTTCGCATCATGACCTTCGAGAACGACGCAGCGCGACTTTCCGAAATTCGTCTAGCCGAGTCATCGCCTGCCAATGGCGTCTCTATCGCCAAGTTGGGCCTTCCTCGAGAGTCCACAATCGTTGCGGTGGTGCGCGACAGCAAGGTCATCTTCCCCCGAGGAGACGTCACGCTCGGCGCTGGTGATGAGGTCCTCGTTCTGGCCGTGGCCGAATGCGAGGACGCAGTTCGTAAGGTCCTCGTCGGCTAATTCCCTCTCCGCCGTGGTCGGGCCGTCCTGACTATGACTCGCCTCGATTTGCGGCCATACTGTTGCCCAGTGAGGGGAGTATCCCATCGCAGCGGTGTCGTCATCACGGCGCAACGGCTTTCGAGCCCGAGCTCCCGGTGCCGCTGGTTCATTCGCAACAAACTCGTTGGTCCTCGGATCTTCGAAAGCGGATGAGCGGGAGAGACCTCCGGTCGGTGAACCACCAACGGTTCCCCCATCGTCAATCTGACATGACCGGAGACTCTTGATGACCCTCGATACGACCCCACAGCAACGCGATGACTGGTGCGCGCTCCCCAGCGATGAAGTTGTCGAGCGCCTAGGGATCGATGCCAGCACGGGGCTCTCTCATGCAGAAGTTGCTGATCGGCGCGCTCTTCATGGATCCAATCGGCTCACTGAGCCACCTCGTCGCTCGAAGTTGCTGGTGTTTGTCGATCAGTTCCGCGCCGGAATTGTTTATGTGTTGGCCGCAGCGGGTCTTGTCGCCGGCTTGTTAGGCGATATCAAAGATCTCGTCATCATCTTCATCGTCCTCATCGTCAATGCCATCATGGGCTTTGCCCAAGAGTCGAAGGCATCGAATGCACTGGCAGCCCTCGAACGCATGCTGGTCACTCAGGTTCGGGTCCGCCGCAACGGCGTCACTGACGAAGTGGCGATTGACGAGCTTGTTCCTGGCGACATCGTCTTGCTTGAAGCTGGCGATCGAGTGGCGGCCGACGGTCGATTGCTACTCGCAGTGAACTTGTCTGTAGATGAATCGAGTCTGACGGGTGAGTCTGTTCCGGTTGAAAAGAGTGCCGATGCGCTGACATCAGTCGGTTCGCCAATTGGCGATCGCCTCGGCATGGTGTTTATGAACACCACTGTGAGTCGTGG
Source organism: Acidimicrobiales bacterium (assembly GCA_044350215.1). GTDB lineage: Bacteria > Actinomycetota > Acidimicrobiia > Acidimicrobiales > Acidimicrobilacustridaceae > Acidimicrobilacustris. The sequence goes on from JBILIB010000020.1 coordinate 22,591, forward strand.
CCGAGCCGAAGTTGTTGTGACCAGCACCGGCATGGCCACCGAAATGGGCAAGGTCGCCGAGATGCTTGTCTCCGCGAAACCATCAAAGACCCCGCTTGAACGTCAACTCGATTCGCTCAGTAAAACCCTGGCGATGATTGCCGGAACAGCGGCGTTCATCGTGTTCGTCATTCAGTGGATCATTGGACAGGATTTCAAAGACGCGCTGTTAGGAGCCGTGGCCCTCGCGGTTGCAGCGATTCCTGAAGGTCTTCCTGCCGTCGTTACGGTCACGCTGGCAATCGGCATTTCAAAGATGGCAAAGCAAAATGCCATCGTGAAGCGTTTGCACTCAGTTGAGACGCTTGGATCAACCTCGGTTATTTGCTCAGACAAAACCGGCACACTCACGCTGAATCAGATGACCGCCGGCGAAGCATTTCGTGGCGGCGAGGCTTGGTTAGTAAGTGGTGGGGGATACGGCACCGAAGGAACCATCACCTCTTCGGGTGGTCACGTTGTTACCCCGCAATTTTCTACTGATGCACTTTTACCGGCAGCGTTGTGTTCCGACGCTGTTCTCGTATCTACTGCGACCGACGGGCCCGGAATTATCGGTGATCCAACCGAAGCAGCGCTTGTCGTCATGGCAGCAAAGGCTGGGCTCGATGCGCCAACGGAACGCGCGCTTCGCCCGCGTCTCGCCGAGGTTCCCTTCGATTCGGGCGCCAAGTTCATGGCCACCTTCCACCTAGCCGATCCAAACTCACCGAACGGCGATGTCCTGATCTGCGTAAAGGGCGCACCCGATGTTGTCCTTGGCATGTCGACCAACTTCTCTGCACCTGATGGTTCGGAACAAGCGCTCGATACCGCAGCGCGAGGGTTCCGTCGTTCAGAGAACGATGCACTCGCCTCCCAAGGCATGCGAGTTCTTGCTGTCGCCACACGCCGCGTTCCCGCTTCGCAGATCCTCGACGCCAACGGCACTGTGACCAATCCTGAAAGCTGGATCAGCGACCTCCGTCTTGAATTACTTGTTGGCATTGTTGACCCGGCTCGAACCGAAGCCCGAGATGCGATTGCGCTGTGCCATCGCGCGGGAATTGACGTCAAGATGATCACCGGCGATCACGCGCTGACGGCTGGTGCCATCGCCTCTCAGTTGGGTATTCAGGGCGAGGTTGTCACCGGCGACGATCTCGACGCGATGTCTGACGAGGAATTATCGGCTCGGATCGGCGCAATCGCGGTATGCGCCCGCGTATCCCCTGAGCACAAGGTGCGAGTCGTCGAAGCTCTTCGAAGCAATGGCGAGATCGTCGCAATGACCGGAGACGGCGTGAACGACGCCGCTGCGCTGCGACGTGCCGACATCGGCGTGGCGATGGGCATCACCGGAACGGAAGTCACCAAAGAAGCCAGTGACATGGTTCTCGCCGATGACAATTTCGCCACGATTGTTGAGGCAGTGCGTGGCGGACGAGCCGTCTACGACAACATCCTCAAGTTTGTTCGATTTCAAGTGGCGACCGCATTCGGTGCAATTGCCACAATCCTGGGAGCCTCAGCATTCGGCCAGCATGTCCCCTTCTCGCCAATTCAGGTGCTTTGGGTCAACTTGATTGCTGATGGACCGACGGCGGTTTCGCTTGGTGTCGACGCACCTGCCCCGGGTCTCATGAATCGCAAACCGGTTCCTTCTGATGCAAAAATTCTCAGTCGACGCCGCCTGAGTCAGGTTGCGTTTCAGGGTTCGGTTACGGCCATAGGGGTGCTGGCTATTTACCTTTACGCAATCAGCGAATACCAACCAGATTTAGCAAAGGGCGAGTTGCCCATCGTCGCAACAACGATGGCTTTTACTGCGTTTGTCTACGCACAGTTAGTGAACGTGTACAACGCTCGTTCTGAAACTGCGTCACTCTTTTCAAGATACACATTCACGAACTGGAAACTGGGAGCGTCAGTTGTCGTTGTGTTCTTCTTGCAAATCTTGCTGACCGTGTTCGAGCCGATGAAGAACCTTTTCGATACTTCGTCGCTTACAGCCACTCAATGGGCACTCTGTTTCGTACCGCCACTGTTGCTGCTCATGGCGGTGGAACTTTGGAAGATGGTTGCCCGCAGTCGCGCTGCTGGCTCGACGGTGCCGGATTCAAGCGATGAATGATTCTTCACACCAGAGCCGCCGCGAACGATTCGAAGAATTCGAAAAGGCGGCAATCGAGGCGGAATTCGAAACGGGTCGTCGAGAGGAGTCGGTCGCCGAAGCGAAACGACACATCCTCATTCGTATCGGACG
>JBILIB010000215.1:0-2540 GCA_044350215.1 Acidimicrobiales bacterium
ACCGTCATCGACGGTTCTGTGCGTCAGCGTCTGTCCCAACTCCGTGAATCGTTCTGAGATCAGAGGATCCTGTAATGGCTGAACTCACCATCAACACCGGCGACATCACCGCCGCCCTCCAGAAGAATCTGGCGGGATTCAAACCTGAACTCGAGTCGACCCAGGTCGGCCGAGTGCTCGAAGTGGGCGACGGTATCGCCCGCGTGTCGGGCCTTCCCGATGTCGGCGTGAACGAACTCCTTGAGTTCGAAGGCGGCACGGTCGGTCTCGCACTGAACCTCGACGAGGACTCCATCGGCGCCGTCATTGTGGGCGATGCCGAGCACGCTGCTGCGGTTGAAGAAGGATCGCCAGTGCGTGCCACTGGCCGCATTCTTTCGATGCCAGTCGGCGATGCACTACTTGGTCGCGTCGTGAACGCTCTCGGTGAACCCATCGACGGCAAGGGCCCAATCGTTGGTTCGATCCAGCGCCGTATGGAAATTCAGGCGCCTGGCATTACCGGCCGTAAGCCCGTGCACGAACCGCTGCAGACTGGCATCAAGGCCATCGACGCCATGACCCCAATCGGTCGTGGACAGCGCGAACTCGTTATCGGCGACCGCAAGACCGGCAAGACCACGGTGTGTATCGACACGATCCTGAACCAAAAGGGTCTTGGCGTGAAGTGCATCTACGTCGCCATTGGTCAGAAGTCCTCAACCGTTGCCCAGACCGTAAGCACCCTCACTGAATACGGCGCCATGGACTACACCGTTGTCGTGGTGGCTCCAGCCTCTGACCCGGCGCCGTTCAAATACCTCGCACCGTTTGCTGGTTGTGCAATTGGTCAGCACTGGATGGACAACGGCGAACACAGCCTCATCGTGTACGACGATCTTTCCAAGCAGGCCGAGGCCTACCGTCAGATGTCGCTTCTCCTTCGTCGCCCACCAGGCCGCGAGGCATACCCCGGCGACGTCTTCTATCTCCACAGCCGTTTGCTTGAGCGTGCCGCAAAGCTTTCCGACGCTCTCGGTGCTGGTTCACTCACCGCCCTTCCGGTCATTGAAACCAAGGCTGGCGACGTCTCGGCGTACATCCCTACCAACGTGATTTCGATCACCGACGGCCAGGTGTACCTGCAGGACGATCTTTTCAAGTCCGGTGTTCGTCCGGCTGTCGACGTGGGCATCTCGGTGTCTCGCGTGGGTGGCGACGCTCAGATCAAGGCCATGAAGAAGGTCTCTGGTTCACTCAAGCTCGACCTTGCGCAGTTCCGTGAACTCGAAGCGTTCGCAACCTTTGGTTCGGAACTCGACAAGATCTCGGCTGCACAGCTTGAGCGTGGTTATCGCCTCGTTGAACTGCTCAAGCAGAACCTCAACTCGCCGATGCCGGTTGAAGAGCAGGTCGTTGTCATCTTCGCTGGTGCGAACGGATACGCCGACTCGATTCCGGTTGGTGATGTCAAGCGTTACGAAGCCGATCTTCTCGACTTCATGCGCGGTCGTTACGGCTCGATTCTTGATGAGATTCGTTCGACTGGTGAACTTCCCGACGCACTCAAGGGCGCCGTCGAAGCATTCACCAAAGAATTTGTAGATTTCGAAACCGCCTCTGCCGGATCCAACGAGGACTGAGTCATGGCTGGTGGTCAGGAGCGGATCCTTCGTCGACGCATCAAGAGCGTCGAGTCAACGAAGAAGATCACGCGCGCCATGGAGCTCATTGCGGCCACTCGTGTCGTGAAAGCCCAGGACCGCGCGTCGTCGGCGCGGCCCTACAGCAACGAGATCACCGCAGTTATCGTCGACCTGCTTCGTGCCGGTGCAGCCAAGGAACACCCGTTGCTTCGCGATAACCCAACTGCGAACACTGCAGCGTTTGTTGTCATCACCTCTGACCGTGGCATGTGCGGTGGTTACAACACCAACGTGCTGCGTCTCGCCGAACGCGCGATCGAAGCCGCACGCGCTGAAGGCCGTGAGTACTCGATCATCGCTGTTGGCAAGAAGGCGCTCAAGCATTTCCGCTTCCGTGGCCTCGCCGTCGATGCCGAGTTCGAAGGCGTTACCGATCAGCCGATCTACGACAATGCTCGTGACATTGCCGCAACGATCCGTCGTCGTTACGAAACGGGCCAGCTCGCATCGGTCGATCTCGCCTACACCCAGTTCCTTTCGGCTGGTACGCAGCAGGCAGTGCTTCGTCGGTTCCTTCCGCTCGAGGTTCCCGAGGTCACCGCAGCTGACGGTCCGTCGGCCGATCTCGAATACGAACCGTCACCGACCGGCATTCTCAACGAGATCCTTCCGCGCTATCTCGAGTCACGTTTGTTCTCTGCACTTCTCGATGCATCAGCTTCGGAGCACGCGTCACGTCAGCGAGCAATGAAGGCCGCAACTGAGAACGCCGAAGATCTGAAGACCACGCTCAGCCGCATCATGAACCGTGCTCGTCAGGACTCCATCACCACCGAGATCATGGAAATTGTTGGCGGCGCCGAAGCAATGTCGGCCGACAAGGGTTCGGCACACGAACTCATTCCTTCGCATCTC
>JBILIB010000021.1:2500-24566 GCA_044350215.1 Acidimicrobiales bacterium
GGAGGACCGAACCCACCATAGTTGAAAATATGGGGGATGACCTGTGGATAGGGGTGAAAGGCCAAGCAAACTCGGTGATAGCTGGTTCTCCGCGAAATGCATTTAGGTGCAGCGTCAAGCGTTCAGCCATGGAGGTAGAGCACTGAATGGGTTAGGGGCCCTACAAGGTTACCGACCCCAATCAAACTCCGAATACCATGGCTCCAGAGCTTGGCAGTGAGACTACGAGGGATGAGCTTCGTGGTCGAGAGGGAAACAGCCCAGACCGCCGGCTAAGGCCCCTAATTCTGGACTAAGTGGTAAACGATGTGAGACTGCCCAGACAGCCAGGAGGTTGGCTTAGAAGCAGCCACCCTTAAAAGAGTGCGTAACAGCTCACTGGTCGAGTGGTCTTGCGCGGACAATGTAGCGGGGCTCAAGTCCAGAGCCGAAGCCGCGGATGCGTCGTAAGACGCGTGGTAGCGGAGCGTCGATCTCGGAGTGAAGCGGCGGGGGAACCCGTCGTGGACCGTGGTCGAGTGAGAATGTTGGCATGAGTAGCGAAAGAGGGGTGAGAAACCCCTCCGCCGAATATCCAAGGGTTCCTGGGGAAGGCTAATCCGCCCAGGGTAAGTCGGGAGCTAAGGCGAGGCCGAGAGGCGTAGTCGATGCACAACTGGTTGATATTCCAGTACCGCTGTACCCGCGCCAATACTGATCCATTGTTGCTAAGGGGCTGTCACCTTCGGGTGACGAACCGACCCACGATGAGGACGTAAGCAATGAGGGGACGCAGGAGGATACGTGAGCCCAGGCGATGGTTGTCCTGGGGTAAGTGTGTAGGGAGGGGACTAGGAAAATCCGGGCCCCATAATCCTGAGACACGACGCCGAGCCGATTTAGGTGAAGTCACTGATTCCATGCTGCCGAGAAAAGCCTCTAGCGAGCTGGTACGGCGCCCGTACCCCAAACCGACACAGGTGGATAGGTAGAGAATACTAAGGCGATCGGGAGAACTGTGGTTAAGGAACTCGGCAAAATGCCTCCGTAACTTCGGGAGAAGGAGGACCCCATTAGGGTGACGGACCTTGCGTCCTGAGCTCGAAGGGGTGGCACAAACCAGGGGAAAGCGACTGTTTACTAAAAACACAGCAGCGTGCGAAGTCCTAAGACGATGTATACGCTGTGACGCCTGCCCGGTGCTGGAAGGTTACGGGGAAAGGTTAGCCTTCGGGCGAAGCTTTGAACCTAAGCCCCAGTAAACGGCGGCCGTAACTATAACGGTCCTAAGGTAGCGAAATTCCTTGTCGGGTAAGTTCCGACCTGCACGAATGGCGTAACGACTTTCCTACTGTCTCAACCACAGACCCGGCGAAATTGAAGTACGAGTAAAGATGCTCGTTAGCTGCAGAAGGACGGAAAGACCCCGTGGACCTTTACTATAACTTGATGTTGGGCTTTGGTATGTGTTGTGTAGGATAGGTGGGAGACTTTGAAGCATTGGCGCCAGCCAGTGTGGAGTCAACCTTGAAATACCACCCTGCACATGCTGGGGCTCTAACCCACGCCCGTTATCCGGGTGGGGGACAGCGTCAGGCGGGTAGTTTGACTGGGGCGGTCGCCTCCTAAAGAGTAACGGAGGCGCTCAAAGGTTCCCTCAGCCTGGTTGGCAATCAGGCGTCGAGTGCAATGGCACAAGGGAGCTTGACTGCGAGACCTACAAGTCGAGCAGGTGCGAAAGCAGGACATAGTGATCCGGCGGTTGCGTGTGGAAGCGCCGTCGCTCAACGGATAAAAGGTACCCCGGGGATAACAGGCTCATCTTCCCCAAGAGTCCATATCGACGGGAAGGTTTGGCACCTCGATGTCGGCTCATCGCATCCTGGGGCTGAAGCAGGTCCCAAGGGTTGGGCTGTTCGCCCATTAAAGCGGTACGCGAGCTGGGTTTAGAACGTCGTGAGACAGTTCGGTCCCTATCCTCTGCAGCCGGAGGAGATTTGAGGAAGGCTATCCCTAGTACGAGAGGACCGGGATGGACGTAGCTCTCGTGTGCCAGTTGTCCTGCCAAGGGCATGGCTGGTTAGCGACCTACGGAAGGGATAACCGCTGAAAGCATCTAAGTGGGAAACCCGTTCCAAGATGAGATCTCCCACAGAGTCAATCTGGTAAGGCCCGTGGAAGACCACCACGTTGATAGGCCGGAGGTGTACGTGCGGTAACGCATTCAGCCGACCGGTACTAATCGGCCGAGGGCTTGGATCGACACAGATGTTCGTGCTCGCTATGGAGTTCTGAAGGGGCCGCGACAGGTCCGACTTCGGTCGGAGTTGGCGCACCCTTTTGACAAAGGTTTCGGTGGCTATGGCGGTGGGGTCACACCCGTTCCCATTCCGAACACGGAAGTTAAGCCCACCAGCGCCGATGGTACTTGGGAGTAGACTCCCTGGGAGAGTAGGACGCCGCCGGATTTCTCAGAAAGAAAAGGGCCCCCATAGGGGGTCCTTTTCTCGTTTTGTTCCTAAGTGATTTTGTCGAAAGAGCCGCCTCTCAATTTCTCAGGATCGTTGGGGCATCGCTCTGTGTGGAAGGCCTCGTTTACAGGGTCGTGGTCTTGGGCCGGTAGGTTGGGTCAATGGCCAGTCCTTCTTCTTCCGGTTCGTCGCGCTCGGGCAAGTCAAATGGCCCTCGGGGTACCGGCCGTCCTGCGGGGAAGTCAGGTCCGCCAAAAGGCAATTCGAAGGGCGGATCCAAGGGCGGATCCGCCTCCGGTTCGGCCGGTCGTAGTTCGGCGCGGCCATCAACTCGATCAAACACCGAGGGTTCTGGCCGTTCATCGTCTGCGGAAAAGCCCTCTCGGGGTGCTAGCGGCGGCTCCCGATCAGGTTCTTCGGATCGGTCTGGCACGGGTCGCCCGAGTCGCCCTTCAGGTAGTTCTGATCGACCTCGTTCCGGAAATGCGCCGAGCCCTCGGGCTCGCAGTGGCGGCGATGATCGCGCCACACGCCGCTCAAATACTGAAGATGGCTGGGCTGATGGTCCGGCACTTGAAACACCGCGCACTTGGGGCGGAGTTGCTCGTCGGGGTGCAGGCGCAGCGACAGGTCGGCGAGTCGTAGGCGCATCTCGTGCATGGAGAGATGCAGTCGAGGCAGCCACTCCTCAGCGTCGTCCCGACTCAGCCCGTCGGGCGGCTCCAGGATCGATTCCCGATGAAGCCACCGACGCCGAACGTCGCGCCGCGAACGATGCTCGTACTTCAGAGGATGATGCGATTATCACCGAAGTCCGTGATGAAGCCGCCGCTGCAGTTTCACGCGGAGGTTCGCGTCGCCGTGATCCTGCTCCTATTGATTTGGCCGGCGAGGTTCGCGAGCAACTTTCTCGCGCCGTCGGAACCGCTCGCACTGAGCGAGTGGAGAAGCGGTTAGCCGAAGCTGCAGAGCACTTTGAGGCAGAACGATTCGGCGATGCCGCCCGCATCCTCAAAAAGTCTGTCGATGAGGCCCCGACCGTCGCCGCAGTGCACGAACTTTATGGACTCACGCTGTACCGCCAGGAGAAGTGGAAACCGGCAGCGCGTGAACTTGAAGCATTTCGTTTGCTGAGTAACTCGACTGATCAACATCCGGTGCTCGCCGATTGCTATCGCGCAATGCGTCAGTGGAAGCAGGTTGGGGAACTTTGGGACGAGTTGCGTGCTGCGTCTCCGAGTGCAGAGTTGGTGACAGAAGGCCGCATCGTCATGGCCGGTTCGTTGGCCGACCGAGATGATCTCGCTGGTGCGATCTTGCTTCTCGAGCAGAGTTTCAATTTTCCTAAACGTCCGATGCCTCATCATCTGCGCCGTGCCTACGTGTTGGCCGATCTCTACGAGCGTTCAGGTGATCTTCCAAAGGCCCGCACAATGTTTGGTCGAGTCGAGAACGTCGATCCCGATTTTGCCGATGTCCGCCTTCGGGTTCGCGCGCTTCGCTGATCTGTCTCACCCCAGTTCTACGTTGTGCATCACTTCCCCCAGTGACCTTTGGTCGGCGCTCGTCCGATCACAATTCTGGGAGGCCTCATGGCCGCAACATCACAACGCAGTGCAACATCACAACGCAGTGCAACATCACAACGCAGTGCAACATCACAACGCAGTGCAACACCCTCAACCCGGGGTACCGCATCAACCGCAACGAACACGTTCAGCGAAGGCACAGAGTTGGTGCCAGCCGGCTCCAACCTTGTGGTTCTCCGAGGCCTCATTCGCCGAGACCCAGAATTCCGCATGCTGGCTTCTGGCGATGAGCTCATGTCGCTTGATCTCACCGTGCGTTCGGACGAGGCGCCGACAGAGTCGGTACCGGTGGTGTGGCCCAACCCGGCAGCGACTGCGGTCAAGTTCGTCGAGGGCGACGACGTTGTCGTTGTGGGCCGGATTCGCCGGCGGTTCTTTCGTTCTGGCGGTTCCACCGCAACCCGCACCGAGGTTCATGCCGACAAAATTCTCAGCGCCCGATCTGGGGTGCGGATACGGACAGCACTTGAGCCACGCGTCGAAGACCTCAATCTCTGAGGCACTATCACCGCATGTGCGACACGATCATCTGGTCGGTCTGGCTGGCCTAGGCTCGCCCCCGAATAACGGATCGATGTGCATCTGCACATCTAACTGGTCTGGTGGGCACGGGCGCATCAGATGATCGAGGAGAGGCATGACCGACATCAAAGGACTACTCGGCGACGAAGCCGAAGAGTTGCTGACCTTTACGTGTAAGGGCATTACCGCAGATCAGCTGACGCAGCCGGGCGGCGACATCGTCGAACGTGTCTATTTGCAGTCAGATCGTTCGCCGCAGGTCCTGCGCAACCTTCAGTCGATGTTCGGCCACGGACGTCTCGCCGACACTGGGTACGTGTCGATCCTTCCTGTCGATCAGGGTATTGAGCATTCGGGCGCAGCATCGTTCGCCCCGAACCCGATGTATTTCGACCCCGAGAACATCATCAAGCTCGCGATCGAAGGTGGGTGCAACGCCGTTGCGACCACCTTCGGCGTACTCGGCACGATGTCTCGCAAGTACGCGCACCGCATCCCGTTCATTGTGAAAATCAATCACAACGAACTCATGACCTACCCCAACGAGTTCGACCAAATCATGTTCGGGACCGTTGAAGAGGCCTACGAGCTCGGCGCAGCCGGGGTTGGCGCAACGATTTACTTCGGTTCACCCGAATCCCATCATCAGATCATCGAGGTTGCCGAGGCATTCCAGCGAGCTCACGAACTCGGCATGTTCACCGTGTTGTGGTGCTACCTCCGCAATAACGCGTTCAAGGTCGATGGGGTCGATTACCACGACGCCGCCGATCTCACCGCCCAGGCCAACCACCTCGGCGTCACCATCCAGGCCGACATCATTAAGCAGAAGCTCCCGACCAAGAACGGCGGCTACAACGTCCTCGAGGGGTATGGAAAGACCTCGAAGCTCGTCTACGGCGATCTCGTCTCTGACCACCCGATCGATTACACCCGCTGGCAGGTTGCCAACTGCTACATGGGCCGCATTGGTCTGATCAACTCCGGCGGCGAATCGAAGGGTTCCTCGGACCTCGCCGACGCAGTGCGCACTGCGGTCATTAATAAGCGTGGTGGTGGCACCGGTCTCATCTCAGGTCGAAAGGCATTCCAGCGGCCAATGGTCGAAGGAGTAGCGCTCCTCAACGCCATCCAAGATGTCTATCTGGATAAATCAATCACCATTGCGTGAGTTGTTCTGACTCGAACTGAAATGCAACGGGCCGGCCTTCGGGTCGGCCCGTTTGCGTAGTCGAGTGTGCTTTCGGTCTTTCGGGTACTCGGTCGGATACGTGACTAATCGATGGATCGGAACACCACGCCAGTGCGAGGCTTGGGCGCAAAGAACGTCGATTTCGGTGGCATTTTTTCGCCGCCCTTCGCGATCTCGACGATCTGATCGATGGTGATTGGTCGCAATAGGACGCCAGCTTGAGCGGCACCTGAATCAACTGCTGAGCGAATGTGCTCAACGCCGTGCTGGTAGACCAACCCATGTTCGGGCAGTGACGCGAGGGCAAGATCGAGTCGACTCGAATCAAGATCGCGAGCTGCGGAAATGGTCTCGGGGCGAGGGCGAAGCAACCATGCGTCGCCCGGTAGAACGAGAACGAGTCCGCCAAGTTCTTGGATGCGCCGAACAGTTGGGGCGTCGTTAAAGCGAAACGCTTCGATTTCAAAGAAAGGGTCAAAGGCGGAACGAAGATCGAAACCCCCAGGCAGGCCTGAAAGCAACCGGTGGATCGGCCCGACATCGAGTTCATCCTCGACCAGTTCAACAACGAACGTCATGACCGAGTCTGCGTGGCCTCCGTTGCCGTCGGATGCTCGGCGTTCGTCGCGATAGGCGAGAGAGGTTTCGTAGCGGTGGTGCCCATCGGCGATGACGATCGGGGCTGAACCGATTGCCGCGCGGATTGCATCGATGCGCGCGGCATCGGTGATTCGCCACACTGAATGAAACACTCCGTCGGCCTCGAATCGACACAGCGGCGCTTCAGTGCTCTCGAGGAGCGCAGTGAGGCCTGGGGCGGGGGAGAGGCCCCAGACCGCAGAAAGGTTGGAGCGGGTGGATCGAAGAAGGTCGAGTCGATCGCTTTTGGCCTTCGGAGTGGTGAACTCGTGCGGAAGAATCTCGCCTTCGCCGGGACGGGTGAGTTCCATGGCGCCGATGACTCCAGTGGTGTGCCTAATAACGCCGTTCTCGTCGGGGGCATCCATTCGATACACCGTGTAGGAGGGCTGAGGGTCGTCAACGAGCACGCCTTCAGAACGCCACCGCATGAACTGTTGTGCGGCATCGTCGTAGGGGTTCTCGCCATCGATCGGTAGGTCAATGTGAACAACATTGGTCGGTGCGCCGGCGACAAGAGTGGCCCGATCGGTTGGGCTGATCACGTCGTAGGGGGGAGCCGTGACGAGCGCGGGATTAAGCGTTGCGGTGTCGTAGCGAATACCGATGAATGGTTCGAAGCGTGGCACTGAGTAGTACTAGCAGACGCGCAATGGTGAGTGACGCGAACCAATTTGGTCGGTCGTCACGACCTGAATGAAGAGGTGGGAGACTGTGAAGATGGCATGGGCGCTTGATCTTGATGGAGTCGTGTGGTTGGAGGATGAGCCCATTGCTGGAGCTGCCGAAGCCATCGCAGCCTTGCGCGATGCTGGAGAGCACGTCGGATTCGTCACGAACTTCTCTTTTGGTCGGCGCGACGACATTGCGGCCAAGCTTGAACGTCACGGCATCGATGCATCGAATGGTGTGATCACCTCGGCGATGGCCGCAGCTGCGATGGTTCCTCGCGGTTTTCGTGCTCTTGTCTGCGCTGGACCTGGGGTTGTCGATGAACTGCAGCGTCGCGATGTGGAAACTATCGATGCGAGCGATCCGACCGCATTGGGCGCGAACGTCGATGTTGTGGTGGTTGGCTATCACCCGACCTTCGATTATCAGCGGATGACTGCCGCTTCCACTGCGGTTCGTAATGGCGCTCGTTTACTTGGCACCAACGATGACTCCACCTATCCCACCGCTGCAGGGCCTGTACCCGGAGGCGGGGCATTGCTCGCATCGATTGCCGTTGCCTCCGGCGTCACTCCGGAGATCGCAGGCAAACCTCATCAGCCCATTGCCGACATGGTCCATGAGTTACTTGGTGCCGACGGAATCATGGTTGGGGATCGGCCTGATACCGATGGACAATTCGCGCTCACCCTTGGATGGAGGTTTGCTCTGGTGCTTACCGGGGTTACTTCGAAAGTAGATCTGCCTGTCGAACCCCAACCCGATCTCGTGGCGGACTCTCTCCACGTGTTGGTCTCTGAGGCCCTATCGGCCCGCGAGATCGATAAGTAGCGTCACCGACAATGGGTGCCCGTCGTCGACTCGATAGTGAACTAGTGCGTCGCGGTTTGGCTCCATCGCGCGAGCGCGCCCAGGCCGATATTGCTGCTGGCCGCGTCACGGTCGGGGGGGCGCCAGCAAGAAAGGCCTCACGTATGGTCGACGCTTCCGAAGCGGTTCTGGTGCATGGTCCGCCTCCAAAGTTTGTGAGTCGAGCCGGAGCAAAGATGGAAGGCGCAGTTGAATATTTTGCACTGCACGACATTGTTGCGGGTGCTCGCGTCCTTGATGCCGGAGCCTCTACCGGGGGTTTCACCGATTGCTTGCTGCAGTATGGCGCTTCTGAGGTCATTGCGGTCGATGTCGGCCACAACCAACTCCACGAAAAATTGGAGGGAGATCCTCGAGTCCATTCGATTGAACGGACCAATCTTCGGACAGTCGATCCGTCACTCCTTGGTCCACCTGTCGACCTCGTCGTCGGCGATTTGTCCTTCATCTCGTTGTCCCTTGTGCTTGACACCCTCGCCGCAGCGGCGGTTCCGGGGGCGGTTTACGTCCTGCTCGTGAAGCCGCAGTTCGAAGCTGGGCGCACCGAGGTGAGTAAGGGCAAAGGCATCATCGATAACCCACTCATTTGGCGCCGGGTGCTGGCGGAGGTATCGGCTGCGCTTCTGGACCGGAATGCGGCCATCATGGGGGTCATGGTTTCGCCCATCACAGGTTCTGACGGAAACGTGGAGTTCATTCTCATGGGCCGCTTCGCCGGATCCGTCGACCCGATCGGTCGACATGGTTCTCTTGATCACTCATCGCTTGACACGGCATTCGACCTTGTCACCGGATGCCTCGACGTGGTTGCTCTGCCCGACGGGGAAGACTGATCATGGCTGCGTTCGCATTTGTCGTGCATCCACTACGAGAGGAAGCGGCATCAGTCGCTCTCGACACTATTGATTGGCTCATCACCGACGGGCACCGTGTGGTGCTCCCCGTCGAAGACGCCGCGCTTGTGGGTCGCTCTGATCTCGGCGTCTCCGATGCCGAACTTGTCCGAGGCCTCGACCTTGCTGTCAGTCTCGGGGGCGACGGCACGATGCTTCGAACTGTCGCACTCGTCGCTCGGCACGAGGTTCCGGTACTAGGTGTAAATCTCGGAACGCTCGGCTACCTCACCGACATCGAACCCGATGGGCTGCGCCCTGCGCTCGAGCGGGTCCTTGCTGGCGAGCATCTCATCGAAGAACGAATGCTTCTTGATATTGAAATCGATGCACCCTCAGGTGGTGCAACAGAAACCGCGGTTCTCGCGCTCAACGAAGCTGTTCTTGAAAAGACTGCAGCGGGACACACCATCCGACTCGATGTTGCCCTCGATGGCGCATACTTCACGCCCTACGCGGCAGATGGTCTTATCGTTGCAACAGCCACCGGTTCAACGGCCTACGCCTTTTCTGCGCGTGGACCAATCGTCGAGCCGACCCATCGTGCGTTGCTGCTCACTCCTGTGTCCCCGCACATGCTGTTCGATCGCACCCTTATTCTCGATGATGATTCCGATGTTTGTCTCACTGTTTCTGGTAACCGCGAAGCGGCGTTAGTCGTCGATGGTCGACATCTCGGCGACCTGCAACCGGGCGACATCGTGCGTTGTCGTGCATCGAACCATGTCGCCCGACTTGTACTTTCCGGACCACGCGATTTCCACGCCATCCTCAAGGCCAAGTTCGGTCTGTCCGATCGATAGTCAAGGGTCGACCCAATGCTGAGCGAACTTCGAGTCTGCAATCTCGGTGTGATCGAAGAACTCTCGCTCGTGTTTGCCCCGGGTATGACCGCGGTGACGGGCGAAACCGGTGCCGGTAAGACACTTGTGGTCACCGCCATCGAATTATTGGTGGGCGGGAAGGCCGAGACCTCCATGGTTCGTCCCGGTGCCGAAGAAGCGGTGGTCGAAGGCCGCTTTGATCTTGGCGATCGGGATTGCATTGTCCGACGGGTGGTGCCAGCCAAAGGTCGATCTCGTGGCTACATCGACGGCAGCCTCGCAACCATCGCTGAGCTCTCGGAGGTGGGCAGCCGCCTCGTCGATCTTCACGGCCAACATGACCATCAGTCCCTGCTCACAGGCTCCGTGCAGCGTCAGGCCCTCGATCGATTCGGCGGGGTAGATCTGCAACCGTTACGCCTTGCTCGCCAGCGGGTCATCGACCTCGAGGCACAGCGTTCCTCGTTGGGGGGTGACCCCAGGGACAGAGCACGCGAAATCGATCTTCTTCGGTTTCAGGTTGAGGAATTAGTGGCAGCCGGCCTTGACGATCCCGAGGAAGACGCAAACCTTCGATCTGAGGCGGAATTGCTCGCAGATGCGGGCGGATATCGAGATGCGGCAGTTCTAGCTCTTGATGCGCTCAGTGCCGACGGTGGAGCGACCGATGCTATTGGTCGTGCCGTGGCCGGACTCGGCGACCGAGCGCTCTTTGCCGCGGTGGTTACTCGCCTTCGCGATGCGCAGGCCGAAATCGATGACCTTGCCCGTGAACTGCGATCAACCGCCGAAGGTATCGAAAGCGACCCCGAGAAACTTGCTGCGATCGGCGACCGTCGCAAACTCCTCCAGGACTTGCGCCGCAAATATGGCGAAACCATGGAAGAGGTCATTTCGTGGAGAGACGACGCAAAGCGCCGGTTGGTGGAACTCGAGGGTCACGATGAACTCGCAGCCGCGCTCGATGCGGAAATTCTCGGTGCTCGTTCGGCGCTCGGCGATGCAGAAGCGGTTGTTTCCAATGCTCGTTGTCTCGCCGCTCCGGCCTTAGCCAACGCGGTCCAGGCTCATCTTCCCGAACTGGCTCTACCGAAAGCCCGAATCGAGGTCGAGGTTGCTGGCGTTGCTGGGCGTGATGTCACATTCAGGTTCGCTGCCAATCCCGGTATGGAACTCCAACCGCTGGCCAAGGTGGCCTCCGGGGGAGAACTCGCCCGTGCGATGTTGGCCTTGCGACTTGTGCTTACCGAAGGTCCACCGGTGTTGGTCTTCGACGAGGTCGATGCGGGAATAGGCGGAGCTGCCGCGGTCGCTGTGGGGCGTTCACTCTCTGCACTTGGGGTCGACCACCAGGTACTCGTTGTTACCCATCTCGCACAGGTCGCGAGTTGGGCCCATGCCCATGTGGTTGTTGACAAGGTTGCAACCGATTCGACAACCACAACGAAGATCTCAGTGATCAATGGTGAGAAACGAGTCACTGAGCTCGCTCGAATGCTGTCGGGAACACCGGAATCGTCAACAGCCCAGCAGCATGCTCGTGAATTGCTCGAAAGCACGCGATCTTGAGTCGCTGATCAGTTCCGGTCTGACGTCACGGCGTAATCCGCGCCGAGGCACTCAGAACGGGGCTACGATGCAATCCCGACGTGTTAACTAACGCCGGGAGGCCCCTCCAATGACCAAGCACATCTTCGTCACAGGGGGTGTGGCCTCTTCGTTGGGAAAGGGCATCACAGCATCGTCGCTCGGCCGCTTGTTGAAGAGCCGTGGCCTCCGAGTCACGATGCAGAAACTCGATCCGTATCTCAACGTTGATCCCGGAACGATGAATCCGTTTGAACACGGTGAAGTCTTTGTGACTGACGATGGCGGCGAAACGGACCTTGACCTTGGGCACTATGAACGTTTCATCGACGAACCGTTAAGTCGCGATTCAAATGCCACAACTGGTTCGATTTACTCCGCCGTGATCGCCGCCGAGCGCCGCGGTGATTACTTGGGCAAGACCGTGCAGGTCATTCCGCATATCACTGACGAAATCAAGCGCCGTATCACTCGTTTGGCCGATGAATCGGTCGATGTCGTCATCACCGAAATCGGTGGAACCGTGGGCGATATCGAAATTCTTCCGTTCCTTGAGGCCATTCGGCAGTTCAGGCTCGATGTCGGTCGTGAGAACGTTTGCTATGTGCACGTAACCCTGGTGCCATTCATTGGCCCATCGGGGGAGCAAAAGACCAAGCCCACGCAGCACTCGGTGACGGAACTTCGCAGCCGCGGCATTCAGCCCGACATCATCGTTTGTCGAAGTGAAGCGGCGCTTTCTCCCGACCTCAAGCGCAAGATCTCGAATCTGTGTGACGTTCCCGTTGAAGCTGTCGTCAACGCCGCTGATGCGCGAAACCTCTACGAGGTCCCGCTCGTCATGCACGAAGAAGGCCTCGATGAGTACGTCTGTAAGATGTTCGGCTTCACCGATCGTGAAATCGATTTGTCCGAATGGGAAATCCTCGTTGATCGTGTCGAGAACTCAAACATTCCGGTTCGCATCGGAATCATTGGTAAGTACGTTGCGCTACCTGATGCGTACCTATCAGTTGTTGAATCACTGAAACACGGTGGCTTCTTCCATGCGGCTGACGTTTCAGTTGAATGGGTGCAGGCCGAAGACGTCGAAGCGATGACGGCCGACGGTCGACTGGGTGAACTCGATGGCATCGTCATTCCTGGTGGCTTCGGCGAGCGTGGAGTTGAAGGAAAGATCGCCGCTGCCCAGTACGCCAGAGAAAACGACCTTCCCTGTCTTGGCCTTTGTCTTGGCATGCAGGTCATGACCATTGAGTACGCCCGCAATGTCCTTGGAATGGCTGGTGCACACTCGAGCGAATTTGACCCGCAGACTCCGTTCGCCGTCATCGACCTGATGGAAACCCAGAGAGACGTCACCGACATGGGTGGAACTATGCGACTGGGCGCCTATGTCGCTCAACTTCAACCGGGTTCACGCGTTGCCGAAATCTACGAATCCGAAGTTGTTTCGGAACGACATCGTCACCGCTATGAGTTCAACTCCAAATTCCGCAACCGTTTCGATGAGTCGGACTTTGTTTGCTCAGGAACCTCACCCGATGGCCGTCTCGTTGAGTTCATCGAACTTAAGAATCATCCTTATTGGATCGGCACGCAGGCGCATCCGGAATTCAAGAGTCGACCAGAAC
This sequence comes from Acidimicrobiales bacterium, assembly GCA_044350215.1. GTDB lineage: Bacteria > Actinomycetota > Acidimicrobiia > Acidimicrobiales > Acidimicrobilacustridaceae > Acidimicrobilacustris. Next base: position 15,373 of record JBILIB010000021.1, read on the forward strand.
GTCCTGCACCGTTGTTCCGTGAGTTCATCGCTGCAGCATTGTCGCGGTCGGAAGGTCGCAACCCACATCTCCCTGAGTTCGATTCCGAGTCGTTGACAGCGTGAGCGAGCAGTTCCGCAAGGTCGACGAAGTCGTCCTTCATAGCGGTTACATCTTTGACCTTGTTCGGGCTGAGTTCGTCTCGCCCGAGGGTGAATCGTTTAGTCGTGACATCGTGCGTCATCCGGGCGCGGTTTCGGTCGTACCCGTCGACGACGATGGTCGCGTGATTATGGTTCGTCAGTATCGTCCTTCTCTCGATCAATTCATTCTTGAAATTCCTGCGGGCAAGCGCGATGTGGCCGACGAACCTCCGGCTGAAACGGCTCAGCGCGAACTTGGTGAAGAGATTGGGATGCGAGCCGGAACGTTGGAACTCTTGGGAACGTTTGCGAATGCTCCAGGTTTTAGTGATGAACTCTCTTGGGTGTATCTGGGTCGTAACCTTGAATCAGTGCGGCGCGATGTTCAAGGGATCGAGGAGTCGCATATGGCTATTGAACGGTTTACTTTCGAAGAGTCGTTCGCGATGATTGCCGATGGGTCAATCATCGATACGAAAACGGTGATTGGTTTGTATCTGGCCGCGACACTGGTTGGCGGTGGCTGAGCTCCCTGAAGATTGGGAACTTCCTCTCGATGTTGAGGAGTTCCTGACATGGTTGACGGCCGAGCGCGGTCGTTCGGCCAACACACTTGCTGCCTATCGTCGAGATCTCACCGCGTATTGCCTTTGGCTCTTTGAAACGGGACGAACACTCGATGCAATTCGGGCGTCAGACCTTGATGCCTATGTTGGGGTTCTTCGAGCGCGAGGATTGGCGCCATCGTCTGTGAAACGGGCAACGGTTGCGGTTCGATCGCTGCATCGATTCCGTTCCGACGAGGGGCTTTCGGCTATAGATCCATCGGCGGGAATTGAGACACCCCGAGTTCCTGCGGGACTCCCAAAGGCGTTAACCGAGGCGGAGGTGACCGCACTACTGGATCAGGTGGAAGGCGATACGGCGATTGCACGGCGTGACCGGGCAATCCTTGAGGTGCTCTATGGCACGGGTGCGCGCATCTCAGAGGTTTGTGCATTGACTCTTGGTGACGTTGACCTCGATGCTGGATTGTTGCGACTTTTTGGCAAAGGTTCGAAAGAACGCGTCGTTCCGATTGGACGTTGGGCTCGTGTTGCGTTGGCGAGTTGGCTTGAGGAAGCCGGACGAGGGGTGCTCGCCCCAGAACGATTCGCAACTCGCACTGACGCAGATGCTGTCTTTCTGAACGCCCGCGGTGGCCGCCTCGGGCGCCAAGGAGCGTGGGCGATTGTTCGCAAATATGGAGACGCTGCTGGGTTGGGTGCTCGTTTGACTCCACACGTTTTGCGCCACTCCTGTGCCACGCACATGCTCGATCATGGAGCTGATATTCGGGCAGTGCAGGAACTGCTGGGTCACGCTTCTATTGCAACGACGCAGGTCTACACGATGGTCTCGAACGACCGACTCTTTGCGGTGTACGAGGCCGCTCATCCGCGAGCTCAGGCATCTCGCCGCTAGCCTCAGACCCATGAGTAACTCAGGTGAATGGTCAACCCCCGATCGATTTTCCGGCAACGAGGTTGAACTTGTCGACGAAATTGTTTTGTCCGAGGACATTCTCGACGAGGACGGATCCGTCATTGGCGAACACGTGGAAACGATCGACATTCTCGAAGTCGATGGCCAGGGTGTTGTGGTCATCGACGACGTGACGATCGTTACCGACGACGAAGGCGACCTCATGATCGACGAAACCGTGGCGATCTTCGATGAAGACGGTGACATCGTTCTCGATGAAACCATCACGATCGTCGATGCGGAGGGCGATGTCATGGTCGAGGAGCACTTCATCGCTGCCGACGCCGAGGGCAATGTTGTTGTAGTTGAATCGCTAACGATCGTGGATGGTGGCGAACTCGATGATCGACAGTTGGCTTCGGCGCTTCGCGAGGAACTCGACGGAGTCGAACGTTCACTCGAGCGCCTTGATGCAGGTTCGTATGGTCTTTGTGACAGCTGCGGCAATCCGATCGACGATGCCGTTCTTGCCGAAATGCCCCAGGCGCGCGCTTGCAGCGCACATCTGGTCTAAAGAACCGCTGCTGCTCTATGTCCCGACTTAGTCATTTGGTGCGCCGGTTTTTTGGCAGCCTTCGACCCGGCGGTCCACCTTCAACAGAACAGAAGTGGGCCGAATCGCAACTCCTGCCCGGTGAACGAGTCATTTGGCGTTCCCTGTCAGGGCCCGATCGGCGTCATTCCGCCGCCGTCGCCCGGCGAGTCGAACTGGCATTGGGGCCAAACGCGCCACGGCCAGTGCTCGCCGCTGCGCTCCTTCATGATTGCGGGAAGGTGGAGTCCGGTTTACGCACTCCGGGTCGAGTCGTCGCTACGGTGCTTGCTGGAAGTGTTGTGAAATCTGATTCGGATATTGCGCGATGGACGTCGTCGAGGTCGTCGTGGAAGCGTTCGGTTGGGAACTATCGACGCCACCCCGATATCGGAGCCGTGATGCTCACCGATGCCGACAGTGATGTTCTCACCGTGACATGGACAAAGGAGCATCATCTCCCATCTGCACTGTGGACCCTTGATCCAGCGGTTGCCTCTGCGCTTCATGAGGCCGACGACGACTGAGGAATGAACAATCGAGTCGACGGCGCTGCTTCTCGGGGATTTGCCAGGCGTGTCGGCGAGATCGTTGTATTGGTGGGGGTCAGCAGAGTGGCACCAGTAGCCAGCTCTGCCCGTCTAGCCTCATAGGCGTTCGGTCCCGCTGAGCGCCCCCTCATCATGATTACTCTCGAAAACGTCACCAAGACCTACAAGAACTCGACCGTTGCATTGCGCGACGCCAACGTCGAGATCGCCAAGGGCGAGTTCGTTTTTCTTGTTGGTGCATCAGGCTCGGGAAAGTCGACCTTCATTCGGCTTCTCAACAAGGAAGAGACTCCGGAACAGGGTCATATTTATGTGGCTGGTAAGGACATTGGCGGCCTCTCTAGTTGGAAGATTCCCTATTTACGTCGCAACATCGGTTGCATCTTTCAGGACTTCAAGCTTCTTCCGACCAAGACGGTCTTTGAGAATGTCGCCTTCGCCCTCGAGGTGATCGGTCGCCCTCGCAGCGTGATCGAAAGTCAGGTTCCAGCGATTCTCGATCTTGTAGGGCTCGGCCATAAGTCCGACAGTTTTCCGACCGAACTCTCTGGTGGTGAGCAGCAGCGAGTTTCTGTCGCTCGAGCCTTTGTAAACCGTCCGCTCATTCTTCTTGCCGATGAACCAACAGGAAATCTCGATCCAGCGACGTCGGTCGGCATCATGAAGCTGCTCGATCGCATCAATAAGACCGGTACAACCGTTGTTATGGCCACCCATGATCGTGGCATCGTCGACACAATGCGTCGACGAGTGATCGAAATTGATCGCGGTTCCATCGTTCGCGACCAGGCGCGCGGCGTCTACGAATAGGACGATTCGATGCCAGTCAAGTTTGATTACCTCGTTCGTGAGACCACTTCTAATCTCGGACGTAACGTCACAATCACGCTCGCGTCGATCATGACGGTTGCTGTCTCCCTTGCGTTGGTTGGCGCTTCGCTCATGCTTCGTTCCGGCGTTGAAAATGCCACAAAGCGTTGGCAGGGAGGCATCGAGTTCGTGGTGTTCTTGCGAATCGACGCCACACAGCAACAGATTGAATCGTTGCAGAACGATCTCGATCAAAGCCCTGAGGTTTCGAAAGTCGTTTTCGTTGATCAGCAGCAGGCCTATAGCGAGTTTAAGACCCTCTTTGCCGATTCACCCGAGCTCATCGACAGCGTGACTGCCGAAGACCTCCCGCCGTCGTTTCGGATCGAACCGGTGAATAAAGATGTTGACGCGGTCGAATCGCTTGGACTCACTTTCGAAGGGCGTTCTGGCGTCGATCAGGTTGTCTTTGCGTCGAAGACAATCCGCCTCATTCAGCAACTCTCGAGTCGACTCACGGTCGGTATTTTTGTGATCGCTGCATTCCTCTTGGGAGCAGCAGGTCTTCTGATCCTGAATACCATTCGAATGGCAATGTTCGCCCGACGCCGAGAAATCGAAGTGATGAAACTCGTCGGTGCCACAAATTGGTTTATTCGAGTGCCCTTCATGTTGGAAGGTCTCATCCAAGGTTTAATTGGGGCGTTCGTGGCGATCGGTGCCTTAGCGGCGTTCAAGCCGTTCTTCCAGCAGTGGTTGCCAAGCGCACAGGACATCCCCTTGGTAGGTGGCTTCCAGGTAAGCGGTGGCGAGATGACCGTGATCTTCATCACCCTAGGAGTCGTCGGCATCGCAATTGGCGCAATCGGCGCCGGTATCGCTGTCTCTCGCTTCCTCGACGTCTGAGTCGCCAGCGCTCATTGGCGTCGGCCGAACTCGGTTGAAGTGGTTTTAGCCGACGAAGGTGGAGCCGTGCGGATGAGCGATGCCCGTTGTGACGTCATAGAGGAAGCCAGCGACTGCAGTGCCCACTGGAAGATACGGACAGGTGCGCACCGCTTCGATATCGGAGTCGAGCGCTGCGACCTGATCGCCGATGAGGTGAAATTCGACGTCGGAAGGGTCGGAGCCAGTAGCGGCAAGAACTCTGGCGCGGAGCCCAGGAAGATCGATTTTGGCGGCGCCGCAATCGGTGTGGTGCAGAATTGCAATGCGGTCGACTTCAAGTTGGTTCACCGATTTAATGAGCGAACGAAGCATGTCCGACGTGATTCGAGCGCCAGCGTTGCGCATGACATGGATATCGCCGGCCTCGTATCCGAAGATGGCAAGAGGATCGATTCGGCAATCCATGCAGGTCACGACCGCTAGGTGCTGCTGCGGAATTGGCGAGAGTGAGGCATTGGGGAAGTTGGCTGCGTAGGCGCTGTTCCCATCGACAAGGTCCTTGAAAGAATCCACGGCGGCGATGGTAGGCGGGGAACACAGGCGGTACGACTATTTGCCAAAGATTCCGCCCGTATTCGTCGCAGCGGTACCCTAAATCGGTGCAATGGATGGACGTTATGGCCGCGCAGGACCTTGAGATGGGTCAGATCGTGACGGTCGAACGCGAGGGCGGCGATGTCGTGGTCTTCCGAACAGCATCGGGTCAAACAGTCGCGTGCGACGCGAGGTGTCCTCATCAATGGGCCCACCTTGGAACTGCAGGTGCAGTCGATGGCGAGGAGATCGTTTGCCTGAGCCACTTTTGGCGGTTTGATCAAGAAGGAACTGGCTCAAAACTGTCAGCTGCTGGTCGGCGCGATGAGAAGAGTTCCATCACTACCTTCGAGGTTCGCGAGAACGAGGGTCGACTGGAAATCGCAGTAAGGGACTGACGTCGAGGGGTGGCGCCAAATACGCACCATTGCTTCCTAGAATGCACCTGTTCAAGTCTTTGAAAGGACTGCAATGGCAGCGAATCCCGTTCTGAATGACAAGCGCTTCGAGCAAGTGATCGCCGAGGGTTATGGCACTTCGCCGGTTACTCGAACGATGACCTACGGCGGCACTATGTCGGCACTTGGCGTGATGTTTGCGATTATCTGCGTCATGGGTTGGGTTGGCTGGTCCCAGGTGAATCAGACCACTCAAGAAGTTTTCGATACGGCAACGCAACAGACTGTGGTTGTCAGTACAACTTCGTTCCCTGGATGGACAATCATTGCTGCGCTTGCCGCGATTGGTTTCGCGTTCGCCACCATCTTCAAGCCGAAGTGGGGCCCCGCTACTGCACCGCTGTACGCGCTTTGCGAGGGTGCATTTCTCGGAGCGATTTCCGCGTATTACAACCAGATGTATGACGGCATCGTTGTGCAAGCGGTTCTCGCTACTCTCAGCGTGGTCCTCGTGATGTTTGTGTTGTACGTCACGCGCATCGTGAAGGTCACCCCGAAGTTCGTGCTCATCACCGTCGCTGCGACAGGCGGCATCATGGTGATGTATCTCGCCTCTTGGATCTTTTCAATCTTTGGTGCCAACATCACCTTCTGGAATAGCCCGACGCCGCTTGGCATCGGGATCAGTGTGGTCATATGCATCGTTGCAGCCATGAATCTGGCGATCGACTTCGCTTTCATCGAGCAGTCAGTTGAGGCCGGAAACACGCCTCGCCGAATGGAGTGGCTTGCCGCTCTCGGCGTTACGGTCACGATCGTGTGGCTTTACCTCGAGATTCTTCGCCTGCTGTCGCTGCTTCGACGCTGAGTCGAATTAGGACTGCGTGGCGCGGCGCTGTTTGCGGCGCCACGCGCGCAGAAAAATCGTGGTGAAGACCAGGAGAAAGATGATTCCACCTGCCAGCAATGGCAGTGCTGCAGTGCCTTCGCCGCTTGAGTCCTCGAGTGGTTTTGACCGCTGCTCAATGAAGGCGAGCCCGGGCGCAGTCCCGTTTGGGCCTATGAGTGTTGAAGTGGTCGAAACCACTGATTCGATTGTCGTCTCGGTCGTCTCGGTCGTCTCCACATCATGAGACTAGGTCGGAGCGTCGTCGTTGTAGATGTCGCGTGACGGGAGTTTCCTCCTTCGGTTTCCCCTGGCTGAGCGAGCCGAGGTAAGAATCTTGTTGTGTCTGGGACTGAGTCGGTGGAACTGTTCACCTATGGCGATGCCAATCGTGAGCGGGCAGAAACAGTTCTTCGTCAGGCGTTTATTGCTGCCCAACTTGGGATGCCCTCTGAGGATCCCGAGACTGCGGTCGAATCGATTTGGATCATTCTCGAGGCGTTGCTCGTCGAGCACCTTGCACCATCCGAGCCAATTGAGCAGATGCGCTCGGAGAGACTCACCGATATCGGTACTCACTGGCGACGGATGGCCATCACGGCCGTCACACATACCTTTGTTCTGAGCGGCGGATTTGTGCAGCCAGAACCATTGGCGGCTGCCGTTGAACATCGTGCTGAACTTTTAATCGGGGGTGGGCTCTGGCATACGCGGCGTCCCCCCGCACAAGGAGCGCTGGTTCTTCGAGTGCACTCTTCTCTTCAGATCCTCGACGCAACCGCACGTTCGGGTCAGCACCCGGGCGCTGCCGATGCAACGGCTCTTGAAGATCTCATTGCCTGTGCAACTCTTGGGGCCGTGATGGCGGGGGAGACACTTACGTCGTCAGATGCTGATGAAGGCGAAGCGACCGACGATACGAAAGGTCGCTGGGCAAGGTCGACCGAGTCCGTTGCTGCCGCTTTTGGTATTGGTGGTGTCGAACTCATCGAAATAGCAAGGACAGGATGGGCGTGCGCGGAATGCGGCTGTGTGTTTCTCGGCCGCGTCGATGCGGGCATCGCCTACCCTGACCGGTTTGCGCCGATTGGTCGCTCCGGGGCCTGTGACCAGCAGATCGACTGCAGTTGTCATGCAGCACCACTGCAACGGCGGGTCCGCTGACCGTTTGGCCGTGCGAACCCGCCGTGTGCGATTGAAGCCAGTTGTAAGCGGAAATCAGTAAACGATGACGCCGCGGATGTTCTTACCGTCGCGCATGTCCTGGTAACCCTCGTTGATCTGATCAAGGGTGTAGGTGCGAGTAACAAGTTCGTCGAGCTTCAACTGGCCGCTGCGGTAGAGGCCGAGAAGCTTCGGAATGTCATAACGCGGGTTGGCGCTGCCGAAGATGGTTCCGACGAGTTGCTTCTGCTGCATAGCGAATGCGAACAGGTTGAGTTGCACATCGTTTTCGTTCATGTTGGCGACTGCGGTGAAGACCAAACGACCACCCTTGCCAACCATGCTCATGTAGGACTCGAGGTCAGCGCCCTTACCTTCACCAACTGTGACGATGACTTTGTCGGCCATACGTCCCCAGGTGAGTTCGCCAAGAAGTGCCTGTGCTTCAGCGACGTCGGATGCGACATGGGTTGCACCAAAGTTCTGTGATTGTTCGCGCTTGAATTCGACCGGATCAAGAGCGATGACGTAGCGAGCGCCCGCAAGGTGTGCGCCCTGTACGGCGTTCATGCCAACGCCGCCGGTGCCGATGACAACGACGGTGTCGCCGGGTGCAACTTCAGCGGCGTAGGTGGCAGAACCCCAGCCGGTGGTGACGCCACAAGCGACGAGGCAGGCCTTGTCAAGAGGAAGATCTTCTTCAACCTTCACAAGCGAATTGATATTCATTACCGAATGCTCGGCGAATGTGCCGAGGCAACACATGGTTGCGAGGTCGGTGCCATCGAGAAGGTGGTGACGCGAGGTTCCATCTTCCTGACGACCTGAAAGAAGGTGTGCACCTCTGTCGCAAAGGTTCTGCTGACCCTTTGCACACGAGGGACAACGACCACAGGACGGAACGAATGAGGTAACGACGTGGTCGCCAACCTCAAGTTCGGTGACGCCGGGACCGACCTTTTCAACAATGCCGCCCCCCTCGTGTCCGAGAATGATTGGGTACTGCTGCCAACCGAGCATTTCGATGATGGCTGGATCCATTGCCATATCGCCGGTGACCATGTGCTCGTCGGAGTGGCACATGCCGCTCGCAACAAAACGCACGAGGACCTCATTGGCCTTCGGGTCATCGAGTTCGATCTCTTCGATCTTGTACTCGGTATGAGGGGCGTACAGGACTGCGGCTCGTGTCCTCATGGGAACTCCTTGTCAGGGCGAAGGGCTGGCCTGTCGGCACAGCCCTAGCAATCTAGGCCCTCGGTCACGCCGGCGTGTCAGTCGGCACAGTGCGGGCCAGATCCTCGTGTTACATTACTGGCGAATACGCCGATCTTGTGTCGCACGTGAGAAGCGTGTTCCGGCACGGCACCAAAGGGGAACCCATGAGCACTCCGATTGCCAAACGTCTTGGAATTGAGTTTCCGATTTTCGCTTTCTCTCACTGTCGCGACGTGGTCGCTGCCGTCACGAACGCCGGTGGTTTCGGTGTGCTCGGCGCTCTTGCCTTCGGTCCTGAGCAACTTGAAATAGAACTCAACTGGATCGATGAACACGTCAATGGCAAGCCCTATGGCGTCGACTTTGCGATGCCCGTGAACTACGTCGGTAAAGGCGGGGGAGAGGACGCATCATTTGAATCCCTCGACGCCATGATTCCTGATCAGCATCGAGAGTTCGTTGACGGGCTGTTGGCGCGGTACAACGTTCCCGAATTGCCGCCTGAAT
>JBILIB010000108.1:0-7269 GCA_044350215.1 Acidimicrobiales bacterium
AGCGATGCTTGATCGTGAAGGTGTGGAAGGCCCAGCCGACGTCGCGCTTGTTGGCAATGCTGCAGCAGTTCGTGCCGGTATCGAAAAGATTTTCGAGGCCGGCGCCACCGAGTTTGTTGCGGTGCCTTATGACAATCGCGACGCGACACTCGAAATGCTCGCTGGTCTGTTGTAGCCAGCCAGAATTTTGGACGTGATCAGACGGGCGCTTCGGCGTGTCGGAATTCGCGCGGTTCCACGAAATTTGCAGCGAGATCAATCAGTAGTTCGTCGCGAAGTGATCGGCGGTCGGGGTCGTCCCACAGATTGACCTGCTGCAATGGATCGAGGACGAGGTCGTAGAGCTCGCCCTCGGTGCCGTCGTGCACAGTGCCGGGCTGATAGGTCGTGCATACGAAGTTGTCACGCATGATCGTGCGCAGATGGATCTCGGTGCCGTCGGGCTGACGGCTATCCCATTCGGTGGTGACTCGCTCGAAACCACGAGCAACTGCATCGGTATTGTCGATGGGGAGCGGGCGGCCTTCCATCCATTCGGGCGGCTGGACGCCGGCGATGGTGCAGAAGGTTGGCGCGAGATCAAGCAAGCCAACGGGCTGTGAGACGCGTGCGGTGGCATCAATGCCGCCACCGGCCGAAGGTGCTGGACGCCAAATAAGTGGAAGGCGCATGAGCGAATCGACGTGGTAGGGACCCTTAAAAAGCAGTCCGAAATCGCCTTGGAACTCGCCGTGGTCGGTGGTGAAAACGATGTCGAGATCCTCGCTCCAACCCTTGGTGTCGATCGCCGCAAGCACGCGGCCAATGGCTTCGTCGATGAGCTCGTTTTCGATATGCGCCATTGCGTTGACTTCGCGAATTTGATCGGCAGTAAGAGTTGCGGGCACCCATTTGCCGGGCGCTTCGTAATTGCTTACGAGCGTTCCGTCGTACCAAAGGCGCCAGTGACGCGGTTTGGAATCGATGATTGCTTCGCGTTCAGCTTGGTTCTGCGGATAACCGATGGGCAGGTCGAGTTCGCGCCAGTCGACGCGATGCAATTCGGATTCCGGTGGGTCCCACGGGTGATGAGGGTCGGGGAAACTCATCCAGCAGAACCAGTCATCGTCGGAATTCAAACCGTCGAGCCATGAGATGGTTCGATCGGCGACCCAATCGGTGTGGTACCAATCGCGCGGAACTGCATTGTGTTTGATCTGCGGAGCGCCCGTGTCGCCGCCAGGAACATCGCTGACTTCAAGATCGCCGTCAAGTACCTGAAAGAACATGCCGATGGCTTCGGGATGTTCTCTGCGAATGAAACGTGAGTAATGCGTGAATCCGGCCGCGCCATGCGTCGCGAGTTCCATGTGATCGAAACCACGATGGCCCTCTGTCGCGCCAGCAAAACCCTGACGGTTTTCTTCGAAGCGCAAGAACGGGTCGAGCAGTGGTTCGAAATGACTCTTGCCAATAAGTGCCGTTCGATAGCCCGCGTCGCGCAGCACTGCGGCAACGCTCGGAGATTCAACCGGAAGCGGCACACCGTTCATCCATACGCCGTGCGTGCCGACATTCTGGCCGGTGACCATCGTGGAGCGTGATGGCATGCACACGACATTTTGCGGCTGTGCACGGTCATAGGAAATTCCGTTAGCTGCAAACGAATCGATGTTGGGTGTGCGGGCAACGTTTCCGCCATTGGCACCGATTGCGTCGTAACGCATCTGATCGGTGGTGATGAAAAGAATTTTGCGACCCATCAGCGTTCGTCCTCAGTGTGGTCGTTCAACATGCGAGCAAGATTCTCGATGCCCTCGGAAATGACGCCGTCGAGCACGAAGGCCATCGGGTCAGGTGAGATTTCTGTGGAGTACATCAGAAGGCAGCCCGGTTCGCCATCTTCGATGACATCCATCGTGCCGAGGTGGTACTTCACGGGAAGTGGGCCGGTGATGCGGTACTGGAAACGGCGCATGCGATTGTCGAGCGTGACGATCTCTTCGAAGACCGGCAGACCTGCTGCGAGAGTGAGCGTGCGGATGTTGTCCTCAACAGTTACTGCGGTCACGCCTGGGAACCACTGGACGATGCGAGTTGGATCTCCGACGACCTTCCAGACGTCGTCGGCGTTTCGGTGGACTCTGGCATGTGATCTGATGGTGGCCATCGAAACTCCGGGGCAGGAAAGTGTTCAGACTACCGTCAATTAAAGTGACAATTCATGTCTTGGTCTGATCGCCTAAAGGCGCAGTCTCGTTCCGTTGCCACGACGGTCATTAACGCGGCGTGGGAGCGACTTCGCCTTGCTGGCGCGATTAACGCTGAGCATCCGTTGGCCCGTCGTTACGGATCGATGGGGCGCGGCAGTTACGTCGCGTTCCCCCAAGGTGATTGCTACAACGCCCATGCCGTGCACCTCGGCGAGGACTGTTTCATCGGTGCCGGCACGACACTCGCAGTGGGTATGCCTACCGAGACCTACCCGGCCGATTCGCCTCCGGTGATTGAAATCGGTGATCGAACGACGGTGGGTAAGGACTGCTGGTTTGTCGCCCGCCATTCGATTGTGCTTGAAGCCGATGTCACGATCGCTCCGAACGTGTATTTCACCGATCACAATCACACCTACGCCGATCCGTGGCTTCCTGTGGGTAAGCAGGTATTACAGGGATTTTCTGTACGCGTTGGTTCAGGAACTTGGATCGGCACAAACGTTGTCGTGTTGCCGGGCGCCAACATTGGTCGCAACTGCGCGATCGCTGCTGGTGCCGTTGTGCGTGGCGATATTCCCGATCACAGCGTTGTAGTGGGTGTGCCCGGTCGCGTCGTGCGCCGCTGGATCGATGGCGAAGGTTGGGTCCCGCCGCTCACCAATGAGGTTGTGGTTGTCGAAGGTTGGCCCGTGGGAGTTCGACCGACTGAAGAATCCGGCAGTTAATGCGAATTAGTTCTTGCGTCCGGACTTCACCTTTGGCTTGAAGGCTCCGGAAAGTTCATCCTGCGTGAACGCGTCGCCATTCGGAAGACCAACTGCGAAGCGGTAGAGAGCAGTGCGGTAGATCGCGGCGAGTGCGGACATTAGGCAGCTGATGACGACTACCCAGATGAATAGAAGCGGAATGCCGACGACGGGAAGGACGAAGCTCAAGGCGCCGAAAATCAAAATTCCCGGAAGCATCAGGAGGAACCCGATGAGACCAATGCCGGCCTGTGCGAAGAGGTTCTCGCCCCAAGTCGTTTTCAAGAGATTTGCGGACTTCTTAATTGCAGCGATTGGCCCGATGCCCTCGATGATGATGATCGGAAGCACGAGCCACGTCACTACGTTCCAGGCTGCGCCGATAAGACCAGCAGCAAGGTCGCCGAGGAAGCCGGCTTTGTCGCGAATCGCTTGAAGAACGAGACCGACGGTTGAGTTGATCGCCGACCAACCAAGAATGGAAGGCGTGCGAGTTGTTGCCTTGGAAAAGGCCTGACCCATCGTGAAGCTGCCACCGTTGAGCCGTTCGTTGGCTGCGGCGATCAGAGTGGCAGCGAACATCTGCGAAACGAGGCCGATTATGAATAATCCGATGATGCCAATCGCCCATGACACAGGGGTGAGAGAAAAATCGTCTTGGCCGGGTGCCGGATTGGCAATGAAATCGGCGGTGAGAACAACGCCGCCACCAACGGCAACAGCGATCACTCCGCAGGTGAGTGCCGAGACTGCAGGAATGGCGGCGAGTTTCTTTTCGCTCTTGAGGACACCGAAACTGGCCCCCGCGAGCGCTTTGCTATTTGCGAATTTTCCCATTTCGAAATACTAGGGGAGGCGAATGATCAGCGCTCGATAAGCGGGTCGATGTCGACCACTTCCCCGTGAGCTCCGTCAGGGACGAGGAGAGCAGCGGTTGCGGCACAGAGTTTGTCGAGTTTGTCTGCGGTGGCGGCATAGACCTCAAGACCTTCACCGACTGGATCAGCGATGTCGTCGGCGGCAATTCCGGCAGGTCGGTTCGGGGGTCGTAGTGCTGCAACGGTGGCGCACCACTCGCGAACTGATTGCCCAGGTTTGCGGGGCCCAACCTTGTTGCCCAACCGGACGATCTCGCCCATAACAAAGGTCCGTTCAAGTGCGGCATGGTCATGGATGACGATGCCGTGAACATGATCACGAGTCACGCCGATGATGAGATCAGCTTCGGCCACGTCTTCGCCCTTGATGCGGCGACTTTCGTGTTCAGAGAGATCAAGGCCCCGAGCAGCGAGAGTCTCGACGGCGTGGTTGGTTGCTGGTCCGCCCCAACCAAGAGTTCCGGCAGAATGCACGCGTGCTTCCATGCCGCGAAGTGTCAGGTGATGCGCAAGGAGGCCCATCGCCATTGGCGATCGACAGGTATTACCGGAGCAGATGATCAAGATTTCGATTTCGTGATCCTAGAAGGCTGCCGAGCTATGCCTGTTCAGACCCGTTGGACTGTTCATCAAAGACACAGCGCCAAGATGAACGCAGCGATCCACTTGCAGCGGTGATCGTGTCAATCAGGACTGTGGTCGCGTCGTCATGATCGACCAATACGATCGGCTCGTCATCGTCGCTATCGATAACTCGAAGAGTGAAGTTGGGAATCGGTGCTGCTGGCGTTGCTGTGACCTTCGAAATGTATTCCTGAAGACCAACAGCTAACTCATCGTCGTTCAGTTGAAAGAGATTGAGAATCGGCGTATGCGTTGGTGGCCACCAAGAACGGGGAAGTGCCGCGAGCAGGTTGCAATCGCGTCGCTGCACACGAAGACGTCCCCGAAGAAAATCGGGAAGGCCGCCTGAGGATTTCGTGTGTTCGACATACGCCTCGGTATCGAGTGCCGCGAGGGAGTCGAGGTCATACATGGTGAGGTATTGCGGTGGATCATCGTCGCGCCCGCCGGCTATCCACTCGAAGCGTCGTGCCCGACGGAAACCGGGGAGCACGAGTTGCTCGCGATGGTGGTCATCGCACCAGGTTGAGAACTGCATATGCAAGTGCGCTGGAAGCCAGGTCGCGAGGTAGAGAACGGCGTTTGGGGTGGTAATTGAGTCAGTCATAGTCAGCCTTCAAAAGCAGGCAGTGTGGTGAGGCCGGCTTCGGTTTCCATTTCTTTTATGAGTTCGCGTTCCTGAGTTTTGCGTTCTTCGGGCGTGCCCGTAAAGCGTTTGTGGGAGACGACCCGAGTCATGGTTGCTGTTGAGAGCAGGGCTAGGGCAAATGTGGTGAGGTAGATCGCCCTGAAGCCACCGATGGTCGATGCCGCAAGCGCGATGCTGATGCCCATCGTTGATCCGAGCAACGCGATCATCCGCAATGTGGCCATGCCGACACCGAAGTACTCAGGGCTCAGTGCCGCGCCACCAGCCGATGCAACTGCTGGCCGAACGAATCCGTTGGCAATTCCCTGAATGATGAGAGCAACAGTGACAAGGCCCATTGATTCGGTGTTGTACCCAGCAAGGAAGAGCAGCATCGAAAGGGCCATCGATGTGGTGCCGATGAGTCCACCCCGGCGCTCACCGAATCTTGCAGCGACACGGCCTCCGAGAATTGCTCCGAAGCACATGCCAAGTGGCAGTGGCAGCATGAGGAATGCGGTTTCGGCGACTGACTTTCCAAATCGTTGTTGAAGCAGCAGCGGAGCGCTGAAGAAGACAGCGTTGCTCGAGGCCTGCGAAAAGAATTCAGAAACTGCGGGCATCGAATAGGCGGGATTGGCGAGAAGGCCAGTGGGTAGAAGAGGAAACTTGGCGCGCTTTTCGATGCGTATGAATAAGAGAATGAGCATCGGTGCGGCAACGAGTAATGCCAACCCGATTGGTTGGGTCCAACCCCAGGATCCGCCTCGATCGAGATAGAGCAGGATCGATCCGGTTCCCAACATGAGGGTGATGCCGCCGGCGATATCGAAACCGATGTTGGATCGACGTTGTGTCTCGGTGAGCCAGCGCAAGCAGAACGGGAGAAACGCGAGAGCGAGAACACCCTGCGCAAGAAACACCCCGCGCCAACTGAGGGCCTCGACCATTGGGCCGCCAAAGGCCAGACCAAGAGCCGGTGCGGCAGCGGAAATAAACGCCCACATGCCGAGAGCCTTGGGGCGAGTATCGAGAGGAAATGTTTCCATGATGAGCGCAACTGCCGTCGGTGCGGTGGCAAAGCCGGCGGTCTGGCTGATGGTTCGAAAAATGATGAGCGAGGCCGCATCCCATGAAAATGCGGTGAGGATTGCGGCTGCACCGCACACGGTGAGGCCGATCACGAAGACGCGCCGCTGACCTTTGAGATCGCCCAGTCGACCGAAGGTGGGAAGCATGACGGCGCCGACCAGCATCGGAAGCGAAAGCACCCACGAAAGCGTCGAGGTGGACGCGTCAAGGTTGTCACCGATTTCCGGAAGCGCAGCAACGAGAATGACCGCAGGCCAGCCCGAGACAAAAACACCGAGCATCGTTGCGACAAGTACCCGTCGTTGCTTCCCCCTGTCCATCGGCCGAGGCTACCGGTAGAGGGTGATCCCTTCGAAGAAGTGGGGCACTAGCGTTTCCCTCTCGGGAGGATCGGTATGGCGACATCATCACGCACCCTTGTCATCACAACAGGATCGGGGATCGGAGCATCGGTAGCGAAGAAGCTTCGGGATCGAGGTGATGCGGTGATCGAGACTGATCCATCACTCGACCTCGCCGATGCGCATGCCGTCAGCAGGGCGCTCCGCTCGCTTGTTGGATCAGGAACGGTTGATCGCGTTGTGCTCGCCGCAATTGATCCATCGGCATTTCGCGCCGCTCCGATTACGTCTCTCTCAGAAGAGGACTGGGATCAGGCGGCGGAGTATCCGATGCGAGCTGCGTTCGTTGTATTGCAACAAGTACACACACTTATCGCCGACGGCGGACGCGTCGTCCTCATCCTGCCGACGGTGGCGACCACTGGCGTGGCCGATCTCGTTCCGCTGTGTAGCGCAGTCGAAGCCATACGAGTGATGGCCAAAGCAGTTGCCCGACGATGGGGTGCACGGTCAATCACGGTGAACACAATCGAAGTAGAACTTGGTGCATTCATGCTCGGCGATAACGTTGACGTTGACGGTGACACTGGAGGTGTAGGTGTGCCGGTAGTGCCGGTAGTGCCGGTTCTCGGTCAACCAGCGTTGCCGCCAGGATCAGCGGTTGATGATGTTCTTGGCCTTGTCGACATGTTGGCCACACCAGCAGCAGCTGCCATTACCGGCGCACTTCTAGTTGCTGATCGCGGAACGGTGATGCAGCCATGA
>JBILIB010000022.1:0-24401 GCA_044350215.1 Acidimicrobiales bacterium
AGATTGCTCGCGTGTTCATCAATTTTTGATCGAAGATCTTCGACATCGACATTTCCGTTTTCATCGCAAGCGATAACGATCACGCGCATACCAACCATCGTTGCGCTTGCAGCGTTTGTTCCGTGGGCCGAAGCAGGAATCAGACAAACAGTGCGGTGCGCATGGCCGTTACCAAGATGCCACGCCCGAATCGCAAGAAGTCCGGCGAACTCTCCCTGGGAACCGGCGTTTGGCTGAAGCGACACTGCGTCGTAACCAGTGATATCGGAAAGCCAGCGCTCAAGATCGGAAATGATCGTTCGATACCCAGCTGCATCCGCAGGATCGACATAGGGGTGAAGTCCGGCAAATTGGCTCCACGTGACCGGTTCCATCTCGGCTGCCGAATTAAGTTTCATCGTGCAAGAACCGAGAGGAATCATGGCTCGGTCGAGTGCAAGATCGACATCGGCGAGCCTGCGCAAATACCGAACCATCTCGGTCTCACTGTGATGAGTCGTGAAATTCGGATGATCGAGATAGCTCGTTGTGCGTTGACTCGCAGCAGGGATGGACTCACTTGATGTCGCGTCGAGTTTGGCAATCGATACGTCGCTAGCCCCGGCGCAGGTCAAAATCGTGGAGACCGTTACCGGCGTTGTGGTTTCGTCGAATGACACTGCGATGGTGTCGGCATCGACTCGGCGCAATTCAAGACCGGCAGAACGAGCCGTCGCTATCAGCGCATCGGCGCCGGAAGGAACCGAAATCGTGAGCGTGTCGAAGAATGTTTGGTTAACCGGGCCAAGACCAAGATCACGGAAACCTTCAGCGGCAGCAGCAGTGAGGCGATGAACACGGGTAGCGATTCGGCGGAGTCCCTGCGGTCCGTGCCACGCGGCATAGAGGGCCGCCATCACTGCGAGAAGAACTTGGGCGGTGCAGATATTTGATGTCGCCTTTTCGCGACGGATGTGTTGCTCACGAGTCTGCAATGCAAGGCGGAACGCCGGTCGACCAGCTGTGTCGATCGAAACACCAACAAGACGACCCGGCAGGACTCGCCGGTGTTCGTCGCGAGTTGCAAGGAACCCAGCGCTTGGCCCGCCAAATCCAAGTGGGATGCCAAAACGTTGTGAAGAGCCAACGACAACATCGGCGCCGAGTTCACCCGGGGGAGTGATGAGACAGCAGGCAAGGAGATCGGTGGTGACGGCCACAAGAGCACCAGCGATATGGGCGGCGTCAATTGCGGGAGCGAGATCGCGAATTGCACCCGAGGAGCCCGGATGGGAGAGAAGCACGCCAAAGACGTCGTCGGCGATGGGTTCACTGGGATCGGCAAGCTCGATCGTGAAGCCAAGCGGCTCGGCGCGTGTTTGGAGTACCGCAATTGTTTGGGGATGGGTATCGCGATCGACGACAAAGCGATCGCCGCGCTTTCCATTCGTTCGGTGGAGCAGAGTCATTGCCTCTGCGGCAGCAGTTGACTCGTCGAGCATCGATGCATTCGCTATATCCATGCCGGTGAGATCGCAGACCATGGTTTGGTACATGAGAAGAGCTTCAAGACGGCCCTGAGAAATCTCCGGCTGATACGGCGTGTACGCCGTGT
This sequence comes from Acidimicrobiales bacterium, assembly GCA_044350215.1. Lineage (GTDB taxonomy): Bacteria > Actinomycetota > Acidimicrobiia > Acidimicrobiales > Acidimicrobilacustridaceae > Acidimicrobilacustris. The sequence goes on from JBILIB010000022.1 coordinate 1,595, forward strand.
ACCAAGCTGGATTCTCGAGCACATTGCGTCGAAGAACCGGGGGAGTCACACAGTCGTACCATCCGCAACCGATAAGAGAAGTGCGGACGACGTTGCGATCAGCGATCGACCGCAATCGCTGAAGCATCGTGGCTTCATCGACAGCTGCGGGAACAGCCAGGGGAGTCGTCGATCGAATGGAGGGAGGCACAACGGCATCGATAAGTGCTTCGAGGGTTGGCTGCCCGACAACAGTGAGCATCCGCTCGATGTCGGTCTCAGATGGTCCGATATGCCGACCAACGAATTGGTCAGCAGCAATGAGTTCTTCAAGTGACGGGCGGGGATCAGTCATGGTGGCCTCGATGGTCGCGACGCGAAAGCGCCTTGGTCGGGACCCCGCTCTGTTGTGGAACCTGAGAGTTTCGCTTCGAACGGCGACAGAACCCGAAGGTACCTATTCGTCGTTGTCGACTTTCCCCGTCGGTGAGTCACTTGCGTGAGCAAGGGACTGCTCTCCAGAGTTGCCTACGCATGCGGTACATGAGCCTGAGAGTTTCCCGGGGGGTTGCTCCTTCGGCGCCAGTCAATGCCCGTGCGATCGTGGTGATCGCTGGTGCACTGAATGGTCTCTCCCGCAAACGGTGATCAGCGTCAGTTGTGTTTGTAAACCTAGTCGAAGAGGTCCGGTTGTTCGCGCACGATGGTCGAGTACAACGGCTGGAAGGAGAACCAACCGGCAAAGTTGTGACCGATCTGGTCGTGGGTCATGGCCGCGCAGTCGGCGTCGATCAAAATCGGGGTTCCGGCGGCCATGGCAAGAAGCTGGGCCTGGCAGCTGCGCTCCATTGTGATGTACCACCAGGCGGCTTCATCAACAGAATGGCCAACAGTCAGTAGACCGTGATTGCGAAGGATCGCTGCCTTCTTCATTTCAAGCCCAGTAGCGATGCGCTTGCCTTCGCTCGAATCGAGCACGACGCCGGTGTAGTCGTCGAATAAGACGTGGTCGTCGTAAAAAGCACATGCGTCCTGAGTTATTGGATCAAGCAGCCGTCCGAGGGACGAGAACGCCTTGCCATAGATCGAATGCGTATGGGCCGCAGCAATGACGTCGGGCCGGGCGGCATGAACTTCGGAATGGATCGCGAACGCGGCCTGATTAATTGCGTAGTCGCCGTGGAGAATCTCGCCCTCGTGGTTTACGAGAATGAGATCGGACACGCTGATCAATCGAAAATCCATGCCGATTGGATTGAGCCAGAAGCAATCGGGATGCTCAGGGTCCCGCACGGTGATATGTCCGGCGACGCCTTCGCCAAATCCGAGTTTGCCGAAAAGCCGAAACGCCGCTGCGAGTCGCTCCTTTCGATGTCGACGCTCGTCTTCGAACGTGTCGAAGACCGGGATGTCGTACGGAATTGGCTTGCTCGCTGCACGAACCACGCCGAAATTGTCCGGATCGAGACTTGCGGTCATCGCAGCTCTCCATTCTTTTGGGGGCGTCACCCCGCTGCCGTGGGGCGATCTTATGTCCGCATTGGCGTTCAATGAGGTCCTTGACTTCGCCTTCACTTGGTGTTTGTCTGAGAACACAACAAGTTGTTCTCGTGTGAGGGGAAGTTCGGTGAGAATCCGGCGCTGTCCCGCAACCGTGTGAGTGTTGTTCTCCGGGTGAAAGCCAGGAGGGCAACAGTCGAGTCGGATCACCGAGCCCGAGAACGAAGCTCACCATCACCGTCGTGGAATGCGGTGTCGAGCCTCGAACTCTTGCGCCATTTGGTGTTCGACGAGGGCCGACATTGTTCAAGCGTCGGTCCAAATAAAGGACACCATGAACACTTTCTCAACACGAGTTTCGGCTCGCATCCGTCGCGGAACGGTTGCAGTGGTCGTTGCACTCGTCGCTGTTGTCGGCATAACGAACTTCCCAGCGTCAGCGGTTTCGACACCAGCATCGTCATTGACGTCCAGTTGGCTGGCGGCGCAGGTTGGTCTTACTGGGGAAGTCAACATCAGCGGATCGACGCAGTCGGTCGTCACCCAAACGATGTACGTTGCTCAGGGGCTCGCGGCAACGGGGGAGCATCGTGACGCTCTGGATCGTGCGATGTCATTTCTCTCGCTAGGTACAAGCATCGATGAGTGGGTCACAAACGATGGAAGTGGTGGCACCGTTGCTCCGCCCGGAGCTGACCTACCTGAGCGTCTCGCCTCGTTGATTCTGCTTGCCAACACCACTGGTAGTAACCCACGGTCTTTTGGAGCACCTGCAGTGAACCTTGTAGCGCGGGCCCAAGCCATGTACGGCCTGGTGGTTCCCGGCTTTTACGGTTATCAAGAGCCGTGGTCTTCGGTTCAAGATCAATCATTAATGGTGATCGCTTTGCAAGCAGTAGGGGCCACACCGCCAGCAGCGGCGATCGACTGGATCGTCGACCAGCAGTGCATGGGCGGGACGACTCCGCAAAGCTCGCTAGGGGGATGGCAAGCATCTCGCGTGACGGACGGAAACGTGCTTCAAGATTGCGGTGCACCTGATCCGTTGAACTATTCAGGAGCTGACACAAACTCGACTGCGTTTGCCATCCAAGCACTTCAGTACCTCGGTCGGACCGCACCGGTCGCAGCCGCAGCAACCTTCTTACAGAGTGCGCAGGCGACGAGCGGGCCGAATGCCGGGGGCTTCCCGTGGTTTTCCGGGGGAGCCGTTGATGCAAACTCAACTGCGCTTGTTCTGCAAGCGATTACAGCGATGGGACAAAGTCCTTCGCTGTGGTCGGTTGCGGGCGCAACTCCGCTTGCGGTTCTTCAGTCATTCCAACTGTTGTCACCAGCGGGCGATGCTGGTTCACTCTTTGCGAGTTGGAACCCAGGCGTGCCTGATTTGCTGGCTTCCTATCAGGGGGTGTGGGGGCTGACCCTCACCGCGTTCCCATTCCCAGTACTTGCCGAGCGCACTGCGATCATCGAGCCGATCGCTACTCCAGCGTTTACGGGTTGATTGAACGGGGATTCGGCGGTTCGGCTCAGAGTGTTCAGCCAAACGGACCCGAGAATCGCTAATATCGTCACGTGACGAAATTAGCGATGGGTGAGAGTGGCCGAGCCAAACCGTCGACCAGGTGCCGTTGGTGCGGTCGACCCGTTGAACCCCGCGAGGGTCCGGGTCGGCCACGATCATTTTGTCGAGATGGTTGCAAGCAGCAGTCCTATATGGCTCGGAAGTTGGCTCAGTCCCATGGACTCGACGACAACGACGTGATTGTCGATCGGGTTGCTCTCGAGGAACTCCAAGGATTGCTCTATTGCCTCCAGGCCGCAGTCGAAGACGTTGAACGCGATCTGGCTGCATCTTCAACGGCACAGGACGTCTCGGAGGCCTTGGCATGGCTCATGGAGAACGCCGAGCCGCTGGCGGCTGCTCGCCTTGAGCCTCGGATGGCGACTCTGATCTGAGCTGAGGGCTAAGCACTAGTCCTCCGGGTTCTCCACCCGTGACTTTACATAACGAGGATTATCGGCAACCGAATCCAGAGTAGGCAATGAGCCAACGGCGTCCACTCCACCTCGATTCCGTTCAGGTCAGGCCTTCAGTAATCGCGCAGAGCTCGCCACCAAGGTGGCCGGTGTCGTTATATCGACGCAGGATCCAGCGATCACCAAGAACGATGAGATGGGCGATCGATGCATTGTCGGTGGCGCCAAAGGCGAGTGGCTTCGCTCCAGTGGCATGGGAGAGTGCGGCCCCTATCGCTCCCCCGTGACTCACCGCCACAATGCGTTCTCCGGGGTGGGCAGCATGAATTCGGGTGATTGCCCCAACGACGCGATTTTGCAGTTGAGCGAACGATTCAGCGCCCGGGATTGCGCTCCAATCTTGCGTGCGTTCGACTTCAAGAAAGGCCGGATCTCGCTCGGCGACCTTCTTACGGAAGATCCCGCCCTCCCACTCCCCTAGGTGGATCTCCCGGAGATCGGGTTCGACGATCGCCGTCTGACCGATGTGGTCGAGCAGCGGTGCAGCGGTCTGAACCGTGCGCTGAAGCGTCGTCACGTACACCGCGGCGAGGGCGAGGTGACGAAGCCGCTCTCCGGCCTGCACTGCCTGCCACTGCCCATGTGCCGACAGTGGTGGGTCTCCTTGTCCATCGACGAGAGGGAACGGATGGCCGTCTCTGTAGGCGGCCGACTGGCCGTGGCGAACCAGAAAGATCTCGGTAGATCCAGGCGGGGCCTGGAACGGCCGCTGTCCATACTCAGCCTTGTCGTCACTCATCGTCGGGAAGGTAGCAGCGAGCGACCTTCGGTGGGCTCGTTCGCTCTGCCCACACCCTCAGCGTTAGCGTGTCCCCCCTATGTCACGCCGCATCGAAGTTGAACTCACAAGTACTCGTGAAGACGGAACCTGGACCTGGCGAGCTGCCGGTGCCAAGTTGCCCAAGGGTGAACTCAGCGGTTCGTTGCTCTTTGCCGGTGCCAAGGTCGGCGATGTCGTTCGAGCCGACGCCGACTTCATGATGGATGGCATCGACATCATCGCCGTTCTGCCCCCGAAGGGCGCTCGTAAAGAACCTGAGCGCATCGAAGTTGTCGGTAGTCCCCGTCGCGATGACGAGCCACTTGTTACGACGAAGCTCGCTCCGAAGGGTCGTGGTGGAGAACGTCGCGATCGCAAGCCACGCCGTGAAGGCGATGGCGACAAGCGCGATGGCGACAAGCGCGAAGGCCGACCGCAGCGTGAACGGAAACCACGCGTCGAAGGTGAGGGTTCGCAGGATGCTCGTCGCAAGTCAGGCAACCGTGCGAATCACCCGAACCGTCCAACATCGCCTGCGCCAGAACCAAAGCCGAAGGCCAAGCGACTTCGCGCGGGTCGGACGCACCGCAACGCGGCACTTGCGGCACTTCCGGCTGAGCAAAAGCCGATCGCTGAGCAGGTTCTGCGTGGTGGCATTCCAGCAGTGCGTCAAGCAGTCGAGAAACAGAATGAAACCAACAACGCCGAAGGTAAGCCGGAAATTAGCCCGGAGCCGTTGTTGCAACTCGCCGAACAATTGATGCCTTCGCTTCGCTCAGCAGAGTGGCGCGATAAAGCCGAAGCAGCTCTCGCCGAACTTTCGGAACTTGATCTTCGTGATCTGCGATCGGTTGTCGTTGCATCAGACGCTGGAGCAAGAGACGATGAAACTCGAGCGCTTGCCGAACAACTCAAGACCGGACTCGCGCAGCGGGTTGAATCAGAGCAGGCTGCATGGCTTACCGAGATCAGCGAACTTCTTGCTGGTGGGCGCGCTGTTCGTGCCCTTCGGGTGAGTTCACGTCCGCCCAAAGCCGGCGCTCCTTTGCCTGCTGAACTCACCTCAAAGCTCACCGAAGCAGCAGCCGCATCGCTCACCGCCGAGACCGGTCAAGATCGCTTTGCAACAGTGCTCGATGCGTTGGCATTCTCTCCGGTGCGTACGCAGGTTGTTCCGGCCGGAATTCCGGCTGAACCCACAACGGAACTTCTCGCTGCTGTGAAGAAGGTTGCCGCCCGTCTCCCCCAGATTGCTGCGATGTTTGGAGTGCAAGCAACCGCTCCTTCGAAGTCGAAGCCTGCGGCAAAGCCCCGTCCACCGAAGCCAGTGATCACCGCGCCGCCTGCCACCGCCGACGCATCAGATGCTGAAACTGCACCTGATACGGCTGTCGACGAAACGATTCCCATTGCGGAGCTGGTTGCGGAGTCGGTAGTTCCTGCGGTGGCGGATGCTCCTGTGCCAACAGAGCAAGCTGCTCTGGCGCAAGAGCCGATCGACGCCACTACAGAAGACGTAGCGGGCGACGAGGCCTGAACTACTCCCCTAACAACTCGAGCAACTCGAGTGGGTGAGACATAACCAAGTCACCGGGCTGTGGCGTTGCCCGGGGGTTCCACCCGGCAAGAACGAACCTGACTCCCGCTTCCATCGCGCACTGTCTGTCATGGGCAGTGTCGCCAAGGAAGACCGCCTGCTCGGGGGTGATCTCAAGCATCTCAAGCAGTGGCGCCAATTGTTTCGGACCTCGGAACGCATCTGCGAAGAGTGCTGCCTCTGGAAACCACTCGAGACGCTCGAGTTCGGCGCCCCCTGAGACCGGGTGCTTGTTTGAGCACACGGCCCATCGGTTAAGCGACGCGAGTAACTCGGTGACGCCGGCGAAGGGCAAGGCCTGTGTCGTGTCGTAGGCGGCGACGTAGTCCCCGACCGAGAGACCAAGGCGGACGCATTCGTCGGCGAGCACATGGCCGAAAGTGATCTCTTCCCGGTCGATGCCTAGCGCAACGAACGCATCGACCAATGCACTGTCGGAATCGATAAGCGTTCCGTCGAGGTCGCAAACGGCAACGATGCGCTTGGATGCCGATGCGAAGCGTCTCCCCCGCTGCTGGCTCATTTGGTCAGCGTAGTTTCGTCACGTGACGAAACTGTTCGTTATCGGCCAATTCGCTAGTGTTCAGCCATGGTCGAATACGAAGTTCATGGACATGTCGGAGTGCTTACCCTCAACCGCCCTGAAGCTCGCAATGCAGTGAATGATGTCGTCGCTCAGGCGATGACATCGGCGCTTGAACAAATGGAAGCAGATCCCGAGGTTTGGGTTGGGGTTCTCACTGCCAACACGACGGGCCACAAGTCGCCAGTTTTCTGCGCCGGGGCCGATCTAAAAATGATTAACTCCGGCCGGGCGGGCGAGATTGCCACAGCAAAGGGCGGTTTCGGCGGTTTCACGACGTTCCCTCGAACCAAGCCCGTTATCGCTGCAGTCGATGGCCTCGCAACGGCTGGTGGCTGCGAGATTGCGCTGGCTGCTGACATGATCGTTGCGTCGGAGCAGTCACAATTCGGCCTGGCCGAGGTGAAGCGAAATCTCGTTGCGGCTGCAGGTGGGCTCTACCGGCTTCCAAAACTCATCGGAAAGAACGTGGCGCTTGAAGTAGCGCTCACTGGTGAGCCTCTCACTGCGCAACGGGCCTATGAACTCGGTCTTGTCAATCGCCTAACAGAAAACGGTGCGGCCTTTCAGGGCGCCATGGAACTTGCGAACCAAATTGCGATGAACGCTCCTTTGGCTGTCTGGGAAAGCCGTGCACTGGTTATCGCCGCTGACTGGGAAGACGAAGCCACCATCAACAAAAACACTGCTGCAGCGTTTGGGCGCGTTCTTTCATCAGAGGACACGACCGAAGGTCTCACTGCATTCATTGAAAAGCGCGTTCCGCAATGGAAAGGTCGTTAAATCTTCAGCGCTGCGTCATCGCAGGTTCCGCCGCACGGTGATCAGCCGTGCTGTGAGACCGAGGCGTTCGAAAAGGTTTTTCGATTCACGAGCTCCCGGAAGCGCGTGGGCATCTATGGCTAGTGCATCAATGCCTATTGCCCAAGCGATTGCTGCTTCCAGCAGCACCTCGCCGATACCGACGTCTCGGGCCTGGGGCGTCGTGTAGAGGTCGGTAACCGTGACGATTACAGAGTCGCCCTCGTTTGAGGTGCGAGCGATTGAGTAGCCGACGACTGCACCCTCCCAAACGCCACACCAGACCATGGTGTCGACATCTCTGAGGGCAGAAAGAACTGAGTCGGATGCTGATGGGGCGCGATCATGTGACGCTAAGAGGGCTGTTCCCCCGCGCTGGGAGGCCAACTCCGTTTCCGCCTCCACGAGTAACTGAGCGAGATCTTGCACATCGCCGTCACCTGCTGGGCGGGCGATTGCCAACACTGCTAGCTCCGCAACTGACGAAGACGATTCAGAACGGTCTTGCGTGCACGCTGAGATTGTTCGTAGGTCTCGATGCGATCCAGCTGCTCGGGGTCCAAAGGAGCAAGTAGAGGAAAGATCTGAGTAGCGGTGAGGCTGTCGTAGGCCTCGATGAGATCGTCCACGCCATGATCGACGGGGACTGCAGCTGTTGCATTCTTGGTTGGCGAAGCCGAAGAAGTCGAGGATTCGGGTTGTATTGAAGAGCGACGGGCTGACTCCGACACAATCTTGAGAAACTGTTGTAGGTGCGCTTCGGCATCGGAGAGAGATTTACGTGCTTTTGCATTACTCGCACCCAACGCGAACTGACCGATAACACGGGCATTGGAAGCTTGAGTGCGCCCGCGTTTGACCAGTTCGGGAAGAGCTTCGGAACCCTTAGACAGGAGTCCAATGGGCGCGTAGAGAAAAAGATCGAGCAACTGCTCAACCGGATTGACGGCGGAGTCGTTCCCCGAAGGTGCCATCTCAGCCTCTCGACTTTTGGGTGGGAGCCTTTTTTGCGGGCGGCTTTTGTGTTGTGGACTTCTTCGCCGGCGCTTTCTTGACGGTCGCCTTTTTTGCTGGGGACTTCTGTGCTGGCGACTTCTTCGCCGGTGCTTTTTGTGCTGGGGACTTCTTTACCGGTGCTTTTTGTGCGGTTTTTGCTGCTGCCTTTATTGCGGTCTTTGCCTCGTGCTTTTTGGCCGCTGCTTTTACCTGACGATCAAGAGCACCAGATTCGATGTGCGCAATTGCCGGACAGGCTGCTTCACCGACTGGGCAATGCATGGCTCCGGGCGAACCAAATTGACCGCGGTTGACCAAAAGAAAGCACCCAGTGCACATGAACTCGTTCGCCTTCTTCGGCGTCACTCCCTCGGCAATGTCGGCGGGTGCACGCGGCTCAGGCACGACTTCTTCGTCTTCCTCTTCGTCGTCATCAGCAGCGGCGATTCGGTCTTTCAGGATCGCGTCGAGGTCAGCTTCAACATCGTCGGGATTGAGGTCCTCTTCTTCGTCTTCTTCGTCTTCACGCTTGGGCCGTGCAGCGAGTGCAGCGTCGGCTACTGCTTCGTCCTCATCTTCAACATCGAGAACGACGTCGTCGGCTAGTACTTCTTCGAGGTCCTCAACGAGTTCGCCCTCGATATCAACGTCGATATCGACGTCTATATCAACGTCGATATCGACGTCTATATCGACATCGATTTCTTCCTCGTCGAATTCCTCGTCGATGGGATCGTCAGCCATGGAGTCCTCAGGTCAGGGCCACCGAGGGCGGCCGGGGTAATTCGTGCCGCGGATGATAGGCACAGTCGCGGGTGAAATTGGTGCCTTTCGGGTCAGTCACCAAGAAAGGTGACAAACGACACGTAAGGTCAGGAGCCCAAACGGCGACTTTCCGCCCGCCGTTCGGCCTGGAGCCGTTCCAGTTCAGGTTCAGCGCTGTGGTCCACAAACCGCATCATCGAAGCGATGGCGTGGTGTCCGGCCTCTTCAGCAATCAATCGGTGCATCTCTTGGCCGACGATGCGGTACGCCGGATGACCCTGTGGTGTGGTTCGGAGTTCGATGAGGTGCATTGCCTCACGGGCGTTCATATCCATCGAGAAACGAACTCGGTACGCCAAAGCCACGGCATAGGAAGATTCAGCGGGGAAGCGTTCTTCGAGCGCCTCATAAAGCGAGGCGGAGCGCTCCATCGCCTCATCAAAAATGGGGGCAACGCCGGCATCATCAACCGCTGCTGGTCGCGTATAGCCATGCAACGGTGTGAGCTTCTGCCAATCGATGGTGAGCATTCGATGGCGCTGGAGATCGCGGAACGCCCCGTAATCGGCGAGGATGTCGAATCGGTAGGACGGTCGCTCGAGCGCTCGGCCTGGCTTGTGGCGCCGATTGTCGCGGTCACCTTCGTAGGCGCTGAGCACGGCGACACGTTCTTCAACTGTCATTGCTCGGACGCGATTTTCGATCTGACGTTCAGGTAGAGACAAATGCGGATAGAGCGCCGCCGTAACCAGTTTGATTTCCGCATCGGGATCGAAATCGACCAAAGCCACAACTGGTGCTGGTTCGACGTCGTCAACGCCGGAAAAAAGTCGGCCGGCGATGTCCTCCATCGCTGAACGACTACTGGTCATGTACTCGCTCCAGGCAACTCCCCTGTCGTCAAGGTCGACACGCTTTAAGAACGAGGGAACAACCTTACGAAGTTCGGTGAGCATGAGGTCGGCGTAGGTACGAGCTTCGGGCAATGGATGAGCCCGCATGCGAAGCAGCAGCATTTCGTAGCCCTGACCGGTGCCGTAGATGCCGACATTCGATAATGACGATGCAGGAAGCAGACCCCGAATTGAATCGAATGCCTTCGCCCGAATGGCCTGGCGGTAGACGAAATCGCTGTCGGAGGGATTTTTGGGGATCCGCTCTTTGATGTCGTCGACCACGATGGGGAGCAGTTCGGCGTAGGTATCGAAAATTCGATCCATATCTCCCACATAACGGGTACCGAGAGTCGACTGCAGAACCTCGGGTGGTCGGTAGAAGCGGTAGCGACCACCGATTCGAGCGTCGTAGGAGATGTACCTCGTCGACTGTTCGAGATAGGCCATCAGGCGTCCCCACTCGAGAACCTTGGTAAGGAGATTTGAGGCCTGCTCGCACGCCAAGTGGACGCCGCCAAGCTGCGCGACTGAATCATCGCCGTACTCAAAGAAGACCTTGTCGTAGAGCTCCTCGGCACGCCGGAGCCCGATCGTGGCATCGATGGAGGCATCGCCACTGATGTCGAGTTCGCCAACAAACTCGTCGAGAAAGAGCCGTCGGAGGCTTTTGGGCGAACGGGAGTAACGAGCGAATAGGGCGCCCTTCACCACCTCGGGCAGATTTACAAGCGCAAATACAGGCCCATAGAGGTTCGTAAAGTAGCGGCGAAGAATATCTGCCTCTTCGTGGCTGAACTCTTCTGCGACGTAGACGCTCACGGCCGGCGAGCGTAAGGCCTCTGCCGCTCGTCGCCGCGGATGGCCCGCTGGTTGTAGGTCACCGCTTTGACGCCTGGAAGTCGCTGGCTACCGATTCCAGAGAATCGGTCGAGGCCCACAAGTCGATGATCGTCATCGCCATGGCCTTGGCGCCGTCGATAACACCGGCATCTCCGGTTGGTGAAGCGGCGTACTCTGCGAACCCTGGTGTGTGGATCCCAACCCCGCTTGGGGCTACCGAGACCATTGGGTGGATGGAGGGGACGACGTGGCTCACATTGCCCATGTCAGTGGAACCGACAACAGCACCGTGTGGGCCAGGCTCCTGCACCTTACGTCCGAGGGATGCGCTATTGGCCGCATAGAGCGACTCGAATGCGTCATTTCGAAGAAGGTCGGCATAGGCCGGTTCTATCCACTCGTAGTCAACCGAGCAGCCGGTTGCATCGCCACCAGCGGTGAGCGCTGCGAGAACACGTGGTTTCAACACTTCAAGTCGTGAGAGATCCGCAGCTCGGATGAACCAATGCATGGCGGCGGTGGCCGGAACGATGTTGGGCTTGTCTCCCCCGTTGGTGAAGACACCGTGGACTCGCTCTTCCGGCCGTATGTGCTGACGCAGAGCAGCAACATTCATGTAGCCCAGCACCGCTGCGTCGAGTGCATTGCGACCGTCCCATGGGTGGGCAGCAGCATGAGCTGATTGACCGTTCCAGGTGACGCGGAGCTGCTGAACGGCGATTGTGGTCATCCAACGGAGATCAACATCGGCGGGATGGATCATCATCGCTGCGTCTATGCCAGTGAGGGCGCCACGATCGATCATGAATACTTTCCCGCCCCCACCTTCCTCGGCGGGTGATCCGAGAACGACAAGGCGACCGTTCAATTCCTCTGCCACTGCTGCTGCGCCGAGCGCTGCTCCGAGACCAGCAGCTGCGATGATGTTGTGGCCGCACGCGTGTCCGATACCTGGGAGTGCGTCGTACTCACAGAATACTGCGATGGTCGGGCCTCGAGATCCTGTCAAAGCTTCGAAGGCAGTTGGCATTCCGTACGCGCCACGATGTACGTCGAAGCCGAGATCCTCAAGGGCACCAGTCAGAACTTCATGTGCATGATGCTCTGCGTAGTTCTCCTCTGGATGAGCATGAATCGAATGGGAGACCTCAAGTAAAAGGCTCCGATGTGCATCGATGGAATCAGCAGCCCGTTGCTTCGCTTCTTGTGAATCCATGCGATCACGCTACATGGGGTTCTGCTCGCCGTGGAGGGTCAGACGACGACGTGGAAAGCATCAGGTTCGACGCGAAGCGAAAGTGTCTGACCCTTCATGCGGAGGCTTCCATCAATGTGTAGAGGTACGGGACGGTCGAACGACAGTGTCTCGGAGCGAACACGGCGATAGGTCAACGATGGATGCGGCAAATGGGTGCCAGTGGCAGACCGCAAGAGCGCTTGGCGCCGCTGCCGCCAGCCAAGTGATCCAGTGGTGATGTCGATCAACCCGTCGCCAGGGTGGGAACGAGGGCCGAGATCACGATTGCCGATCCATTGCGAGTTCATTACCACTGCAAATCCGGAGCCGAAGAGCTTCCCCACGACCAGGTGTGAGACGAATGGAATCTCGACGCCGTCGATCGATGCAACAACGAGATCAACTGGCACTGTGAGGGCATCTGGTCCGCTGAGCCTGCTCATGTCTCCGGAGCCGCCCAACGTTTTGCAGAGATCGCCGCCTAAGAGACCAACGGTGACAGGTCTGTTGCCCCTGTCTCGGTTCGCAACAATCAGAGTTCGGAGTTCGGCATCAGAGCGAGCGACCGACGCACCCTCGGGCAGGGGCTGAAGTACGCCGTAATCACTGCCTTTTCGAATTGTCATTTCGGTTCACTTGCTACGGGCTCAATCTCCGAACCACTCTCATCATCGCTTATGCGGCCGCGACCCGATACGGCGACGACGCCTCGATGGAGAAGGTCGGCAGCCTCTGACGCGGTTGGCGCGCATGGCGCATCGGTTTCGGAAATCTGTCGGAGTAGGTCGACGAGTTGCTTTATGGTTCGGACAAAATCACCGCCCGGCATGTCGTCATCAGCGAGTAGGTGATCAAGATCATCTCCCGCAGCCCAAGCATGAGCGAGAGCAAAGAATCCTGCGTCGGGGCTCCGTGTAACTGAAAGCCCGAGAGAAATTTCATCGTTTGCGATGGACCGCGTGAGAGCATCCAACTGGTCAGATCGTTGTTCGATGTCACGTCTGGGGAACCAAGGAGAAAGATCTGGACCAGAGGCTCGGGACTCGTAGACAAACGAACTCGCAAGACCGGCAAGTTCCGATGCCGTTACGTCGTCGAAGAGTTGTTCCTCGAGCGCTTCAGCGATCGCCAAATCGGACTCGTGGTAAATCCGGACGAGCCTCTCGCCCCTTTCGGTCAACTTCCACCCGTCCAAGTGGCCCCATTGTTCAAGCATCTGCAGAATCCGATCAAAATGCTCAACGAGTGATCCCGTGCGTGAACGGATCTGCTTCTCGAGTCCCTCGATTTCCCTACGCACGCGTTCCGCATCTCGTAGCGCTCGTAGATGGTTATCGCGCTCCGGGCAACGATGGACAGGGTGGCCTTCCACCGTGCTGCGATTTGTTTGTCCGAGATCTTGGCTGGCATCTTCACGAGAGGGCAGCCGCTTCGCAACACGATCCAGTTCCAGCGATACGGCCTTCTGAAATTTCGGCTTCATCGGTGTGAATGGTGTGGGGAGTTCAATGTGCGCAAGGACGGTTGGCTCGTCGTCGAAATCTTTGGAACCGAGTTGCAAAACATTGCGTCTCGCATTCAGGACTTTGACACGCACGGAGCCACCCTTGCGATTGGAAACCGACAGCACAACCACTCGATCGTGGCCGCCACTCCCGTCGATCCAGAGAATGTCTCCGGGTTTTAGCGAACCGAGAGATCGTTCAATGTGCGAACCTCCTCCTCGAACCGTTCGTACACCGCGTTCCGCGTCCAACGCGGCCTTGTAGGCCAGGACATCTCCAAACTCGCACACAGCGGCTTCACGTAGACGCGTGAGCTTTTGAGACTGGCCCTCGATCCGATGCTCTTGCCTCGCAACGTCAGCGTCCGCCTGGTACTGAGCGAAACTGTTGCCCAGCAAGCGATGTGCCTCACCCGCGTCGTAGCGCCGAACGAGGTTCGCGGCCATGTTGTAGGTGGGACGAAAGGAACTTGTGAGGCGAAAACTTCGGCTCGCAGCGAGGTTTGCGACCTCTTCGAAAGTGACAAACGGTGACCACAAAACGATGGCGTTGCCGTGATTATCGATACCGCGTCGACCCGCTCGACCGGTCAACTGGGTGTATTGCGATGGAGTGAGAAACTCGTGGCCATCTCCGGTGAACTTTGTGAGCTTGTCGATCACCACGGTCCTTGCTGGCATGTTGATGCCCAGAGCGAGAGTCTCTGTCGCGAAAACGATCCGCACGAGTCCTTCGACGAAGCACTGTTCAACGGCTTCTTTGAAGGGAGGAACAAGGCCAGCATGATGACTGGAAATACCTCTCTCAAGAGAGTCGAGCCAGCGGCCATAGTCAAGGACCCGGAGATCCTCATCTGTGAGCTCTTCAACATGGGACTCAGCGATTTGTCGGATTCGAATGCGTTCCTCGGGAGTCGTATAGCTGAGACCGGCGCGGGTGCAGGAAGTCACTGCTTCGTCGCAGCCATTTCGGCTGAACACGAAAAAGATTGCCGGGAGCATCGATCTTTCGGCGAGTAACTCCACTACCTCGACGCGCCCTGGCGTTGAGTATCGGCGTCGGCCGCCCCTCGCTTGATCTCTTGGGTCGATGTCGAACTCGTGACCTCGTCGATCAGGTTTGCCTTGACTGAGAGTAGGGATCAGAGCGAGACCATCGTCAAGCCGATCACTCACGAGATACCAATTATCGAGTTCAACTGGTCTCTTCGTTTCGACGACAACTTCAGTCGGACCCCGAACAGAGGAAATCCACTCCCCTAGTTCGTCAGCATTCGAGACCGTTGCCGAGAGACACACCAGTCGAACGTATTTGGGAAGGTGGATGATGACCTCTTCCCAAACTGATCCCCTTGAGGAATCCTGCAGGTAATGAACCTCGTCGAGAACAACCCAATCGAGTGCGTCGAGCGCCGAGGAACGCGCGTAGATCATGTTGCGAAGCACTTCAGTAGTCATGACGACAATCGGAGCGTCTCCATTGATTGCGGTATCGCCAGTAAGGAGACCAACAGCTTCTTTGCCGTGCTCCTCGATCAGGTCGTGAAATTTTTGGTTCGATAGCGCCTTGATCGGCGTTGTGTAGAACGCACGCCGCCCTGCTCGCTGTGCGACGGCGACTGCGTGTTCGGCAACTTTCGTTTTCCCCGAACCAGTCGGAGCAGACACCAAAACCGAGAGGCCGCGATCAATGACCGCAATTGCATCCTTTTGAAACTGATCAAGCTCGAACGGCGTTGTCACGTCAGTCAATACGCACGGAGTCATCTTCGCTCTCTGATGAAGCGCGTTTCTCCGCCTTTCGCTTCGAGCGTCTCCGCAATGCGAGCACAGAAGCGCCGATCGCGATCGACAAGCCATAAAGAAGAAGCATTGGAACAGCGAGAGCTGTCATGGAAATGGGATCACCGCTAGGGGTGATGACAGCAGCGATAACGGCGATAAGCACGATTGCTTGTCGCCACCAACCGATGAGCTTCCTTGGCGTGATGACGCCGATCATCTGCAGCGCTACGAGGAGGACAGGAAATTCAAACCCGACGCCGAATGCGAGCATCATCCACACAATGAGCGTTACGTAGCTATCAGCGGTATAAAACGGCTCAATCTGAGAACCGCCGATGGTCGTAAGGAACTGAAGCGTTGGATTAAGGACATAAAAAGCGACTGCCGCTCCCGCGAGAAAAAGTACAACAGCACTACTGGTGAAAGGAACTGCGTACTTCTTTTCCTGCGGATATAAGCCAGGCGTTACAAACCTCCACACCTGCCAAACGATGATCGGCATCGCGAACGCAATACCGATGTAACCGGACATTTTCAAACGCAGTGTGAAAGCCTGAAGCGGCTCAGTGGCAATGAACGGTTGTCCCGGCTGCACTTCGTTGAAGGGGTGCTTCAAGATTTCGAGGACATATGGATACAAAAACCATCCGAGAATGGCCCCAACCGCGACGGCGATAGCAATTCGGAATATACGACTGCGTAACTCCGCGAGATGCTCCCAAAGCGTCATGTGTCCGGCTGGAGACGTAGTGGTGTCAGCACTCATGTGTTGCTCAGGTACTTGTCGTGTCGGCGTCGTCGGGAGTATTCGCCGAGAGGTCACCGACAAAGGGGGTTGGTGACCCTCCTGTGGCCGTGGGGGTCACAGGGTTAACCGGCGCCACAAGTCGAGGACCTTCGGTTGTTCGATCGAGAGCATCGTCAACGGTGGGACTCCCGCCAATGTCCATGGCGGATCGAACTTCTTCTTGGAATCCGGAGGTGACCCGACGCACCTCGGCCATGAATTTCCCCACCTTGCGAGCGGTTTCTGGCAACTTCTCAGGACCCAGAAGCAAAAGAGCCAGCAGGAGGATCATAAAGATTTCTCCACCGCCGACGTTGAACATGCTCAGGATCGTACTCCCGAGTCTGACGGTCTTCCCCATGGTGGCCTATGGCGAGGTCGGAGTACCTGTGTAGGGCAGGCTGTTCTGGTGACTCGACTCCCCTCCCTACGACCGCCAATCGGCTTCGCTCACCGCGGCGCGAAGGCTCATGCTCCCGAGAACACGATTGAAGCCTTTGAGTTGGCCCTGCGCCTCGGTGCAACCGGACTAGAGAGCGACGTCTGGATCACTGCAGACGGGATTGCTGTTCTTGACCATGACGGCCTCATTGGTCGTCGTCCGCTTCGTCGTCCGATTGCCGAGTTGATGTCGGCAGATCTTCCTCCCCATATCCCCACTCTGCGCGAGTTCTATGAAGTTGTTGGGAGCTCGGCAGATTTCTCCCTAGACATCAAAGACCCAGCAGCGGCAGCGGAGGTGGTGGCATGTGCCCGAGATGCCGGCGCCGAAGATCGGCTCTGGCTCTGCCACCCTGATCGGCTTCTCGTGAGTTCATGGAGAGATCTCTCCTCCACCGTTCACCTGGTGGAATCCACACGAGCGGCCAAGTTTGTGGGCAGCGCGGAGTTCCACATTGCCCAAAGCGCCGATCTTGGTATCGAGGTGATCAATCTCCACCACAGCGAATGGACCGGCGGTTCGGTAGCGATGGCTCATCGCTTTGGATTGCTTGCTTTTGGTTGGGACGCACAATTCGATCGAGTTCTCGACGAACTACTCGACTGCGGTATCGATGGTGTCTACAGCGACCATGTCGACACGATGATGGCCTCTCTTGCGAAAATTGCCGATAGTGGTGACTTCGACGATTAGCTCGATCAACGCAAACACGACAAGCGCAATGGCCTTTTAGAGCAAACCGAATCTTCCAAGCGGCCAAACTGTGACAAATGCTCGGCCAACAATCGTCGCTTGATCGATGGTTCCAAAATAGCGACTGTCTTTTGAATCACTGCGATTGTCGCCCATGACCCAAACCGCGCCGGGAGGTACAACGCATGGAACGTCGGCGGTGCACTTGTAGGGAGCAGTCGAACTGCTCGTGACGGTACCGTCAGCGAGGTAGGACTCTTCGAGCCGCTTCCCATCGACGTAAACGTCACCGTCGATAAATGAAATTGACTCGCCAGGCAGCCCGACCACCCGTTTGATGAGATCAGGAATAGTGCTGGATGTTTCCGAAGGAGGTCGCTCGAAAACAATCACGTCTCCACGATTGACATCATGAAGTCGATAACTCAGTTTGTTGACGAGGACTCTGTCGCCCTCTTGCAGCGTTGGATACATCGATAGGGACGGTATGAAAAACGCTTGAAGTAGGAAGGTTTTCACCACTAGGGCGAGAAGGATTGCTCCGACAATGACGAGGATCCATTCGACGAAACTGGCCCCACGTGGACCAAACCACTTCTCAAACCGACGACGACGGTACCGCCAACGACTCGATGCGACGGGTTCAGTTGCAGGACTGGTCACAGGTTGGCTTTCAGGGGGGAACGAGACCGGTGCGTTCCGGCGCGCCGTAGCCTAGTCACGGTAGTTGGAGAGCAACCTTCGGGCGGCTGCGCCACCAACACCTTGAAGCTCGGGAGACGCTTCAACGACTACGGCATCGGGCCCAAGCCTGAGAAGTAAACGCTCAAGCCAAGCCAGCGAACCGATAGCGAGGACAATCGTTGCGGATCCATCGGGGTGGGGCTCTATCGACTCTGTTGGGTAGTACTCGGTGACCCATCTGGCATCTGATGAAAGCAGCAACGTGATCCGGCCTAGAGCGTTTGATCCGTCGAATAGTTGAAATGGTGGCAGTGGATTCGGAGCCACGAAGTGCGTTTCGGTTGCCTCTGCCTGGCGAACTCGGTCAATACGGAACACCCGTTCAGCGTTACTGGAGTGACACCAACCATGGAGGTACCAAAGACCACCCTCGGAATGAATTGCCCAGGGATCGACTTGACGGGTACCGGTATCGTCGCGTCCGTAGCTGTAATAAATGATTTCTACGGTCTGAAGGCGTTCAATCGCGACTCGTAATAATTCGGTGATCGCGTCGGGGGCTGTATCGATTCCAATGTCAACCGCGGTCTCGGATCCTTCGCCAAGGGTACGCAACAGCTTGTCTAGGCCGCGAGCAAGTGCGCTCGAGTGATCGGCCCCCGGAACTGAGAGCAACGCTTTCGCAGAGGTAAGAAGCGCGAAGGTCTGTTCAGCAGTGAGCCGAAGAGGGCGGCGGAAATAATCCGGAAGACCAATCGTGACCGTGTCTGCGTCGACTATTGCGTTAATGAGGAGGTCTGGCGTGTAGGGGTGAACACCAACCATCGACGTGATGATGAGGCAGTCACGTAAGTCGTCTGCATCGATCGCGAACCGCTCACTGATTTCTTTGATACTTGCTGTTCCATCGGGCTGATTTGCAACCCACGGAACGATGGCCAGCGTTCGATCCAGTCTCTCGGCTGCGGTCATGTCAGCCACGATTTTCACCACCGATGACTTCGAGCCATTCGATCATTGATGCTCTAGCTTCAGGAGGATCGAGGATCTCGGCGTGATCGAGGAAACTGAGTACAAACGAGCGAAAAGCCGGCCAGTTCGCAACGGGAACTTGGAAAGAAAGCTCTCCGTTGGCATGCTCGCTGACAGCGCAAGAGGAAAGAGATTGCCGCGCGAATTCCGAGACCTCAGCGTCGAAGCGAACAGTCATCACCACCGGCTCGTTGTCTCCGAACTCCCACGGATCCGCTTGCTCCGATGGTGTCATCGGAATGGGGTGAGTTTGACTGCCGGGATCGTCGAGTTGAACGTCGCCACGCACCCGATCAAGGCGGAAGTTCCTCTGTTCGTCGCGTTCGAGATCGAATGCAGCGAGGTTCCAACGTCCCCGTTTGAAATCAAGGTGCCATGGTTCGACGGTACGCTGGGAAATGCCCGCACTGCTCTCGTAGGTGAACGAAACGACTCGACGCTCTGTCACCGCCCGAAACAATGGGACCAACGACGCATCACTTGGAATCTCCGTCAACTCTCCAACCGGGATACCGACGGAATCGCTCGACGCCGCATCAACGACTCCACCAAGCCGCCACATGGCTCGCGCCATGTCTCCGGGCGATGAACCGACGGTGACCGTCTCTAGTGCAAGGTGCAATGCGGCGAGTTCGTCGCTTTCTAGCCCTGGATCGGGGAGTTCGTACTTTGTTTTGTCGACTCGGTACGCGGTGAGGTCGGCGGTTGCGCCAGTGACAACCTCAATTGGGACACCGAGGCTGAGCAGGTCTTTCTTGTCGCGCTCGAATGTGCGTCGGAACGAGTCGTGGTCAGCGTTGTAGCCAGGTACGCGCTGCTGGATGTCGATGGCCCGAATGCCTTGCACAGTGTCGCTTAATGCAGCCAGTAAATTCATCTGGCGCTCAAATTTCTCGGCAGATTTATCGGTGGGAATCATTCACACATCACTTGGGCTGAAAGTATTGGACGACTACAGAGACGCAATCAACTTCTCGACGCGCTCGTCGTGAGACCGGAAAGGGTCTTTACACAAAACGGTGCGTTGGGCTTGATCATTTAACTTCAAATGCACCCAGTCGACGGTGTAGTCGCGCTTACGTTCTTTTGCCTTCTTGATGAACTCACCGCGAAGTCGTGCTCGAGTCGTTTGCGGTGGAGTGTCGATTGCCTCTTCGATCTCGGAGTCGTCGCATATGCGCTCCACCAAACCACGATCCTGCATCCGGTAAAAAACTCCGCGTTTGCGGTTGATGTCGTGGTACTGGAGGTCCACCAGTGCAACTTTCGGATCGGTGAGTTCGAGTCCGTGGCGCTCACGGTATGCCTCAATCAATTTGTACTTGATGACCCAATCAGCCTCGCGGTCTTGCCCCAGCGGATCCTTTTCAATCTGTGTGAGTGCCTGTTCCCACATGCCGAGTGCTTGTTTCTCAAGCGGCGAGAGATCTCGCCGGTCCGCGTATCGGAGCGCTCGGGTCAGATATTCACTCTGAATTTCAAGGGCAGTTGCTTCCCGACCATTCGCAAGCCTCACTTTTCGGGTGCATGTCATGTCGTGACTGATCTCGCGAATAGCGCGGATCGGATTTTCGAGCGTCATGTCCCGCATGATCACATTGGGCTCCTCCAGCATGCGAAGGAGTATGGCTGTTGTCCCGATCTTGAGGAATGTTGCGTATTCGCTCATGTTTGAATCGCCAACGATGACATGGAGTCGCCGATAACGCTCTGCGTCGGCATGGGGCTCATCTCGGGTGTTGATGATTGGTCGACTTCGGGTAGTCGCCGAAGATGTCCCTTCCCAGATGTGTTCGGCCCGCTGGGAAATACAGAACATTGCGCCACGAGCGGTTTGGAGAACCTTGCCGGCGCCAGCGTAAATCTGACGCGTCACGAGGAACGGAATCAGCGTATTTGTGTAATGGGCTAACTCCTGGTTCCGGCCGGTCAGGTAGTTCTCGTGGCAGCCGTAAGAGTTTCCTGCCGAATCGGTGTTGTTTTTAAAGAGATAGATATCTCCGTTTATCCCCTCGTCGGCAAGACGATTCTCAGCAGAGGTAAGTAACTGTTCAAGGATGCGCTCCCCCGCTTTGTCGTGAACAACGACATCGTGGATCGAGTCGCATTCTGGGGTTGCATACTCGGGATGTGAGCCAACATCGAGATACAACCGAGCGCCGTTTTGGAGGAAGACATTCGAACTTCTACCCCAAGAGACAACTCTGCGGAATAAATAGCGGGCAACCTCATCAGGGCTGAGTCGGCGCTGGCCGCGCAGAGTGCAGGTAACGCCGTATTCGTTCTCTAGCCCGAAGATCCTCCGCTCCATACCGGCACGCTATCGGTGAGCACGAGTCGGAGGGTGACCAAACGGGAATCAGTTCTTCGGAAGGAAATCCGGGAGTTCGGATCGTTCAATACGACGGAATGAGCGACGCTGGGCACCCCGATCAAGAACTGCAACCTCGAGATCGGTTGCATCGAGTGAACGGTCCGGTCCGGCTAGGGCGGCGACCGCAACAGCGAGGACCGCCTTGAGGTCGAGTTCGGCCGACCATGTCTCCTCGAGGCGGTTTGAGATGGTGTCGGCGTCACCGCCGAGAACCGTAAAGCGATCCTCGTCCATGACGGTGCCGTCATAGAGGATGTGAAAGAACTGGTCGTCTGCTGAGGTGAGACCCACCTCGGCCACGAGAATCTCTACTTCCATTGGCTTCATTTCGTGGGTGAAGACCTGCCCGAGGATTTGTGCGTATTGATTGCCGAGGCTTCGAGCGTCGACGTCTTCACGGCTATACGAAAAGCCTTTGAGGTCAGCTGAGCGGACTCCTGCAATTCGGAGCTGATCAAACTCGTTGTACTTGCCGACTCCAGCGAAAGCGATTCGGTCGTAGATCTCGCTGACCTTACGAAGTGTGGTTGAAGGATTCTCAGCGACAATGGCGATGCCATTGGCGAACTGGGTTGCAACGAGTGATCGACCTCGGGCGATTCCTTTCCTGGCGTAATCGGCCCGATCTTTCATCACCTGTTCGGGCGCGACGTAGTACGGCATGCTCATCGAGCACCCCCGGATGTCTCGGTTGATGTCTCGGGCAATCGCCCGCCGCCGTCGCGAGATGACAACGCGTCGAGCAAACCGACAAAACGCTGTGCGATATCTGTATCGTCGACACGTTCGAAACCGTCAGAAGTAATGGTTGCGATTACCGGGTAAATGCCTCGAACCATGTCGGGTCCACCGGTAGCGGAGTCTTCGTCGGCTGCCTCGAAAAGTGCAGTAATCGCAAGGTCGACAGCTTCATCGCGACTGAGTCCTTCGTGGAAACGCATTTTAACGACCGATCCAGCTAACGAGCCTCCGGATCCGCTTGTCGCAAAGTTGGATTCTTCGTAGCGGCCGCCGGTGATGTCGTACTGGAATAAGCGTCCCGTTGCCCTCCGAGTGTCGTAACCGGCGAAGATCGGTACAACAGCAAGACCTTGCATTGCGGCCGGAAGATTATTGCGAACCATTTGACCAAGTTGGTTGGCTTTACCCTCAAGTGAAAGCTGCGAACCTTCAACTTTTTCGTAATGCTCAAGCTGCAACTGAAACAACTTGACCATCTCCATTGCTGGACCCGCCGCGCCGGCAATGGCTACGCCTGAATGGCGATCGGCTGGGAACACTTTTTCGATCGCTCGATGGCTGATGATGTGTCCTGAGGTAGCCCTTCGATCTCCAGCCATCACGACACCGTCTGCATAGCGAATCGCAACAACTGTTGTTGCGTGGGTGATCGACAATCGCTCATCGACGGCTGCGGACGGGGCCACTGGAACAAGTCCCTGCATCTTGGCTAGCGCCGCGAAATCTGGACCTGGATCCTCAGACGGATTGAAAAACGGCATACTCACGCTG
>JBILIB010000023.1:0-24181 GCA_044350215.1 Acidimicrobiales bacterium
AGCGGAACTCCACAGTTCGTGATTGCCCAGGCTTCAACGGCTTGCCCTGAAGCCGTCACCTCGTCGACGCGATCTTGACGTTCTGCGAGTGCAGCGACGAGTGTCGCCTTCTTATCGACGGGCGAAGCCCGCACCGCGTCGGCAAGTTCTTCGACGAATGATGCCAATACCGTCATTTGGGCCTGGATGTCTGACGGCGCTACCAAGGTCGCTCGTTGAAGCTCTGCGACCTGTGGCCCCAGCGTCGTTGGGTCAAGCGTGACGAGGGAACTTGAGAGGGATGTGACTGCGCCGAGTTGTGTGCACAACTTTTCCGCCGAACGAGTTTCGGGCTTCTTCAACACCATCCAAAGCCCAACGCCCGCAGCAGCGAGTACGAAAAGCGCAACGATGATGACGAGCACCGCTCGAGGACGGGGCCGGGGAGAAGGCATCGATTCAGATGGTCGCAGCGGATGCGAGCGAGCGAAGCTCCGCAGTGGCGTGCTCAAACCCTTCAGGGTCTCGGAACATTGCGCTGCCAACGACAAATCGGTTCGCCCCGGCAGCAGCCGCCGATGTAATGGTCGACGGGGCGATGCCGCCGTCGATCTCAATGTCGATGTCGAGCCCTCGTTCAGAAATGATCTCGCGAAGCCGACGCATCTTGGATTCAACCGATGCGATATACGACTGGCCCCCGAAACCCGGATTCACGGACATCACAAGTACAAGACCGACCAGGTCAAGAACTTCGATGATCGACTCAAGCGGGGTGGCGGGGTTGATGACAACGGCTGGAGTGGCGCCGAGTTCGCGAATGCGACCAAGTGTGCGGTGAAGATGCATGCACGCTTCTTGGTGCACCATCACTGTGCTGCAGCCAGCATTGACCATGGCGTCGAGAATCCATGTTGGCTCGGTGACCATGAGATGCGCTTCAAACGGGATCGTCAGTAGCGGTCGAATCGAGGCGATGACTTCCGCACCGAATGACAAGTTGGGAACAAAGTTGCCGTCCATGACATCCCAGTGGATGAGGTCGGCTCCGGCCTTCTCAAGTTCGACACATACCTCACCAAGGTGTGAGTAATCGGCGGTGAGCACCGAAGGTGAGATTTCGATGGGCCGCGGTGATGAAGGAGTCGACATGGCGAACTTTCTTCGAGTTGATCAGTGAGGCGACGATACCCGCCTACGCTGCATAGGTGACCGACCTTTCTGGTTCTGATCCAGCCTCCAACAGAATGTCCGATCGTTCGGTGCTTGTGGACGTCGAGCGTTTGGTGGCTGGCGGGGTGGGGTTATCCCGCCGAGACGATGGTCGCGTCGTTCTTGTCGACGGTGGTTTGCCTGGCGAGCGCCTTGAGGTCTCGGTAATCGAGCGCCGAGGGAGCGAACACGGGCGAATTATCAAAGTCGTCACTCCTTCGCCGGGCCGGATTGAACCGGAATGCCCTCATGTCATTGAAGGTTGTGGCGGCTGTGATCTTGCCCATTTGCAACACGATGCCCAGTTGGTAGCGAAGGTCGACATTGTTTCTGATGCACTTCGTCGACTCGGCCGATGGAAGGAACCTCAGGTTCGCGTCGGAGCGACGCTGGATCCATGGGGATTTCGCACGACGCTGCGCGCCGCAGTCGTGGGCGGTCGAGCCGGGCTTCGTATGGGATCGAGTCACGACGTGCTGACGCTGTCCTCATGCGCAGTTGCGCATCCTCTCCTTGAGGAACTCTTAGTAGACGGCGATTTTGGAAGTGCAACCGAAGTGACTCTCCGCGTCGGAACTGCAACAGGGGAGCGAATTGCTGTCGTTACCCCATCGGCTTCTGGAGTCCGTCTTCCTTCCGATGTGCTCGTTATAGGTGTCGATGAACTCAAAGCCGGACGTCGAGCCTGGATCCACGAAGAAGTTGCGGGGCGTGTTTGGCGAATCTCAGCGGAATCGTTTTTCCAGACTCGTCCCGATGGAGCCGAGGCATTGGTCAACGTTGTGGCGCAAATGGCAGCTGACATCATCGAAGATTCCACACTTGACGAGCCCACGCTGGTCGATGCGTATTGCGGCGTTGGGCTGTTTGCCGGCAGCTTGCTAGCCGGGTGCGAGGGTTGGCGCGCTGTGGCCGCAGAGCGAGGACGCTCGTCGGTGGCCGACGCAAAGGTGAACCTGGCCGACCTCGATGTTCGGGTGGTGGGCACCTCGATCGAACGATTCCGCGTCCCCTCGGCTGACCTCGTCATCGCCGATCCCTCTCGCGCTGGTCTTGGCCGAAAGGCTGTGAAGGTGCTGGCTGCTGCCGAGGCCGATCGATTCCTGCTCGTGAGTTGCGATCCCGCCGCCGCCGGCCGCGACGTCGCCCTGCTCGCATCCGAGGGTTACCAGCCCATCGAGGCAGTCGTAGTCGACATGTTTCCGCACACGCACCACGTCGAAGTGGTGACTCGGCTCGACCGGGTGCCGAATTCGTAACTTTCTATTGTTGATTGAATAGGTCGGGATTAAGGTGGCGACATGGCTACAACACCTGCGCCCATCGACCCCCGCGGACCACGGACAAATCAAGCCGTACTCGCCCTGGCACTTGTTCTCGGTTTCCTTGCCGGTCAGTGGCTTGTTGTTCCAGTCTTTGGCGTCGTTTTGTTCCTTGGCGCGGCCTTTGGTCCAAAGTGGGGTCCGGTGTTGCGGGTGTACGGCGCCGTCATTCGGCCACGGTTAAAGCCACCACACGAACTCGAAGATCCTCGTCCGCCTCGGTTTGCCGCGACGGTCGGCGTGATCTTTCTCGGAGCCTCAACCCTTGCGTTTCTGTTCGGTGCGTCAACCCTCGGGTGGATCCTTGCGCTCATCGTCGCTGCTCTTGCTGCTGCCGCAGCAACAACTGGTATTTGCGTAGGTTGCGAAATGTATGTCTTTTTCGTCCGCCTTCGTGGGGGTGTTCGGGTCGTCACTATCGAACGAGAGGAAAGCGAACTCTTCGATGCGCAACGCCCAGAACGAAAGGGTGGATGGCCGCCTGTCCCTGCTCAACATCGAACAGGACGGCCGATGTGGCTGGTCTTCACGACTGAGTTCTGTGCTGTCTGCCCACTCGTCGTCGAACAGATCTCGAAACAGCAGTCCGGCGATTCCGTCCTCGTTCTCAATGTTGCCGAGCATCTCGACCTTGCGAGCAGCTACAAAGTGCGTAGGGCGCCAACTGTTGTTCGTGCAGAAGCAAACGGAACAGTGATTGTTCGTTTGGCTGGCGCTGATTCTGTCCGAGCGGAACTCGATGCGATCGCTCGCGAGTCAGTTACTGTCGTCTGAATGTTCGCTGTTACCGCAACATCTATCGACGCGGAAAATCCGCTCTCAGGACTCACGCTTGGCGATGTGCCCGACCCAGAAATCCCCGAAGGTTGGGTACTTGTAACGCTGCATGCCGCAGCGTTGAACTATCACGACATTTGGAGTTTGAAAGGCGTCGGGCTCCGGCCAGAGCAGCTCCCGATGATTCTCGGTTGTGACGGATCAGGCGTCGATGCCGATGGGAATGAAGTCATTGTTCATGCCGTGATTGCAGATCCCGACGCAGGCGACGGTGATGAAACGCTTGATCCTCGACGTTCGCTTTTGTCTGAGCGTTTCCCGGGAACGCTTGCCGAGAAGATCGCGGTTCCGCGTCGCAACCTGATCCCAAAGCCTTCTTCGTTAACGTTTGAAGAAGCCGCTTGTTTGCCCACATCATGGTTGACTGCGTACCGCATGTTGTTCACTCGTGCAGCGTTGCGTCCCGGTGACACGGTGCTTGTTCAAGGTGCAGGTGGGGGAGTCTCAACCGCCGCGATCGCTCTTGCGCGTGCTGCAGGACTTCGCGTATGGGCAACGAGTCGCAGTGAGGAAAAGCGGGCTCGGGCAGTTGCGCTCGGTGCACACGCAACCTTCGCTCCCGACGAACGGCTCCCTGAGCGCGTCGATGCAGTCGTCGAGACAGTTGGTCGCGCCACGTGGGCAAGTTCCCTCCGGGCTGTCCGGCCTGGTGGAGTTGTCGTCGTGTCAGGGGCCACGACTGGCGATGATCCATCTGCCGATCTCACTCAAGTGTTCTTCCTTCAGCGTTCGGTCATCGGTTCCACAATGGGAACGCGCGGAGAGCTCCAACGACTCGTCTCGATGGTCGACGCCACCGGGGTTCGTCCAGTGATTGACTCAGTCAGGCCGCTTGCTGACGCGCACTCAGGCTTCGCCGAGATGCTCCATGGCGACCAATTCGGCAAGATTGTTTTTACCCTTTGAGTCATTTTTGCGTGGTGCGTGTTACCGGAAGGACTACGCCGGCGAGACGGACGGCACAATCGGGCAGAAGATTTCTGATTTTTTTGTGTGATTGCCGCGATTCGCGTTGAAGAGTGCGCGACGATGAACTACCCGGTCGTCACGTGCCACCACCGATGGTGGCCGTCGGGAATCAAGGAGAAGAGCGTGAACAAACGAGAGCTGGCCGCTGAACTCGCCGAGCGGCTCGACATCGACAAGAAACAGGCCGTGGCCTTTGTCGAAGAGTTCATCATCACGATCACCGATACGGTCGCGACAGGTGAAGATGTGGTGCTTACCGGCTTCGCAAAGTTCCGTCGCGTGCAGCGCGGACCGCGTCTTGCCCGTAACCCGCAGACTGGTGCAACCGTGAAGGTTCCGGCCAAGAAGGCCGCAAAGATCACCCCGCTGAAGGCATTTAAAGATGCCGTCATTGCCGGCAAGAAGGCTCCGGCCAAGAAGAAGGCTGTTGCCAAAAAGGCTCCCGCTCGTAAGGCGCCGGCCAAGAAGAAGGCTGTTGCCAAAAAGGCTCCCGCTCGTAAGGCTCCGGCCAAAAAGACTGCAGCACGTAAGGCTCCGGCACGTCGTCGATGAGTCGGTCGAAGTAACGACAAAGGCCCGGGCATCGACCCGGGCCTTTGTTCATTTTCTGGAAAGTTGCGCTCCATCCAACTGCGACAACTTTTTGGTACGCCCCCTGGGACTTGAACCCAGAACCTGCGGATTAAGAGTCCGATGCTCTGCCAATTGAGCTAGAGGCGCCTGCGAGTGGTCAACCTACCACTCCGTCCTATGTGTGCTGTTCGTCTTTGTCGTGAAACTTCGGCACCTTCACCGACGATTCTCACTGCGATGGTCGCCCGCCTCTCGACGGACGACCACCACCACAATGGGGTGACCGAGGGGACTTGAACCCCCGACCTCCAGGGCCACAACCTGGCGCTCTAACCGAGCTGAGCTACGGCCACCATGGGAACGGTCAGCATACGACAGGCAGCGCCCTTGCCCGAAACGGGATCATGTGACGAGAGTTCCAAGCTTGAGGCTGCGGCGCGTACGCTTCGACAGCACTCTGCCTCCGTAGCTCAACTGGATAGAGCAGCCGGTTTCTACCCGGCAGGTTCCGGGTTCGAATCCTGGCGGGGGCGCTCGTCCTATCCTTCGCCGGTGACACGCGTTCCTGACACTGCCTCCGGCGCTCGCGTTGGCGTGGTCAGAGCCGGAGGCGTCTTCTCGCCTGAACGACGATTACTTACTTCGGGTCTGGTTCTGATCGTCACATTGGTCGCATTCGAGTCGATGTCGGTGGCGACGGTCATGCCGGTGGTGGAATCTGATCTTGGCGATCTTGCGCTGTACGGATGGGTCTTTAGTGCGTTCTTTCTCGGCACGCTTGTAGGGGTGGTGATCGCCGGTACAGCAGCGGATCGAATGCGCCCCGCTCTTCCTTTCATTGTCGGCCTCATGATCTTCGCTGTCGGCCTTGTTGCCGGAGGGATGGCTCCAACCATGATCGTGTTGGTTCTTGGGCGTTTCCTGCAAGGGGTCGGAGCTGGTGCGATGCCAGCCACGTCGTATGTTTGCATCGGACGGATATATCCACTCGAGCAGCGTCCGCAAATGTTCGCTTTGATTTCGAGCGCTTGGATGCTTCCGTCAGTGATCGGCCCAGTGATCGCTGCGTGGATCGCCGAAACAGTTGGCTGGCGGTGGGTGTTTCTCGGACTTCTGCCTCTCACAGCGGTGATCGGAGTTGTTGCGGTCATCGGCGTGAAGTCGGTTCCTGCACCCGATGAACCTTCTGGCGAGCGTAACGTTTTGAATGCCGTCTTAGTGGCTGTTGGCGCGGGCCTACTCCTTATCGGCCTCGGATCGCGTTCGCTGTATGTCTTTGCTCCAATCACATTGATTGGAGCAGTTGTGATGGTTCGACCGTTCATGCGGCTCACGCCAGTGGGGACGTTGCGCGCTCGTGTCGGATTGCCAGCCACGGTGGCGGTTCGCGGTTTATTGAATTTTGGTTTCTATGCTGCCGATGCGTTCGTTCCGTTCGCGATAACAACTGTGAGGGGAATGTCGCCTTTGTACGGCGGACTCGCAATGACGACTGCATCGCTGACGTGGACACTTGCATCTTGGCTGCAGACTCGTTGGATCCGCACACGCGGTGCGACCATTTTGGTCGTGGTTGGTCTGCTCATTATCGGGCTGGGGACTGCTGGAATGGTGACGGTCTTGATTCCTGCCATCCCCGGTTGGGTCGGTCTCCTCGCTTGGGGTGTGGCCGGGTTCGGTATGGGACTCGCGTTCTCTCCGTTGGCTCACGTTGCAATGGAAGTGGCGGACAAGGGCAAAGAGGGAAAGGCAACAACTGCGCTGCAATTGAGCGACACACTTGGGGCTGCTTTGGGAATCGGGGTCGCCGGAGTGCTTGTCTCCACTGTTGGGGCCTTGACAGATTCGGAGGTCACCGGGCTTGCCTTAACGTTTGGAATGGCGACTGCAGTCCTGCTGCTAGGTGCAGTTCTTGGGACTCGGGTCCCGCGTGGCAGCGAACTAGGTTGACGGGGCAAAGGAATACTCAGGGGGAGTGTTCGTGGTCTCATTGTGATCCACGCGTCATTCCCCCTTCGCTTGCTATTGGAGAAGACACACGATGAAGTTGGCTCTCGGACTCGACCTCTATAGAGGTGCCGCTCTCGATGTCCCTGTCGATCAAGTTCGGATGGCCGAGGATCTCGGATATCACTCGGTATGGACTGCAGAGGCCTACGGATCCGACGCGCTTTCTCCACTTGCCTATTTGGCGGCCGTAACCAAGCGAATCAAACTCGGCACCGGTGTTGTTCAGATAGCGGCGCGTACGCCAGCAGCAACCGCGATGCATGCACTTACGATCGATGCGCTTGCAGGCGGCAATCGAGTGATCATCGGACTTGGAGTTTCTGGTCCGCAGATCGTTGAGGGCTGGTACGGACAACCATGGGGGAGTCCCAACCGGCGCTTGCGTGAATACGTCGAGATCATGCGTAAGGTTTTTGCTCGCGAACCTCTCACGAACGACGGCGTGGAGTTTCCACTCCCGTACAACGGGCCAGGAGCGATTGGTCAAGGTAAACCGCTGCGTTCAATTCTTCATCCGGCTGGCGAAATCGAACTTTGGCTTGCGGCTGGCGGCCCGAAGAACACCGAACTCAGTGCCGAAATTTGCGACGGGATGTTGCCGATGGGGTGGGGGCATGAAGGTCCATCGGTTTACGGACCACACCTCGAAACAGGTTTTGCGAAACGCAGCGGACGACCGGCCAACTTCGAGATTTTTGGCGGAGTGAGTGTTGTGATTACTGACGATGTGCAGGGTGCTATCAACGCAATGAAGCCCCTCACCGCGATGTACGTCGGGGGTATGGGTTCGGCGACGCACAACTACCACCGCGAGTCAATGGCTCGGCGTGGCTTTCCCGACGCGGCTCAGAAGATTCACGAATGTTGGATGGCGGGCAAGAGAGACGAAGCGATCGCTGCTGTCCCTGACGAGTATCACGATGACGGTTCGCTCATTGGCTCTCCGGCTCGCATCCGCGAGCGCTGGGAGGCCTGGACCACAATGGGTCTCACCGGGCTCATCGTTCGCTCTGAAACTGACGAGGGCTTGCAACTACTCGCCGACCTTGCCGGCACCCGAGATACCCAGGGGAACTGAAATGACAACGTATGAGACCATCGTTCTTGATACTCCTGGTGAAGGTATCTGCCGAATCACGTTAAATCGCCCCGAGAAGCGCAACGCCATCTCGACTGTTATGCGCACCGAATTGCTCCATGTGCTCGAATCAAACGATCGAGATCCCGGAGTGCGCGTCAGCATCGTTCGCGGGGGCGGGTCTTGTTTCTCGTCCGGTTATGACCTTGGTGGCGACCTCATGGTGGAGCCGCCTTTCCATACCGCTCCGGGCGATGGCGCATGGGCACGACAGGTCACTGACAACTGGTTCAGATTTTGGGATCTTGCCAAGCCGGTGATCGCTCAGGTTCATGGTTACGCGATTGCGGGGGCGACAGAACTCGTTCAGGCCTGTGACCTCGTCTATGTGGCGGACGATGCCCGGATCTCCTATCCGATTGTTCGCGTCGCGTCACCGCCCGACTGTCAGTACCACGAGCCGCTTCTCGGTATGCGCCGCGCCATGGAGATCATGCTTACCGGTGGCGAGATGCTCGGTCCTGAGGCGGCGCAAATCGGTTGGGCTAACCGGTCGTTCCCGGCGGTTGCACTCGATGAGGAAGTGCTCGACGTTGCGAGTCAGATCGCTGCGGTTGCAACCGATCTCGCACAGATCAACAAGCGCATGGTGCATCGACAAGCCGAGATCATGGGCGTTCGAGCTGCGATCCGGGCTGGTTCGGAATTCCAAGCGCTCGCTGGTCATCAGGCATCAGTTGAGGTCTTCAAACAAGACCCTCTGAGCGTCATGAAGCGCCACAACGCGGCCGATGCTGAGCGGCGAGAAGCACGCGAGAAGCGACGTACTCAGCAGTGACCGTTTCCGGGGCGTCGAGCGCTAGCGGAGTCTCGGTTCATATGTCGCGGCGGCGCCTGATGGTTGTCTTCTTCGGAATCCTCTTAGGAGCGACGCTCTCAGGACTCGACGGAGCAATTGTTGCGACAGCGGCTCCAACGATCTTGGGAGAACTCGGAAGTGTTTCGCTGCTTCCATGGCTGACAACGAGTTATTTGCTCGCCCAAGTCACCACCATGGCGGTATACGGGAAGCTCGGCGATATTTATGGTCGCCGTAGGGTGTTCATCATCGCCATCGTGGTATTCATGGTCGGGTCAATGCTGTGCGGCTTAGCGACGTCAATGCCGATGCTGATTGGCACGCGGGTGCTTCAGGGCATCGGCGCCGGAGGAATCACCGCCCTTGCGATGGCACTGATTGCCGATGTGATGCCCGCCGACAAACTCGGAAGATATCTCGGTTACACCGGCGTGGTCTTTGCTGTCACTGCCGTTCTTGGGCCATGGGCTGGAGGATTTTTCACCGACAACTTCACCTGGCGATGGGCATTCTTCGTCAACATTCCCAGCGGGATCATCTGCCTTATCACCCTTTTGTTCGTTCCCAAATCTACGAACAGAGTTGCCCATCGAATCGATGTGCTCGGAGCGCTGCTCCTCGCCGGCGCTGCTTCATCATTGCTTTTGGCAATCGGGGGGACTGGTGGTCGAGTGGAATTTGTGAGCGTACGAACGCTGGGTCTCGCTGCGGCCTCGGCCGTCTTCGTCTCCTTCTTTGTTATTCATGAACGCAGATCATCGGAACCAATCCTTGCCTTGCGCGTCATCGCCGGACGAGTAAGAGCACTCGCACTTTCAGCCAACTTGATCGCCGGTCTCGCGTTCGGCTCGGCGATTGTTTATCCGCCGCTTTTTTTCGAAGCTGTGCGAGGAATCAGCGCAACGCAGGCAGGACTATTGCTTGCACCGTTCGCTGTGACATCAGGCTTGTGCACGATCATCGCTGGACAGATCACAGATCGACGGGGTGGACACGTCGTCGTTCCCTTCGTGGGAATGGTTCTGTCGGGGATTGGCATGATCATGCTCTCGACAATCGAGGCCACAACCTCGGCGGCGTTTGTCGTGGGCTCAGCCATGCTTGTCGGCGTGGGGATCGGGTTCGTCATGCAGACGTTGTTGTATGTGATCCAACGATTTACTGAGCCCGCCGATATTGGCATGGCGACCTCAACAATCATGTTGGCTCGGCTTCTGGGAAATTCGCTTGGCGTAGCGATCGTCGGAACAATCTTCACTAATAGTTTGCTCACCAGTGTGGAAAAGCGACTTCCCGACTTCCCGGCTGACTCGATTCAGGGTTCACCGCAGAAGATTGCAGAACTCTCCGAGGGAGTACGCGAGGAAATTCAATCGGCATTTGCGCTCGCACTTGCGAATGGGTTTTCGGCCATGATTCCGGTCATGGCGGTGGGAGCAATCGTCGTTGCTTTCATCCCGGCGAAGCGTGTTCGCGACAGACTTCGCAGCGCCCCTGCTGAGATTCCGTTAGTGGATAGCGCCGCACACGCGGTCTAGTCGAATGCTGCTGTCTATATCGGGCGAGACCCGACGATGCTGGCTCGCTCCATAACGCGTCGTTGAGGCCAGTAGTCGCTTGACGCGTAATGCTGAACTGCTCGATTGTCCCAGAATGCGACTGAGTGCGATTGCCAACGGAAACGAATCTGGTATTCGACAGTGGCCGCCTGGTCACACAGGTAATTGAGAAGAGCGGTGCTCTCTTCGTCAGAGACTCCCAAAATCCGGTTCACGAAATTTCGATTGACATAAAGCAACTTTCGACCAGTGCGCTCGTGTGTGATGACGACCGGGTGTTGAACGATGGGGAACATCTCACGGGTTTCAGCTTTACGCTCCGCGGGAACGGTGTGGCCGAAGCTTTTCATGAAGTCGTGTTCTGCCGTCAGGTTGTCAATCTGCAGTTTCACTTCTTCGGGGAGGCCGTCATATGCCGCCCCCATGTCAGAAAAGAGCGTGTCGCCCCCCACCGGCGGGAGGTCGATGCCATGGAGAATTGCCCCCATCGACGGGGCCTCGCGCCAGGTCACGTCGTGGTGCCAAGAGTTCTCGTAACCGGCGACTTCCGCAGTTTTTTCAAATCGGACAAGTTCAGGCACACCGGTATTTGAGGGAATGAATGGATGAATCTCAAGATCGCCGAAACGCTTTGCAAAAGCAACGTGTTGGTCCGATGTCAAGGGTTGATCGCGAAAGAAGATCACCTTGTAGTTGTCGAGGGCCAGTTGGAGTTCCGAAATGACTACGTCATTAAGGTCAGTTGTGAGGTCGATGCCTGAGATCTCTGCGCCAAGTGTTGATCCAACCTGTGTAGCTTCGAACTGGTTCCATTGGAGCGCTGCCAAGCGAGAGCGCTCCTCAGCGAGATGCGTGGCCGGTCCGACGGAGATGCCTCCACCCATAATTTTTCGTTTGGCTCCAAGGGTGGCGCTCGGGTCTTTTTCGGGAACAAATTGCGTTGTCGTCACTCTTCAACTCCGGTCGCTAAGCGAGTGAGCCACGGTATCTCAGCAGGAACATTCGCGTCAGAGATGACGTGAGCTCGCCAGTTCCATCGGTACCATGCAGGAGTGAGCAAAACTTGGATTCGCAGGCCCGTCACGGTGTTGGGAGTCATCGTCGGTGCGTTGCTCCTCACGGTTTTGTTGCCGGTTTGGGTTTTTGTCTCGGCTGTAGTCGACATCGGTACGCGTCAGTGGCGGCTGCCGACGTTCCGGTTGCTTTGCTTTGCTTGGCTGTGGCTATGGCTTGAGACAATTGGACTCATAGGAGCGGCTTTGATCTGGGTCGCTGGTCAAGGGCGCAATCACCGAGCCAATTACGCATTGCAACGATGGTGGGCGAAGCGACTGATCCGCTCATTGCGCATCACCTGCGGGCTCACGATAGAGGTGGAGGGTGTTGAAGCCCTCCCAAATGGTCCACTGATCTGTCTGGGAAGGCATGCAAGTCTTGGCGACGCCCTTGTGAGTGCTTGGATCTTTGGATCACTGGCCAAGCGGTTCCCCCGTTATGTCATGAAGAAGGAGTTGCTCTTCGATCCCTGTCTTGACGTGGTTGGACAACGCATCCCGAACTACTTCGTCGATCGCGGATCAGCAGCCGTCCGTCAGGAACTCACAGGTATCCGAACGATGGCAGCGAATATGGGGGAGAGGGATGTCGCTGTGATCTTCCCCGAGGGAACCCGCACAAATGACGCAAAACGAATCGGTCTTGTCGAAAGGCTTGAGCGTCGAGCTCCCGATCGCTACGCGAAATTGATTGGCTTGCAACGCTTGCTTCCCCCTCGATCGGCAGGCGCTTCGGTGCTACTCGAAGAGGTTCCCAGCGGCGATGTCGTGGTGATGTGGCATGTCGGCTTCGATGGGCTCGACACCTTCGTAGGGGTTCGGCGTCGGATTGCTCGTGCTCAACCGTCTGCGAAGGTTGTTCTAGAGATTCATTTGAGACCAACAGTGCCTAATGGCGATGCGTTTGAAGCGTGGCTCGATGATCGTTGGCTAGAGATCGATACAAAGGTCGTCGCCGCTGACAGAGAGCGGCTTTCGTAATTCGCACGGAAGAGGCAAAAGTTAGTGGGCGGGCCGAATGCGAAGTGTCTGTTCTTCGGCGGTGAGACATCGACCGGTGTTGCAATCGAAGCGCCACCCGTGCAGTGTGCACACCAATTCGTCGCCGTCGATGTCGCCAAAGACGGCAAGGTCGGCATCGCGATGTGGGCACGTGCGTTGCACGATCCAATCGCCAATCTGAATCTCTTCGTTCGCGATTCCGCCTCGATCTGGGTCGGTCTTGCGGAGTGCTTCCGCCTCGGTTCGAGCCATTCGTTCCTCAGAGAGTGACTTGAAAAAGTTGTAGACGTACTCGTTGAACGGACCCCGACGCCACGCAGAAAACCGACAAGAGAGGAACAAGGAGTTACTCCAATCGACGGCGCGTTCCGCTGCGACTGTTTCTACAAGACGGCGGTCGATGGAGAATCGAAAACCGTGCTCGCCGCCGTCCCATTCGTTCACGGTGCCGTTGGGGAAGTCGATCGCAATCTGGAGATCGCCCATGTCGATCACACAGATGTCGCCAACGCCTTGGCGCAAATTTGGTGCCGCTGCAAGGAGTGGTTCCCACCATGATTTGAGGTCGGCGGCGAGTCCAACAGTGGGCTGGATCCATTGTGACTTTTGATCCTCGATAAACGGGAGCCAATCGATTTGGTAACTGCGTAGGTAGGCCTCTTTGTCTTCGAAGATCGCGGAGAGTTCTTCGGCCGAGCAGGGGTGCGTGACATCGATGCGGTCCGGGGCGATCTCAATGCACGTGCCTGGAATGGCAACGATTCCGGTGTGGCCGGCGGCGGCGAGTTGATCCATGAATGAGCGTTGATCAGGAAAGATGCTCAGCTCATCGCCGGTGATGACATTGAGACCGAACAGATCGGGATCAAGGAACGCTGGGGGACCAGCACTGGGTACGACGGCACGTGCCTTCAGGACTTCGACATACCGCATGGCTCGCGAAAATTGACTATCCACTTTCGCATCGATGAGTTCTCGCATTACATCGTCTGGCTCGTCGTACACCATCGGGTACCAAATCGCGCCGCTGTACTGCACCCAATGCAAATCAATTGGTCCGTGCGACGCAAGTGCATCGAGGTCGTGCGTGCGGCAATCGTTCTGATTGACAACACGCCCGGTTGCGTCAGAAATGACCAGCGCTGAATCGCCACCTGGACCGTCGGTAATTGAAGTTTCACAATGAATCGCCGCCTGCGTGCTGCCGAGCAGATCGATTTCCTGACCGTCGACGGTATGGATGAAGTTTCTGAATCCAAGTGCACGAAGGCGATTCTCTAGCTCTCGGGTCGGGAAGCCAGGCAACAAAACAGTGGTGCTGCGGTTGATGTGGTCGGGGAGCCAACGTTCGTCGAAATGATCTCCGTGTATGTGGGAGATATAGAGATAATCCGGCGATTCGATACGAGCCATGAGTTCGTCGGACAACTGATCATTGCGGGGAAAGACGCACCAAGAACCATGGAAGGCAGGGATGAACCAAGGATCGCAAACGATTGACACGTCGGCGGTCTCAATGAGGATGCCCGCGTGACCAATCGACGTCGCCTTCATTACTTCGACACTAGTGAAGGGATCGGTCGTTGCTTCGATCCTCCTCCCGATTCCGCGTCCCGCTCCAGACGCGACGATGGACCCCTGTGGGGTCCATCGTTTGCGTGGAGCGGGTGAAGGGAATCGAACCCTCATAGCCGACTTGGAAGGACGGTGCTCTAGCCATTGAGCTACACCCGCAAGAACGGTCAGGTTATCGCGAACAGAACGGAACCTAATTCGCGGCGGCGAGTTGCGCACCGACTGAGCCGGGAGCGGGGTCATCCCATGCGGTGCCGCCGGTGCGACCGCCGAGTTCGGGGCATTCACCAGCGAACACGCCCCATGAACATTCCCAGCCTGGGACGATCCAGTTGTGGAGCATCCAGATATTTTCGAGAGCAATCTTCCTGCCGCCCAGCGCTTTGCAGTCAGTCTCGCTCATTGCTTCGCCGCCAACGACAAGACCATTCTTCTGACAAAGGCCGCCGTTGCTGTTGTGCTGATGCCAGACGTCGTTTCCGCCAGCGAATCCTTCTGGTGCTCCACCGAGATGGAAGACCAAGTAGCTCAATCCGACAATCTTTGAGGCTGGCGCAGTTCCGTCGAAGAGAAGTTCCGATGGGCGAGCGGGATCGAAACCTAGCGCCAGCCGCATGTTGGTGTAATGGGCGCCAATGCATGGGATGTACGTCGTTGACTTTCGGTAACCGGCTGACTCTGCATCGGCGACAGTCGGGTACTTCAGGGCCACGGTGCGGGCAAGTTCTTGTTGGGACTGGAGTTGATCGCGTTCTGTTTGGGTAAGGGCAACCTGAGGTGAAGGTCCGCGATGGCTGTGACCTTCTGCGTCCATGGAAACTTGGCCGGGAGATGCAGGAGGACCCGAGAGTTCGCAAGGGGTCGTTCCATCAATTTTGGTTGTTTCTCCGTGGGCATGGCCAGCGGCTTCGTGAGCAGAGGTGTAGCTGGGAGTGAGCATGAGAGCGCCAAGAACAACGGCGACGGTTCCGATCGCGAACGCCGCGAAGCGGAGTGAAACTCGATCGCGAGATTGTCGTTGCAGGACGGTGGGGAAGGAAAGAGCAATGATTGAGAGAACAATGATCACGCCTCCGATCACTGAGTTCACAATGTCGGGCGCTGAGAACAATTCTGAGCGGAGTGCTTCGGGCCCAAAAGGGAGTCCGACGGTGCGAGAAACCAGCCAGGTCACGATGATGCCCGTGTTCACGACAATTGCCGATGCCCAGACCCAACGACGAGGGCGAGCGACGATCAGCACGGCGAAGAGACATTGGTACGCCGCAATCACCATGAAGAACCAGCCATGGGCCCAGTCGTCGGAAAGGTGATGTGGCGCGTATCCGAAATGAACGGCACTCGCCGTGAGAGACAGAATCGCGGCGAGCCACCTAACCGTTTGGTCCCGATCGGAGTGACCGGGACCAGCAGGCGAAATCTGCGCATTCTCAACCGATTGCCCAACGAGGTTTGGCGCTGCGTTGCTTCCAGAGTCCATTGACGCCCCAGATTGTGAGTTTTCGGTTGTGCACGAGTCGGGGAAGGGAGATTCGAACTCCCGGCCTCCTGCTCCCAAAGCAGGCGCGCTACCAAGCTGCGCCATTCCCCGGCGGGGCCATGCTACAGATAGATCGTTGCGACTCGGTGACGAGACTGATTTGCGGCCAATCCTCTCAGGTGGACGTGGGGCCAAATCGCACCGGTAGACTCGCCAACCTGTGAAATCAACTGTCGAAGCCCTCGAGGGCAACAAGGTCAAACTGTCCGTCGAGATCGACGAGCAGGAATTCGAATCAGCCGTCGACGCGGCGTTCAAAAAGATTGCCCGTGAGGTGCGCATACCCGGATTCCGTCCCGGTAAGGCACCCCGTCGGGTTCTTGAGTCGCATATCGGCGCAGGCGCCGGTCGAGCTCAGGCATTGAACGACGCATTGCCGGAGTACTACTCCGATGCGGTGCTCGCGAACGAGGTCGATGTCATCGCTCCTCCCGAGATCGATATCATCGAAGGTCAAGAAGAGGGGATCATTAAGTTCGCCGCGATTGTCGAAGTTCGCCCCGTTATTACCGTGAGTGGTTATGCCGATCTCGCTGTCGAGATTCCAGCGCCTACTCCTTCGGACGAAGAAATCGACGCGCAACTGGATCGTTTCCGCAACCAATACGGCGATCTCGAAGTTGTTGAGCGCGCTGCTGATTCTGGCGATTTCGTCACGGTCGACATCGAGGGATCACAGAACGATGAGGTCCTCGAAGGCCTTGTGGCGAGTGCCTACCTCTACGAGGTCGGTTCCGCAGGCATCGTTCCTGAACTCGATGAGCAACTCGTCGGCGCAGTGGCTGGTGATACTCGATCGTTCGATGCACCTCATCCCAACGGTGAAGAGGAAGACCCACTCCATTTCGAGGTCACCGTCACCGAGGTCAAAGCAAAGGTTCTTCCCGAGCTCACTGACGAATTCGCTGCTCAAGCATCAGAGTTCGAGACCATGGCGGCATGGCGTGACGATCTCGTCACTCGCATGACTGAGGTCCGAAAGGCACAGTCGCAAATGATGGTCCGCGAGAAGATCGGCGAAGCACTTGCCGCACTCGTGACCGATGAGCTTCCCGAACCACTTGTTGCTGCTGAAATGAATGAGCGTCTTCAAGACATGGCGATGCGCTTGCAGGCCCAGGGCCTGTCGCTTGAACAGTGGCTTCAGTTCTCTGGAACCGACACCGAGCAGTTCCTCGATGACCTCAAGACCACCGCCGATCGCTCTGCTCGCGTCGACCTTGCCCTTCGTGCCATTGCTTTGGCTGAATCCATCGAGGCACTCGAAGAAGATCTCGATCTCGAGTTCGAGGCCGTGGCGGCGCGAGTGCAGCAGGGCAGCGATGTTGTTCGCACCCAACTCACCGAGGCCGGACATCTTCCGGCCCTGAAGACCGACATCTCGAAGCGCAAGGCTCTCGATTGGCTGACCGAATCGGTCCGCATCTCGGACGAAGCAGGCAACAGCATCGTTTTTGCCGATCTTGCAGTCGCAGATGACGAGGATGGCGATACCGTGCCGGAGAACCCAGCGTCCGAGGAGGACGAAACCGAGTGACCGATTCCAGCGGCTTGGCCAACCTCAAGATCAGCAACTACATCCCGAATCCGACGGTGATCTATGAAACCAGTCGTGGTCAGACCATCACAGCCGATCTCTACTCGCGCTTGTTGAAAGAAAACATCATTTTCATCGGCACACCGATCGATGACACCGTTGCCAATCTCATCTGCGCCCAGCTGCTGCACCTCGAGTCGGAAAACCCCGACAAGGACATCAACATCTACATCAATAGCCCTGGTGGCGATGTTCTTGCGCTTATGGCGATCTACGACACCATGCAGTTCGTCAAGCCCGACATCATGACTATTTGCTTTGGTCAGGCTGCCTCTGCCGCTGCCGTTCTTCTCGCTGCCGGCACCCCCGGGAAGCGCCTTGCCCTGCCTCACGCCCGTATCCTGATTCACCAGCCATATGCCGGTGCTCAGGGCCAGGCCACCGATATCGAGTTGGCAGCCCGAGAAATTCTTCGCATCCGATCCCTTCTGGAAGAGGTCCTTTCCTTCCATACAGGCCAGACCCAAGAGAAGATCCACCGGGACACCGACCGGGACTTTGTAATGTCTGCAGGGGAAGCGAAGGACTACGGGATCATCGACGAGGTGATTTCAGTCCGGGAGCTCGCCGATACGAGCGGTCCGATCACGGCCGTTCGCTAAGACTCAACAGACCAAGGGGTACCCCAACGTGGCCAAGTTCGGAGATGGTGGCGAACTTCTGAAGTGCTCGTTTTGCGGGAAGTCCCAGAAGCAGGTCAAGAAACTGATCGCTGGTCCTGGCGTCTACATCTGCGACGAATGCATAGACCTGTGCAACGAGATCATCGAAGAGGAACTTTCCGAAACTGGCGAGTTGTCTCTTGAAGAGCTCCCGAAACCGGTCGAAATTTTTGAATTCCTGAACGACTACATCGTGGGACAGGAACAGGCGAAGCGAATTCTTTCCGTTGCGGTCTACAACCATTACCGCCGAGTGCAGTACGGCGCGGAGCAGCGCGACGATGTCGAACTCGCAAAGTCGAACATCCTCCTCATTGGTCCGACCGGTTGCGGCAAGACACTTCTTGCGCAGACTCTTGCTCGCATGCTGAATGTTCCGTTCGCAATTGCCGATGCCACCGCACTTACCGAAGCCGGTTATGTCGGTGAAGACGTTGAGAACATCTTGCTCAAGCTCATTCAAGCCGCCGACTACGACGTCAAAAAGGCCGAGACCGGCATTATCTACATCGACGAAATCGACAAGGTCGCTCGCAAAGCCGAGAACCCATCGATCACTCGCGACGTTTCTGGCGAAGGTGTGCAGCAGGCGCTGTTGAAGATTCTTGAAGGAACCACCGCATCGGTTCCGCCCCAGGGTGGACGTAAGCATCCACACCAGGAATTCATTCAGATTGATACCACAAACATTTTGTTCATCTGTGGTGGCGCATTCGCAGGCATCGACAAACTCATCGAAAGTCGAATTGGTAAAAAGGGCATTGGCTTCTCGGCCGAACTTCGTTCCGATAAGACCGACGTTGGAGCGCTCTACAAGAGCATCCTTCCGGAAGACCTCATCAAGTTTGGTCTTATTCCCGAATTCATCGGCCGACTCCCAGTGATCGGTGCTGTTGCCAATCTCGACCGTGAAGCACTTGTTGAAATTCTCGTCGAACCTCGTAACGCGCTTGTGAAGCAATACCAAAAGTTCTTCGAATTCGAAGACGTCGAACTTGAGTTCACACCGGAAGCGCTCAACGCGATCGCGGATCAGGCGCTTATTCGGGGCACGGGCGCTCGTGGGCTGCGCGCAATCCTTGAAGAAGTTCTCCTCGAAATTATGTACGACCTGCCAAGTCGTGAAGACGTGGCCAAGGTCATCATTGGCGCCGAGTCGGTTCTCGAGCGGACCGAGCCGATCTTCATCACTCGGGCAAGCACACCTCGTACAAACCGCCCACGTCGCGCTGCGTCCTAAGTCGGAACCTCTAACTCCATTGCGTCCGACTCTGTGAACTTCAACGAATCACTCGCGTACCTCGAGTCACATATCAATCTGGAGGTAACTGCCGGCCTTATTCACGGCTTATCGCTCGACCACATGCAGAGTCTCGTTGGTGTCCTCGGAGATCCTCAGGAGGCATTTCCAGTCATTCACGTGACCGGCACCAACGGCAAGGGCTCCACCGCCCGAATGATCACGGCATTACTCGTTGAACATGGACTCTCGGTGGGCACCTATAGCAGTCCTCATCTGCAGCGCATCAACGAGCGCATCAGTTGGAATGGCGAAGCAATTTCCGACGAGCAGTTCGCGTCGGTAATCACGGAGATCGCCCGTGTCGCGCCGTTATCAGGAATCACTCCGTCGTATTTTGAGCTTCTGACCGCCGCTGCGCTTTTGTGGTTTGCCGAGTCAGCGGTCGATGTGGCCGTCGTGGAGGTCGGATTACTCGGACGTTACGACGCTACGAATGTGTGCGAGGCCGATGTCGCTGTCATCACCAATATCGGTCGTGACCACACTGATGGTGAAGGGGAGTGGGAGCAAGCGATTGCTACAGAAAAGGCCGGCATTATCACCGGCACGTCGACGCTCGTTACCGGAGTTACCGATTCCACACTGAAGGCCATCTTTGATGCTGAGGGGCCCGAGCGCATGTACGCCGCCGATGTCGATTACGAGGTCATCAGCGACCTCTATGCCGTTGGGGGTCACCTCATCGATCTCCGAACACCGTTTGGGACCTATGAAGATCTTCTCGTGCCGTTGCACGGCGCACATCAGTCCGACAACGCAGCAACGGCAATTGTTGCGGTGGAATCTTTCTTCGATCGATTGCTTGATGAAACCGTCGTGCAAGAGGCGTTTCGGTCCGTCACCATGCCGGGACGTTTCGAAGTTGTGTCGCACTCGCCGCTATTGATCCTTGATGGTGCGCATAACCCCGATGGTGCACGCGCTGCGGCACTCACATTGCGAGATGAGTTCGATGTCGCTGGTCGTAGGGTTCTTGTTGTTGGGATGCTTGGTGGTCGCGATGTAGTCGAGATGCTTGAGTCGCTCGATGTTCGTAACGCCGATCTCGTGATTGCGTGCACGCCGGATAGCCCGCGTGCGGTAGCCGCAGTCGATGTGGCAGCAGTTGTAAGGGCTATGGGCGTGATGGTGGAGCAAATCGACGATGTCCCGACAGCGGTTCAACGGGCAATCGATGTGTCGACCGAGGACGACGTCATTCTTGTCGCTGGTTCTCTCTATGTCGCGGGCTCGGCACGCACCGCAGTTGAAGATTTCGCTCGCCGTGGCGAGTGAATCCAACGCCCGGTGCGAATCGCATCTTGGATGGCGGCTGGTCTAGCGTTTCCTCCATGGACCGCACCTTCATCATCTGTAAGCCCGACGCCGTCGAACGAGGCCTCGTCGGAGAAATCCTCGGCCGTTTCGAGGCTCGTAACCTCAAGATTGCTGCAGCTGAAGTACGAACGATTGACCAAGCCACCGCTGAGTCTCACTATGGTGAGCACGCTGAGAAGCCCTTTTTCGGCGAATTGGTGGAATTCATTACTCGTGGTCCGGCGCTGGTCGCAGTCATCGAAGGTCCCGAAGACACGTGGCAGGTTGTCCGCACGATGATGGGAGCTACGAACCCCCGCGATGCCGCTCCTGGCACCATTCGTGGAGATCTCGGTATTCTCTTCACCGAGAATCTGATTCACGGCAGCGATGGCCCCGAATCGGCCCGGCGAGAGATCGCACTTTTCTTCCCAGGACTCTGATTTCCGGCTTAGTTGGTCCCACAAGGGCCGGGGACTAGCCTTTGCGTGGGACGGAGAAGGTCACGTGCAGTGCTGCGCGGGCTCGTTGGGACCGTCGTCTTTCTGAATACTCCTCTGATCCGCACCCTCGTCGTCGCTCTCGTGAAGAGCAACAGGCCCAGAGCTCCAACGGGAGGCTCACCCCATGGCCGGGAATATCTTCAACTCAATTTCTTCAAGTATCTCCAATTCGATCGCTTCGCGTGACTCTCTGTCCAACATTGTCGGACGGGACATGGCAGTCGATCTGGGTACGGCGAACACGCTCGTGTACGTGCGCGGCGAGGGCATTGTCCTCAACGAACCATCGGTTGTTGCTATCAACATCAAAGACGGTCGACCAGTCGCCGTTGGCGCCGAAGCTAAGCGCATGATTGGGCGCACTCCAGCGCACATCCAGGCTATCCGGCCTCTGCGCGATGGCGTTATCGCCGATTTCGACATTTGCGAAAAAATGCTGCGCTACTTCATTCAGAAGGTTCATACTTCGAAGTGGGCGAAGCCACGAATGGTGATCTGCGTTCCGTCTGGGATAACTCCGGTTGAACAGCGCGCCGTTCAAGAAGCAGCGGAATTCGCTGGTGCGCGTAAACCTGCGTACATCATCGAAGAGCCAATGGCTGCTGCGATTGGAGCAGGACTTCCCGTCCAAGAGCCAACCGGAAACATGATCGTCGACATCGGCGGCGGAACCACCGAGGTTGCAGTTATCTCTCTCGGCGGTGTTGTCGCGTCACAATCGGCACGAGTCGGTGGCGATGCACTTGATGCAGCGATCATCAATTACATTAAAAAGGAATACAGCCTTGCCCTCGGTGAGCGCACGGCGGAAGAAGTGAAGATGGCGCTTGGTTCTGCGTGGCCTCTGGAAGTTGAATTGCACGCCGAAATCCGTGGTCGCGACCTTGTGACTGGTCTTCCAAAGACCATTGTCACCACAACAGAGGAAATTCGCGAAGCCATCGAAGAACCAGT
Source organism: Acidimicrobiales bacterium (assembly GCA_044350215.1). GTDB lineage: Bacteria > Actinomycetota > Acidimicrobiia > Acidimicrobiales > Acidimicrobilacustridaceae > Acidimicrobilacustris. Next base: position 21,886 of record JBILIB010000023.1, read on the forward strand.
GGCTGCGATCGTCGACGCTGTCAAGGTGACGCTTGATAAGACCCCGCCTGAGCTTTCGGCCGACATTATGGAACAAGGTGTTGTCCTTGCAGGCGGTGGAGCACTCCTGCATGGGATCAGTGAGCGCCTTGAACATGAGACCGGTATGCCGATCATCATTGCGCAGAACCCTCTCTTCGCCGTGGCGATCGGTTCCGGCCAATCGCTCGAGGAGTTCGATGCTTTGAAGGGCGTCCTCTTCTCGTCGACCATCAACTGAGTCGAATTAGCCATGGCATCGTCGAGACGCGGTGGGCGGTCACGCATCACGATCAGCCTTCTGCTGCTTTCTGCAGTACTGCTGCTTACCCTTGACGGTCGAGGATCTGGCCCGATTGATTCGGTTCGTAGCGCCGTGCTCACGGTGCTCTCGCCGCTGGGTGGAGCCGCAACAACTGTCGCCAGTCCATTTCGAAACGCTTGGGACAGCGCGTTTGAACAAGAGGATTTGAAAAAAGAGAACGACGTTCTTCGTGAAGAGAACGATCGGTTAAAGGGTGACATAACGGCAAATTCGATTGCGAAGGAACAGTTGCAACAGTTGTTGCAACTGGTGGGTATCCCGTTCGTCGGGGATACTCCGGTTGTTCACACTCGTGTCGTGTCTGGAGCGGTTGGTAATTTCGGTGATCGGATTGAACTCGATAAGGGTTCTTCCTCTGGCATCGAGCGCAATATGCCTGTTGTCACTGGTGAAGGGCTCATCGGAAAAGTTGTCGAAGTCGGCGCGAACCGATCAGTGGTCGCACTCCTCTCGAGTGGCACCTTTCGTGTGGGGTTTTCCGTCGTTGGAACTGCGGCAATTGGTGTCGCACAAGGAACAGGTAGCGACGGAAGTCTTCGCGGCGCCAACATTGACTCTCGGCAGGCTGTGACAGTGGGCGCAATTGCCGCGACAAGTGGTTTGGCCGGCAGCCCTTTCCCGCCGAATCTCCCGATTGGAACGATCACCGCTGTTCGGACCAACGATGCGGCACTTGAGTCAACGGTCGATATTTCGATGTTCGCGAACCTGAATGATCTGGTTTACGCCGATGTTGTTCTATGGAAGCCAGCGGGCTGACGATGGATCATCCGGCAATTCGCTACGTCGTGGTAATCGCAACTGCGGTGTTCTTGCAGTACACATTGATCACGCAATTCCGCATTGCCGGAGTGAGCGCCGACCTTTTTCTGGTCGTGGCGATCGCCGCCGGAATTGTGGCGGGTTCTGAGCGAGGTGCAGTTGTTGGTTTCGTCTGTGGGTTGTGCCTCGACCTTTTGGTGGTGACTCCATTCGGTCTCGGTGCAGTCTCAGGGCTTGTCTCGGGACTGGTTGCTGGGTCGCTCGAGGGAGCGACGATTTACGCTGCCAGATGGATGACCGCAGCAATTGCTTTCGTTGCTAGTGGCGTGGGAATCCTTACTTTTGCGATCACAGGAGCACTCCTTGGTCGGCCAGACCTGCTGTCATTTCACGTTCTCACCGTCACGGCTGTGGTGGGAGCATCATCAGCATTGCTCGTCTTCCCGGCAGTCAGGGTCTGTCGATGGGCTGATCCAGAGGCTCGCTTGCTGAGGGCTGCGGTCCGCTGACGGTTTCTATCTGCTGAACTAGGAGCGTTGTGACCGTCTTTTTCTCCAGTCTCCGCCTTCCCAATCTCTAAACCATGGACTCCACCTCGCCTCGTCTCCGTATGAACCTGCTCGGTGTGATCATCGCCGCGTGTTTTATCGCGCTCTTTGCCCGGCTTTGGTACCTGCAAGTACTGGAGGCTTCAGATCTTGCGGTGCAGGCCACTGCGAACCGAACGCGAACAGTTGCCACTGAAGCCCCTCGTGGTCGAATCTTTGATTCGAAGGGCCGTGTCATCGTTGACAATCGCACGTCGCTCATCGTCTCGATCGATCGCAATGAGTTGAAGAAGGTGAAAGACCGCGACGATCTGGTCGCGAGACTTGCTGATGTTCTGACGACGAATGGAGCTCCCATCAAGATCTCCACCATCGAGAGGCGATTGTCGGATAAGGGGTCTGACCAACTGCAGGCAGTCCCAATCGCAACAGATGTGACCGAAGAAGTGATCCATCGTCTTTCCGAATATGCCGAGGACTTTCCCTCAGTCACCTACGATCGTAAGACTGTTCGTGTTTACCCCTACGGCACCGCGGCATCGAATGTCCTCGGTTACACCGGACGTATCACCGCAGAGATTCTGAAGAAGATTGAGCCCGGCACAGATCCTGATGGCGTCGAGAAGACTTACCAGGCTGATTC
>JBILIB010000109.1:0-7142 GCA_044350215.1 Acidimicrobiales bacterium
GATGGCGCCACAGCGTTTGCGTCATTCCGCTCATAATGACGAGATCGCCGTGATGCAGTTCAAGTTCCACCTTGATCGAATGGTCGTCAACCCGTCGTAAGTCGAAACGGCGAGTGGCACCAAGACTCAATGAGGCAATCACTGGCATCGGCCCAAACTCTGGTTCATCGTCGGCATGCCAGTCCACGCCATCACTTCCATCTCGATACAGATTGCACAACACCGAATTAAACCTCGTGCCGGTGTGGCTACTTGAGAGGTCTCGCAATTCAACGAGTTCATCGATCCACGGATCGGGATCGTGATGAATCCCTGAATAGGTGTAGTCAAGACCCTCGTCGGCAACCCACGCTTCAAGACGGGGAACAGGAATGATTTTGCCGAACATTTTCAAGTGGTCCTGCTGCCAAGTGACTTTTGTTCGCAGCGCGGCAAAAGCTGCATCAGCAGCGGCACTACCGACCGCGCTGCGAATGAGTGTGAGCCCGAGGCCAGGACCAGTTGGTTGCTCTTCAAACAACGCAGGCTGCCCGGACATCTTCCTCATTCCTCACGCTTTGGGGTGCTCATCCCGACGATAGAGGTACTCGGCAGAGAATCAGTGACGGGAAGTACGGTGACAGCATGACCTTCCCAAATCAGCCTCCCGAAGGCGACTGGTGTGGCACCCAATTCCTGAAATTTGAGCGTCAGGGGTCGATCGCCGTGCTCACCGTCGATCGCCCTCATCGCCGTAATGCGATGACGCCGGCAATGTATTTCGGGGTTCGTTATGCCGTCGATCGCGTTGCGCAGTCTAAGGACTTGGCCGCCCTGGTCATCACCGGTACTGGCGATGTCTTCATTCCCGGCGGCGACCTTGGCGGAGACCAAGAAGACAGTTGGGCCGACCTCGCTCGACTTCTCCACATGGATAACGTGCCATTCGATGCAATCAGGAACGCATCAAAGCCCGTCGTATCGGCAGTGAACGGTATCTGTCAGGGCGGCGGTCTCGTCATCGCGATGCTGTCTGACGTTGCCGTTGCTTCAACCGATGCGACGTTCCGCGCCCCCGAAATTCTTCGCGGGATTGCCGATACGAGTTACGCAGCAATTCTTCCCGGACAAATCGGAATTCCTCGAGCTCGAGACATGCTCATGACCGGACGTGCCATCGATGCAGCGACAGCTGAATCCTGGGGTCTCGTGACCCGTGTAACGGCTCCCGGCAATGAACGTACCGAAGCAATCGAAATCGCTAAGCAGATTTCTCGGGGCGCTCCAAGTGCGCGCACTATCGTCAAGCGAGAAATCAATCGCCAATACGAGAATTACGACCGTATGTCGATGACTGAATCTCTTTACGGGGCCGAAGCACTCGAAGGATTCAACGCATTCAAGGATCGCCGCAATCCTTCGTGGGTTCCCGAAGATCTTCGAACCGAAGGTCGCCTCTGACCCCGCTCGGGTTCAGATACGTCTATGCGGGCAAGAATCGGTGACGTTGAAGCAGCCCTTGTAGATCTTGCTCGTTCTGTCGCTTCAGATACTGGCGCTTCAAGCACGACACAACTTCCACCGGCAGCCAACGCAGACAAAGCTTGGAACGCTCTTGCTTCTAGCGGCCTGCTCAATATTCGTGCCGAAGGCGGGACAGTTCTTGACCTTGTTCTTTGTGCCGAACAATTCGGCACAATGCTAAGTGCAACGCCATTTGTCGGAGCTTGCCTCGCTCGTGAGATTATCGGCCCAAGCGATGCACGAATCGTAGGAAGCCTTAACTCAACGTTCGCCGCCGACGGACTCGGTGCCGAAAAGATCGCGTTCGTACGCGCCGGACATGCGCACATCACTGAAGCCGGCGAGATACTCGCGACAGCGGACCGTTCAAGAGTTGCGATCCGCACATCAACATCAGATGTCACATCCATCTCAATCATCCAGGAACATCATTATCTGGCGATTGCGCAATTACTTCTGAGCGCAGACCTCGTTGGGAACGGGATCGCCGCCCTCAACGACGCGGTGGCGTACGCAAATGAACGCAAGCAATTCGGAGTCACCATAGGAACATTCCAAGCTGTGCAACACCTCCTTGCCGATGCTTGGGTTGATCTCGTTGCCGCTCGGAGTGCTGCGCGCTCTGCGGCTTGGCGCGTTGAACATGAGACCGGCGATGCCTATTCCGCCGCTGCTCGCGCCGCACTGGTTGCAACTGAAGCCGGGATAACCGCGTGTGAAGTTGCAACTCAAGTGCTCGGTGGTGTCGGCCATACATGGGAACACCTGATGTCCGTCCGGTTGCGGCGAGCGCTTTCGAATCGATCGCACCTACCGTCAACGCCTCTCGACCTTCTTCAGGCTCCGGTCACGACGGCGCCAACCGGTATTGCCGGTATCGACACATTCGACTTACGCGACGACGAAGTCGAGGCATCCGTTCGTTCTCGACTCCGAACTTGGCTAGATACGAAACCTTCTGAACATGAATGGCATACACAGTTGGCCGCAGCCGGATTTGTGGGCATGTCAATGCCCACCGATGCCGGTGGTGCAGGGCTCCCGGTCACATGCGATGCGATCGTTTCCGAAGAACTTGGAGAAGGCGGGTTCCCACCACCGCCAGCGATTGCCCATCTCGCCCACGCAATCGCCGAATTTGGAACACCCAATCAACGCGAAGTGCATCTCGCCCGCATGCTCGATGGTTCCGTGAGATGGTGCCAGGGCTTCAGTGAGCCCGGCGCCGGATCCGATCTCGCTGCGATTCGAACGCGCGCAGTTTTTGATGAGGGCGATTTCATCATTAATGGACGCAAGATCTGGACAAGCGAAGCTGGCCAAGCGGAGTGGATCCTGCTGCTGTGTCGAACCGGCGATCACCCTCACCGTGGGCTTTCCGTACTTCTTCTTCCGCTCAATGCTCCCGGTATCAACGTCTCACCAATCCTGACCGCGTGGGATTCCGACGAGTTCGCTGAAGTTGCGTTCGACAATGTTCGTGTTCCCCACGCTGCACTTCTCGGGACCGAGGGTCAAGGCTGGGAAATCGCTATGTCACTCCTCGCCATCGAACGAGGTCCTGCAGACATCGGTTGGATCTCTCGCTTTCGGCGAACTGCACTCGCTCTTCTCGCCACACCTGAAACCGCAGCGCGCACCGATGTTCAAAGGGCTGCAGCATGGATCGAGGCGCTTGACGCAACCGTTGCGGTCACGCTGTCGGAGCGTTGTGCTGGGGCATTCGACGTCACCACAGGCTCAATCGACAAGTTGCTCATGACAAAGGTCGATCAACTTCTTCACGCCGCCGCGCTGCAGTCCAACCCAACGGCACTGCTTGAACCAACAAGCGACGAACTTGAGCGTTACTTGTGGGCGCGCGCTGCAAGCGTCTTTGGCGGAACCAGTCAGATCCAGCGGAACATCGTTGCCCAACGCGTACTGGGACTCCCCCGCACTTAACCTTTAATTACTTTCGATTGCGTGAATGACTGCTTCGCGAACTTTGTCTTTCTGAATCTTGCCCATCGGATTTCGCTCGATCGACTCGATAACGACCACTTGTTCCGGGCATTTGTACTTCGCTAACCCCAATTCAATGCAGTGGGCGGCCAACGTTGGAACATCGATTGTTGACCCTGGAGTCAAAACGATTGCTGCACACACTCGCTCGCCCGTGCGGGCATCAGGAAGGCCAATGACAGCCACATCTGCCACCGAACCATGGAACAGCACTGCTTCTTCAACCTCGGTCGCAGAAATATTCTCAGCGTTTCGAATGACTACATCTTTCAGCCGACCGACGATACGAATGCGGTCATCATGACCAATCTCAGCGAGATCACCCGTTCGAAACCATCCATCTTCGGTAAATGCTGCGGCATTCAATGATTCATCGACATACCCCAGGAAGCACTGCGTGCCCCTCAACTGGAGTTCGCCATCGATGACTCGGGCTTCGACACCGGGACCAGCTGGTCCAACATCGCGACCTACGTCAGGGCCGTCGAACCATTCACAGGTGCAATTTGGGAACTCCGTGAGTCCATAGGCACCAACGACGCCTGCGACTCCGAACGCATCGACAAGTTCTTGGTTGACATCTCCGGGGATAGGCGCACCGCCACCAACACAACCGCGCACGTTGGGAAGCAACGAAGTCTCGGCGCGACGTTCCGCATTGAGAAATGCTCGAAAGAAGGGAACAGCAGAGCCCAACATTGTTGGCCCATGCGTCGCCATCCGGTCGGCCGTCGTGGCGGGATCAAATAGGTCGAATAACACAAGACGAACACCAGTGTTGAGCGATGTCACCAACATCGCGATTCCACCGATATGGGTGAACGGCCATGCGATCGGATACACGTCATCGGGGCTGAATCCGAGTCGTTCAGAAAGCGAAGCTCCCGAAGCGATCGCAGACTTGTCGTTGTGACGGACTCCCTTCGGAGCGGCCGTCGTTCCTGAGGAGAAATAAATCCAGCGACAGTCATCATTCGTTGCTGGCGGCGCAGGAAGTTGCGAAACGTCTCCCGAAGGCAGTCGCAATGGCGTTAACGCAGTGACCGGGGCTTCGTACTCCGCCGACCACGACCGGATTCCGAGGTCTTTGGCCATCGCCACATGATCGAATCCCCGCCAGCGATCCGGGATCACAAGGAGATCTGTTTCAATTTGCCCAGCGATATGACCAACTTCGGCATGTCGCAGCATGGGGATTATTGGGTTCTGTACTACTCCCAGTCGAGCGCAAGCCGCCAGCATCACGAGTGATTCCAATGTTGTCGGCAACTGCCACGACACAATCGATCCGGGGCCGATTCCAAGTTGCAGGAGACCAGCAGCGACCGATTCAGCTTCGTCACGCAAGAGCGAAGAGGTCAGCAAACGCCCGTAATCATCGACGGCGACAACACGATTCGGATGCTCGTCCGCTACCGCTACCACCAACCCCCAAAACGTCTCTGTCATGCGCTCAGACTGCCATGCCCAGTCCCTCGACTCACAAGATTTGAGAAAATCGCATTTCGAAGAAACTTTCGCCTAAAGCACCAGCCTTGTAGCGGGATAAGTTGCGCAGACCACTTCTCGGAGATTCGCATGCGCCTTGACCACCCGATCGTCCGATTGCCGATAAGCACCGATATCGACGCCCTCATTGCCGAGGTCAGCGCGATCCCTGAAGATGTTTGGCGCCCCCACCCCGAAGGCATGCCTGGCAATAGCGCCCTTGCATTGGTGTCGGTCATGGGTGATGCCAACAATGATTCCGTTGTGGGCCCAATGCGGCCAACACCTCACCTCGAAACGTTGCCGTCGATTGTCAACGTCATGGCTGGGCTCACCGGACTCGGCTGCCCCATCGGGCGCACGCGACTCATGCGCATCGACATCGAGTCCGAAGTGAAGTCACATGTGGATACCAACCGCTATTGGTGGGATCACCTTCGCGTTCATATTCCGATCATCACCGACCCAGCTGTGCTCTTTCATGTCGAAAAAAAATCCATTCATATGGAACCAGGCTCGTGCTGGGTCTTCGATACGTGGGAACCACACCGAGTCGAAAATCCCGTCAACGCGCCGCGCATCCACCTTGTTATCGACACCGTCGGCGGTGCGGGGTTTTGGTCACTCATCGATCGGCAGACGGGTGCAGCTGATGCCAACTCACCGCTGCCCCAGGTGCAACAGGTCACCTCGATCGCGTTCGAAACGATGAACCAACCAACCGTCATGCCTTCGGCAGAGATCGACCAAACGCTTGCGAACATCCTTCATCAATTCGCAGAGGTTGATCTTGATCGCGCCGTTGAACTCGACCGTGCGCTTATTCCCTTCCGACGTTCGTGGAAAGCGTGCTGGGCCCATTTCGGTGAGCACCCACAGGGATTCGACTCGTACGCAAAACTTCGTGATGAGGCCGACGCAATCGTTGATCCCTACTCCCAAGCGCTTCCCAACACGGTCAAAGTCAACGAAGCAATCCGACAACTCGTACTGCGTCCTTCGGTGACACAACCCGGCGCCGTTGCTACACCGAGCGGCATGGGTACTTCCCCTGCCGCAGCACCCGGGGGCACACCGGCGCCCGCTGCTGCTTCTGCTCCCGCCGCTCCGGCGATGCCAACGCCGAAACAGATTGGCGAACCGATCACCCTCGATCGCCCTGTGTTCATCATTTCGTCCCCACGCTCGGGTAGCACGATGTTGTTCGAAGCAATGATGCGCGCCAAAGAGTCCTACACAATCGGTGGTGAAAGCCATCAACTCATTGAGGCATTCCCCGCGCTCGCACCCGCGTCTCATGGCTGGGACTCAAACCGTCTCACCGAAGAAGACATCACTCCTGAGGTCGTTGAAAAGCTCAGCGGTTCATTTGTTCGACGACTGAAAAATCGCGATGGCGAGCCAGTGCAGCCCGGATCAGTCGTGCGCATGATCGAAAAGACGCCAAAGAACTCTCTGCGCATTCCCTTTCTTGCGGCCGCGTACCCCGATGCAAAGTTTGTCTACTTGTGGCGAGACCCTCGCGAGACCATCAGCAGCATGCTCGACGCATGGCGTTCTGGACGGTTTGTGACTTACCCAGATCTTCCGGAGTGGACTGGCGATCGATGGTCGCTGCTCCTTACTCCGGGTTGGAGTGACCTCATCGGCAAGTCGTTGCCCGAGATTGTTGCCAATCAGTGGGTGACCGCTACGACAACATTGCTTGACGATCTTGAAGCGCTTGAACCCGATCGTTGGTGTGTCACGAGTTACTCCGCGCTGCTGGCTGATCCCGATGCAGAACTCGCACGTCTCTGCGCCAATCTTGATCTCACCTGGGACACCGAAACTGGTGGAGAACTTCCACTCTCAGCAACAACACTTGAAGCTCCACAGGCCTCCAAGTGGGAACGCAACGCTGAAGAGATGAAGAAAGTCTGGGATGTTGTCGACCCTGTTGCGATTCGCGCTCACGACGTTTTCGCCGATCCGCCCCCCATTCAGCCGTCGAAGACTCGTTCAGCCGAAGCCGTCAAGGTTGGGCTCACTGAAGAACCCGATGGCGCCATCCCTACTGATTTCTCAAGTGTGTTCACTGGGTCATTCGCAAGCATTCTCCAGGCAGCGAATTGTTCTCTCGCAGTTACGACCTACCAGAGCGGTCG